>QHSO01000070.1:2433-22288 GCA_003220475.1 Candidatus Rokuibacteriota bacterium | reverse complement strand
GCCTTCGTAGTGCTTGAGGTGCAGCACGACACCCACCGGATGACTGCCCATGCGCAGCAGCGCGCCGCCGCCCGCGGCCTGCCAGCGGCGCGCGTAGGCCGCATGCGAGCCGGAGTGGCTCTCCTCCGCGCGCAGCTCCATGATCGCGCCGCCGCTGACGTCGAGCAGCCGCCGCAGCTTGGCCACCGGCGGCGCGTAGACGAAATCCTCCGCGTAGCACAGCGTGACGCCGGCCGTGGCCACCGCCTCGAGCACCGCGTCGGCGTTGCGCAGAGCGGTGTCGAGCATGCGCCCGCGGTCGACGTCGGCGGGACCGAAGAATCCGGTCAGCGGCTTCTCGACGATCACGTGCTTGCCCGCGCGCGCGGCGGCGATGGCGACCTCGTGGTGGCTGTCGGTGGTCGAGCACACGTCGACGACGTCGACGTCGGGGCACTCGACGAGCTGGCGCACGTCGGTGAACACGCGCGGGATGCCGTGGTGCTCGGCAAACTTCTCGACGTCGGCCCGCGTGCGCGCGCAGACGGCCGCCAGCCGGACGCGCGCGGGAATCAGGGAACGGTAGTTGACGGCGTGCAGGTCGGCCGCGAAGCGCGCGCCGACGATGCCGACGCCGAGAGCCGGCACGGCGGGGGCTCCTAGCGCTGCGAGATCGGCACGTACGTCGCGCGCGTCGCGCCCGTGTACTCCGCGCGCGGACGGATGAGGCGGTTGTTGCCGTGCTGCTCCAGCACGTGGGCCGCCCAGCCCGCCACGCGGCTCATCGCGAAGATCGGCGTGAACTGGTCGGTCGGAATCCCCATGGCCGCGTAGCCGGCGCCGGAGTAGAGATCGACGTTCGGATAGATGTGCTTTTCCTCGGTCATCACGCGCGCCACGGTATTGAGGATCTTGACCTTACTCTCATCGCCCGCCTGCCGGCCGAGCTCGGCCGCCAGCCGGCGCAGGTGCTTGGCGCGCGGATCCTCGACCCGGTAGACGCGGTGGCCAAAGCCCATGATCCGCGCCTTGTCGGCGATGGCCTTGCGGATCCATGCCTCGGCCTTCGCGGGGTCCTTGATCTTGTCGACCATGATCATGACCTGCTCGTTGGCGCCGCCGTGCAGCGGGCCCTTGAGCGCGCCGATGGCCGAGGTGATCGCCGAATACATGTCGGACAGCGTGGCCGCCGTCACGCGCGCCGCGAACGTCGAGGCATTGAACTCGTGGTCGGCATGCAGGATCAGCGCGACGTCGAAGGTCTTCGCGGCCAGCTCGGTCGGCTTCTTGCCGGACATCATGTAGAGGAAGTTCGCGGCGAGGTTCAGCTTCGGGTTCGGCGCGATCGGCGCCTTGCCGCGGCGGATGCGCTCCCAGGCGGCGACGAGCGTGGGCATTTGCGCCGTCAGCCGCATCGCCTTGCGGATCTCGGCCTCGCGCGAGTTGTCGGGATCGTCGGGATCGAACGCGGAGAGCGCCGAGACGCCGGTGCGCAACACCTCCATCGGCGTCGTCTTCTTCGGCAGCCCGCGCAGCAGCGCCACCAGCTTGGGCGGCAGCTTGCGCGTGGCCGTCGCGCTCAGCGTCTTGTAGAACGCGTCGTACTCTTTCTTCGTCGGCAGCGCGCCGTACCAGAGGAGATAGACGACCTCTTCGAACGTGGACTGCGCCGCGAGATCGTCGACGTCGTAGCCGCGGTAGATCAGGCGCCCTTCGCGCCCGTCGATGAAACAGATGTCCGACGTCGAGACGACGACGTCCTCGAGGCCGGCCTTGTTGACGGTACTCATGGCGTCAATCTCCTCGCGGGGGGTGAGGTCGAAACGGTTGGTTTGTATCATGGAAGCCTGGACGCTTCAACCAAGGCGGCCATGCGAATCATCGATTTCTACGACCAGCATCCGATCAGCGAAGGCCAGGTGCTCGACGCCGTGGGGCGCGCGCGCGGCGGCATCGACGGGACGCTCACCGCGGACGACCTGTTTCCCTTCGACCAGGATCACTACGGCGGCCTCGGCGCCGTCGACGCCCTGGCGCGCCGTGCCGGCATCAGCGCTTGCTCCCGCGTCCTTGACATCTGTGCCGGCCTGGGCGGTCCCGCGCGGTTCCTCGCCTCGCGCCGTGGCTGCCGCGTGGTCGGAGTCGAGCTGAACACGGGGCGCGCGAGCGGAATGGCGCGGCTCACGCGCCGCGTCGGTCTGCAGCATGCGGTGACGGTGGTGCGCGGTGACGCCACAGCGCTGCCGTTCGCCGCCGCGCGATTCGACGCCTGCGTGAGCCAGGAGGCGCTGCTTCACGTCGCCGACAAGTCCGCCGTGCTCGCGGAGGCGCACCGCGTGCTCGTTCCCGGCGGCCGGTTCGCCTTCACCGACTGGGTCACGCATCCGGGGCTCGGTGACCTCGAGCGCGCGCGGCTCGAGGACTGGATGGCCGCGGTCACGCTGCAGTCGCTCGACGGGTATCGCACGCTGCTCGGGCGCGCGGGCTTCCGTGCCGTCGAAGTCGAGGATCTCACCGACGAGTGGCGGGCGATCTTGAAGCAGCGCCTGGCGATGTATCGCGCGCTGCGCGAGGAGACCGTGCGGCGCCTCGGCGAGGCCCGCTATCGGGCGTACGATGCGCTCTACGTGTTCTTCGTGCGACTGGTCGACGCGGGGAAACTCGGAGGCGGCCGCTTCAGCGCGAGCCGATAGGACACATGGGCATCGAACGCCGCCGATGGATTCTTCGTGCGGGTCCTGCCGTTATCGTGATCGCCGTCATCCTCGTCGGCCTCTACGCTGTCTGGCGGTGGCCGGCGCGCCACGCCGTTGCGCCCGGTGATGCCGCGCGTGGCGCCACGCTGTACGAGACGCTGCCCTGCGCCTCCTGCCACGACATCAGTCGTCCGTGGCCTGGCGGCGACATCTGCCCCAACCTCGGCAACATCGCCACCGAAGCGGCGCGCATCATCCTCCAGCCGGATTACCACGGCCACGCCACCGATGCCGCCGGCTATATCCGCGAGTCGATCGTCGATCCCAACGCCTACATCGTGCCCGGGCCGTCCTATCGTCAGGCGGACGGCCAGAGCGTGATGCCGAAGACGTTCGGCCAGTCGCTGGCACCGGCGCAGCTCGACGACCTCGTGGCGTTCTTACTCACACGCCGCTGAGGAACCTTTACGGCGGATGTACGGTTTAGCTGTCGCGGTCAATTTTCTCCAGGAGGTCGGCAAATGGGTGCTCGTGGAAAGGTTCTCGCCCTCGTGCTCGGAACGCTGCTGGTGGGTGTCACGTCGTTGGTCTTTGCCGCGGACTCCGGGTCCGCCAAACTGAATCCGCAAAACAACTCGGGCGAATCGGGGACGGCAACGCTCACGAAAGCCGGCGACAACCAGACGAAGGTTGTGCTCGACGTCAAGGGCGGGCCCTCGGGCGTCTCGCAGCCCGTGCACATCCACAAGGGCAGCTGCGACAAGCTCGATCCCAAGCCGACCTATCCGCTGTCGCCGCTCGTGAACGGCAAGTCCGAGACGACCGTCAACGCTTCGCTCGACAGCCTCGAGAAGGGCGGCTACGCGATCAACGGCCACAAGTCCGCGCAGGAAGCCTCCACCTACGTGTTCTGCGGCCCGATCGGCAGCATGTAGCGCGCGCTCGACGCGACCAGCACACGAAGGGCTTACGGCGATGGCCGTAAGCCCTTCGTGTGTCACTTGATCTTCTTCAACAGGTCGCCGAGGCCCTTGTCGATCTTCCCCTTGTCGACGTCGCGCAGGATCGTGGCCGGGTTCACGCGGATCGAGGGCGACGATGCGTTGCCGGTGACTTTCGCCTTGAGGTCGCCGCGCCCGTGGGAAATCGTCATGTCGAGGTCCATGTTGCGCGTGGCGAAGCCGAAGGAGCCGGCGATGGCGACCTTCATCGGCTTGCTCGTATAGAGGAGGTCGCGCGTGGTGATGACGCCGTTCACGATCTGGTAGGTGCCCGTGATCGATTCGAACTCGAGCGGTGAGTCGCCCAGGTTCGGCAAGTCGTTGCTCAGCAGCGCGGAGACGGCGCCGCCGACGCGGACGATGCCGGACAGCAGCGCGAGCGCCTGCCGGCCGACCACCTTGCCGTGGCCGATCTTGAGCGTCCCCGGCCCCGAGAGCGTGTGCCAGAGATCCTGCGCGCTGAACGTCGCGCCGCCGGCGAGGTCGAGCGGCCCGGTGATCGCGTAGCCGTCGCAGAGATAGTCGACGAGCACCTTTTCGAGCGGCACCGCTTTGATGCCGAGGTCGCTGATCTGCGTGCGCATGCCCGGCCCGAGCGACAGCGACAGCTGCCCCGTGATCGTCCCCTCACCGAGCGATGTCGTCAGCGGGCGCGACGCGAGCACCTGATCGCGATAGCCGGCATTGAGCTTGAGCGTGCCGAGCGTCAGCGTGCGGCGCTTGGGCTCGGGACACGTCGGCTGCCCCTGCGTGACCGACGGCTTGGTGACCTCGATGTCACCGCTGACCGCCGGCGCGCCGAGCGTTCCCGACAGCGCGAGCTTGCCCTTGAGGGCGCCGCCGAAGACCGGCGTCGGCCCCAGCGCGTTCTTGGCGAGATCGCCGATGTCCTTGCCGTCGATCGTGACCACGCCGCGCAGCTGCGCGTCCGTGAGCGGCTTGCCGCCGTTGAGCGCCACCTGGCCGTCGGCGACCTTCACGGCGAGGTCGCCGGGCTTCACCTTGAAGTCACTCTTGAAGGCGATCTGCGGGCCGCCACCCGTCAGCGTGAGATCGAGATCCTCCACGCGGTATTGCGACGTGACGCCGCCCTTGGCGTGCGCGATGTAGGCGACGGTGCCGTGGTCGATCGAGATCTTCGACGCCAGCGCCCCGGCCGCGCCCGTGCCGCCGCCACCGCCGCGCGGCGGCCGCTCGCCGGGTTTGGGCTCGCGCGCACCCGTGCCGAGCGTCGAGATGTTCATGCGGCCGTCAGCCGCCTGGACGACGGTGATGACCGGCTTCTTCAGCTCGATGTCGCCGAGCTCGACCCGGCCGGTGAGCAGCGGCCCGAGCTTGAGCCGCACCTTGCCGGTCTCCAGTTGCACGAACGGCGTCGTGCCGAACTGTGGATCCTCGGCGATCTCGAGACCGTGCAGCGCGACGGCGGGCAACGGCAGGACAGAGATCGACATCGAGCGGAACTTCACGGGGCGTCCGAGCGCCTGCGAGGCGTTGGACGCGATCAGGGCCTGCACGCGCAGCGTGTCGACGAGGAACGGCACGGCGATCAGCGCCGCCACGACGACGAGCACCAGCGCCGCGACGACGCCGACCAGCCATTTCAACGCCCGGCTCACGAGGCTGCGCCGACGATCAGGCGCTCTGGATGGCCGACAACCTCCACGGATTCGGCCCGACGGGACGGGTGAACGTCCAGAACTCCTCGAACTCCTGCGGCGTCTTCGCGCCGTCGACCAGCGCGCCCGTCGTATCGTCCACGGTGTAATCGACGAGCGAGCCGGCGAGGTACACGGTGACGAAGTCCTGACCGGATTCCTGCCAGGCCTCGGTCACCTCGCTCCTCCGCACGTTGACCCCCTCCATGCGGTTGCTCTGGCGGGCGGCCCGCAGGCGATCGCACTGGCTCGTGAGCTCCGTGTACATTCGCGACGTGACTCGCGCGCTCACCGGGCTCATGTCGCGCGCCGTGAGCGCGCGCTGCACGTCACCGAAGAGACCACGCGCGGCGTCGCTGACGACGCCGGGATCGAACGTCGAATCCATCGAGCGAATATGAGCGAGCCCGCGATCGAGTTCGCTGGCGACCGCCGACGGCTCGGGTGCCGTGACGTCCTGCACGCCGCCTCCCGCATAGCCGCCGCCGGCGTACGGAGCGCCGGCCGTCGCATATGCCGGCTGCGCGGCACGCCGTGCGCTCATGAACCGGAACAGCAGGAACAGGCCGCCGCCGATCAGGATGATTTCGAGCAGCCCGATCCCACCGCCGAAGCCGTGACCGAAGCCGCCGAACAGCATGCTGCCGAGCAGCCCGCCGAGCGCGAAGCCGGCAAGGCCGCCCATCATCCCGCCGAACCAGCCACCGCGCGCCGGCTGCGGCGTGGACGTGGGCGACGTCGGTGAGCTCAGCGAGCGCGACGGGCTCGACGGATTGCTGGGTGACATCGGCGCCGGGCGCGCGGGCGCGGACGACGAGCGGGAGCCGCGACTGCCCCCGCCGCCCGCACGCGCGAGCGCGTCGCCGGCCTGCAGGGCGAGCAGCGCCGCGAGCGTGAGCGCCGCGAGCGCAAGCGTGGATCGTCTCATCGTGCACCTCCTCGGATCATTGGATCATTCTATCCGGTCTGCGCGCGCGCGCAGGTCTTTCTTGAGAATTTTGCCGGTGGGATTCTTCGGCAGTGCGCGCACGAACTCGATGCGGCCCGGCACCTTGTAGTCTGCGATGGCGGCGCGGCACAGCATCTGCAACTCCTCGATGCTCGCGTGCGTCCCCTCGGCGAGCACGACGAACGCCTTGACGGCCTCGCCGCGCACGGCATCGGGGACGCCGACCACGGCGGCCTCCTTGACCGCCGCGTGACGGAACAACACCTCCTCCACCTCGCGCGGGAAGACCTTGAAGCCCGAGACGTTGATCATGTCCTTCACGCGGTCGACGATGAAGAAATAGCCGTCGGCGTCGCGGTAGCCGATGTCGCCGGAATGAAACCAGCCGTCGCGGATCGCCTCCGCGGTGGCCGCGGCGTTGCCGAAATAGCCCTTCATGACGTTGGGCCCTTTGATCACGATCTCGCCGCGCTCGCCGTCGGCGACCTCCCGGCCCTCGAGGTCGACGATCTTCATCTCGACGTTCTCGATCGGCGTGCCGACGGAGCCGGGCTTGAAGGCCACGTCGTGGTTGTACGACGCGAACGGCGACGTCTCGGTGAGGCCGTAGCCCTGCTGGATCCAGCGCCCGAAGCGCTCGTGCCAGCGGCGCTCGACGTCCGTGGGCAGGATGGCCGCCGCCGAGAAATACAGCCGCACGGAGGCGAAGTCGAGCGGCCGCTCCATGGCGAGAAACAGGATGTACATCGTCGGCACGGCGTAGAAGATCGTGATCCGGTGCGCGGCGATGGCGTCCACGAACGCGTCGGGGACGAACCGCTCGTGCATGATCATCGTGCCGCCCGCCGTGACGAGCGAGTTCATGATGGCGTTCTGGCCGAAGCAGTGGAACATCGGCAGCGCGCACAGCCCGCGGTCCTCGGCCGTCATCTTCAGGTGGTGCACGGTCGCGTACGCGTTGGAGACGATGTTGGCGTGCGTGAGCATCACGCCCTTCGGCCTGCCCGTCGTCGCCGAGGTGTAGAGGATCGCCGCCGTCGACTCGCGATCCAGGTCGAGCGCGCGCCGCGGGGCGCCGCGGAGCGAGGCGAGGTCCTTGGCGTTGAGCAGATGGCGCACCGACGGCATCCGATCCCGCGAAGGCAGGTTGGCCGAGACGGGGTCGGCGGTGATGATGGCCGTCGGCTCGGCGTCGCCGACGATGTACTCGATCTCCTCCGCCTTGTACGTGACGTTGAGCGACAGCGGCACCAGCCCGCACTTCTGCGCCGCGTAGTAGGCGAGCGCGAACTCCGGCCAGTTGGGCAGGTGCAGGCCGAGTCGATCACCGCAATGCAGACCGAGACCGGCGAGGCCGCCCGCGAGCGCGGACACGGCGGTGTCCATCTCGCGGTAGGTCCAGCGCCGGTCGCCGGCCATGAGCGCAGTCCGCTCGGCGTGATAGAGGGCGGCGCGCTCGAGCAGCTGCGCGACGTTCACGGAATGAGCAGCACCTTGCCGGTCGTCTTGCGGCCCTCCAGCGCGCGGTGCGCTTCGGCGGCGTCCTTGAGCGGGAACTCGAACTCCATGCGCAGCTTCAGCTTGCCCTCGCGGATCCAGCCGAACAGCTCGCCGGCGCGCTGCTGCAGCTCCTCGCGCGTGGCGATGTAGACGTTGAGGCTCGGACGCGTCAGGAACAGCGAGCCCTTGGTGTTGAGGATCTGGGGATCGATCATGCCAATAGGGCCGCTCGACTGTCCGTAGAGCGCGATGAGCCCGCGAGGCGCCAGGCAGTTGATGCTGCCCTCCCACGTGTCCTTGCCAACGGAGTCGTAGACGACCTGCAGGCCCTTGCCGCCGGTGATGCGCTTCACTTCCGCGGCGAAGTCCTGCCGCGTGTAGAGGATCGTCTCGTCGGCGCCGGCCTCCCGCGCGAGCTTGGCCTTCTCTTCGGTGGACACGGTGCCGATCACCTTCGCACCGCGCAGGCGCGCGATCTGGCAGAGGATCAGGCCGACGCCGCCCGCCGCGGCGTGCACCAGACAGGTGTCACCCTTCTTCAACGGATACGTGGAGCACGCGAGATAGTGCGCGGTCATGCCCTGCAGCATGATCGCCGCGCCCTGCTTGGTCGACACGCCCTGCGGCAGCACGACCAGCCGCGCGGCCGGCACGGCCGCGTACTGCGCGTACGCGCCCGGCACGCCGGTGTACGCGACTTTGTCGCCGACCTTCACCTCGGTCACACCGGGACCGACGGCGGTGACGGTGCCGCCCGCCTCGAGGCCGAGCGTCAGCGGCATGTCGAGCTTGTAGAGACCGCTGCGCTGATAGACGTCGATGAAGTTCAAGCCGGCGGCGTCGATCTTGACGATCGCCTCGCCCGCCTTCGGTTGAGGCTCGGGCACGTCCTCCAGCTTCATCACTTCGGGACCGCCGGGCGTGTGGATGCGGATGGCTTTCATGCGGGACCTCCTGAACGTGTGGACGCGGGTCGCGATTGCGAGCGTCGAGTATAGCATCGGCGCCGCGACGCGCCGGCGTGTGGGGCGGCGGTGCGGCGCGGGGCGGGCGCGGCCTCGTGAGAGGCGTGTTTCGGGCAATGCGTCGGACCCGGCTAGGAATCGGTGCCCCATGACAGGCGCACCGCAGTGTCGATTTGCGTGGTCGAACGTGGCCGCGCCCGCCCCGCGCCGCACCGCCACCCCACGCGGTGACGCTTGCCCAGGACTCCGCGATTAAGGCAGTGGAGGAGCGGGGGCTGCGCGCAGGAGACCTCGGAGCCAGTGGTACATCGCGAAGCACTCGAGGGCGAAGGCGGGGAAGCCGAGGTAGCCGAGGACGGGCATCTCGAAGATCTTCACGCCGCCGACGTACGGCACGGTGTACGTCCACTTGGTCGCCGCCCAGTAGTTCCAGAACTCCCAGAGCACGCCGCAGACGAGGCCGGCCCCGAGGAGTCCGAACAGCCGCGACGCGTTTCCGCCGCGAAGATCGGCGAGCCACGATGGACGGCCGGCGCGCGAATTGAGCGGCTCGAGCAGCAGCGCGAACGCCACCCAAACGAGCGGCACCAGCCAGGCGGAGACGAGCACCAGCGGCAGTGCGGCAGCGAGGACGCCGGCGGCGACGAGCAGGTGGTGCACTTCGCGTGACGGCCGGTGCGCCGGTCGTACGAACATGCGGCGAAAGACCGTGGTGCGCAACACCGTCGCCGTGAGGAACAGCGCGGGAAAGATCGTGGCGAACGCCCAGTCGTAGCCGACTCTCCTCAAGAATGGGTTCGGCTCGAGGCCATGGTAGTGCCACCAGAGCCCGGCACTCTGCGTGCCGCCACGCCAGAATCGCGGCGAATTGTAGAGTTCGAAGAGCCACCAGCACGCGATCGACGTCAGCGCCAGGAGCACGCCCTCGACGCGATCGGTCGTGAGATAGGAGCGTCCGGTCAGCCACGCGGCCAGCGCGTCCACGAAGAGCACATATCCCGTCCACACGATCGGCGTGAACCAGTGTGCGACGAGCGGCTGGCCGCCGAACAGCGCGGCCTCGGCGCCGAGGATGATGGCAAGACCGAGCCAGCCGTGGGGTTTCATCGACGAGTCTATTGTCGAAGGAAGCGGGGCGATTTCCGCGCAGAATTCGACGGCCGGGAGGCCTCCGAGGTCAGCGCATCTTGCCGAGGTCGATGGCGAACCGGCTCACGTCGCGCCCGTCGGCGTCCGCGACGATCAGCGTCGCCGGGCCGCGCCCGTTGATGTCACGGGTGGGAAAACCGTAGACGCAGCGTGCGAGATAACGGCCGTCGTCCTGACGCTGGGCCGTGCGCTCGTTCTGCACGAATGTCGGCTTGATCTCCCGGTCGCCCACGAGCAGGCGCGGCGCGTAGCCGCGCGCGAAGCTCTCGCTCTTGCCATGCAGCTCGGCCAGCAGCACGAGGCGGTCGCGATTCTCCTTGAGCAGCTTGTCGGGCTCGGTGGGCTTGAGGGGCTTGCCGCTGTAGGTCGCGTGGCGCGCGGCGATGACGAGACGGTGAAACGGCGTCAGCACGCTCACCGCGTCGGCGCCGGCGCCCTTCACCTTCCATTCGGTGTCGAAGGTCTCGTTGCCGACGCTCTTCTCGCCGACGCGAATCGCCTCGCGGCGGCCGTTCTCGTCGAGCGTGAGCGCCGCCCCCGCCGCCGGCACCGGCGCCAGGCCGAGCCCGCCCAGCGGCAGGATCATCGCGAGCGCCACGAGCGCGCGCCTCACGGCTTGGGGGCGCCGACGACCACGCGATTGAACGTGTCCGGCGCGAAATACTTCGCCGCCACGCGCTGCACGTCGGCGGCGGTGACCTTCGCCACGCGCTCCTTGTATCGATCGGCGTAGTCGAGTCCGAGCCCCTGCTCCTCGACGGCGACGATGAAATCGGCCACCTTCGAGGTGGTGTCGAGCCGCAGCGGGAAGCTGCCGATGAGGTAGTCCTTGGCCAGCTTGAGCTCACGCTCGGTCACCGGCTCACGTGTCATCCGCGCCAGCTCCTCGCGCATGATCTCGACGACCTTCGGCACCTCGGCCGTTCGGGTCTGCGCCGAGACGATGAACGAGGCGCCATACCGCGCCGGATTGGCGTAGGAGTAGACGGCGTAGGCCAGTCCGCCCTCCTCGCGCACGCGCGAATACAACCGCGACGCGGAGCCGCCGCCGAGGACGTACGAACCCACCGTCAGCGGGAAATAGTCGGGATCGGTCTGCCGAATCGCCTGCCGACCCAACAGGATCGTCGCCTGCGTCAGCTCCTTCTCGATGACCTGCGTCTGGGGCGTGGCGCCCGGAGTAACGGAGGACACGGTCGGCGGCGGCTCGGCGGGCGCCTTCCAGCCCCCGAAGCGCGCGACGATCTCCCGCCGCGCCTCGTCCACGGTGACGGCGCCGACGACGGCGATGATCGTCGTGTCGGGACGAACGTAGCCGCGGTGAAAACGCACCACGTCGTCGCGCGTGAGCTTGCCGACCGACTCCACCGTTCCCTCGACCGGCACGCCGTACGGATGGCTCGGGAAGACCAGCTTCGCCAGCGCGCGCCCGGCGACGGTGCCCGGATCTTCCTCCGAGCGCTTGATGGCCGCCTGGATCTGCGCCGCCTTGCGCTTGAGCTCGTCGTCGGGGAACGTCGGCGTCAGCAGCACCTCGGCCAGCAGATCGAGGCCGAGGCCGACGTCCTTCTTGAGCACCGACAGCGACGCGGTGAGGCCGTCGCGTGCGGCGCCCGCCGAGAGGCTGCCGCCCACGAACTCGATCGCGCTGTCGAGCTCGGGCCCGCTGTGCTTGGCGGTGCCGCGCGTCAACAGGGCGCCCGTGAGATTGGCGAGACCGGCGCGGTCGGGCGGATCGAGCACGGCGCCTGCGTGCGCGAAGGTGCGGACGACGACGATCGGGATCGCCGGGCGCTCTGCCACCAGCAGCACGATGCCGTTCGGCAGCACCTCGCGGTGCGCGATCGGCTTGGCGGCGCCGGCGGAAGCCGCCAGCAACAGCGCCAGCACGACGAGCAGCGCGGGCAGGCGTCGCGGCCTCATGAGCGCATCACGGCCGCGGCAGGAGGACGCCGACATTCTTCTTGTCGTCGGAGAAGTAGGTGCGAGCCACGCGCTGGACGTCGGCCGCGGTCACCGCGCGCAGGCGCTCGACGAAGCGGTCCTTGTCGGCGTAGCCGCCGATCAGCTCGAAGCGCGCGAGCAGCGACGCGCGGCGATGCACGGAATCCTCCTGGAAGACGAACGCGGCCTCCACCTGGTTCTTCGCGCGCTGCAGCTCCTCCTCGGTCACCGGCTCCGTCTTGAGCGTCTCCATCTCGGCCAACAGCGCCTTCTCCATCGACTCCGGCGTCTGCCCCGGCATCGGCGTGGCCCAGAACCAGAACAGATTGGGGTCCTGCGAGAAGTAGTTGTAGTCGCCGCCCGCCTCCAGCGCGATCTGCCGCTGGTAGACGAGCCGCTTGTAGAGTCGCGAGGCGCGGCCCTCGGAGAGGATGGACGAGAGCATCTCCAGCCCAAACGCGTCGCCGGACTTCTGGTTCGGGACGTGATAGCCGAGATAGACGATCGGCAGCTGCGCCTGCTTGCTCACGATCACACGGCGCTCGCCGTTCTGCGGCGGCTCGACGGCCAGCACCGGCGGGGGCGGCGTGCCTCGAGGGATCTTGCCGAACTTCGCGCGGATCTTTGCGAGCACCTCGGCCGCCTTGAAATCGCCGGCGGCCACCAGGATCGCGTTGTTCGGCATGTAATACGCCTTGTAGAAAGCGCGGATCTCCTCCGGCGTGATCCGCTTGATGTCCTCCGTGAAGCCGATGATCGGCGGGCCGTAGGGATGGCTCCGGAAGGCGATCGCGCCGACTTCCTCGCCGAGGAACCCGCCTGGGTCGTCCTCGGTGCGCGTGCGCCGCTCTTCGATCACCACTTCGCGCTCGGAGGCGATGTCCTTGGCGTCGAGCTTCAGGTTGTGCATCCGATCGGCCTCGAGCTCGATCACGAGGTCGATCTTGTCGGCCGCGATGTTGACGTAGTACGACGTGACGTCCTGCGAGGTGAACGCGTTGTCCTGCCCGCCGTTCTGCTCGACCAGGCGCGCGAACTGGCCCTGTCCGTAGGTCGGCGTGCCCTTGAACATCATGTGCTCGAGGAAATGCGCGATGCCCGTCGCGCCGCGCGCTTCGTTGCGCGAGCCGACGCGATACCACATCTGAAACGAGACGACGGGACTGCGATGGTCTTCCTGCAGCAGGACGCGCAGACCGTTCTCGAGCGTCGCGGCGAGCACGCGCTCGGCCGACGACTGCGCGGACGCGCCGGCGGCGGCGAGCAGGAGCACCAGCGTGGCGACGAGAAACGGACGCATCGTCCCGATTATACCGACTGGTGTATCATCCGGGTTCTATGCGGCTCGGCCTTGCGGTGCTTGCCACGCTCGTCCTCGCGACGGCGGCCGGCGCCGAGCCCTGCGCGGAGCCGCTCGCGGTCGTCTTCGAGCGGACCTCCCCCGCCGTCGTCTCGATCCAGGCGATGAAGATCAACAAGGCCAAGCCGCAGCGCCGCTTCGAGACGATCGTCGGCTCCGGCGTCATCATCGACAAAGACGGCCAGATCCTTACCAACGCCCACGTCGTCGACGGCGCCGCGTCGCTCACCGTCACGCTGGACTCCGGCAACAAGACGCCGGCCCGCATCCTCGGCCTGGACCCGGTGCCGATCGGCCTCGACCAGACGATGACGCGCGGGATCGTGAGCGGACTCAACCGGCTGCTGCCCGGTGTCTCCGACGAGCCCATGATCCAGACCGACGCGCCGATCAACCCCGGTAACTCCGGCGGCCCGCTGGTGGATCGCTGCGGCGGCGTCGTCGGGATCAACACGCTGATCTCCGAAGACGCGCAATCGATCGGCTTCGCCGTGCCGATCAACGCCGCGAAGTCCATCCTGCGCGATCTGCGCGAGCTCGGGCGCGTCGTGCGGCCGTGGCTCGGCATGCAGGGCCGCGCCGTCGACAACCGGCTCGGCGTCGTGGTGCGCATGCCCGTCACGCCCGGCTATCTGGTCGAGGTGGTCTACGACGGCTCGCCGGCGGATCGCGCCGGCGTACGCGGGGGCAATCTCTCGATCGTCGTCCAGGGCGAGGAATACCTGCTCGGCGGCGACATCCTCACCGCCATCAACGGCTCGCCGATCCGGAGCCACTCGGACTACATCATGCGCGTGAAAACGCTACGCGTCGGCCAGCGCGTGAAGATCACCGTGGTGCGCGAGGGGCAGCAACGCGAGATGACGCTGACCGTCGCCGAACGCCCCCGCCTCCCCTCCGACCTCGCGGATTAGGAACAGGAAGCGGGTTCCCGAGGAGTGCCCCGGCTTCGCCGGGGCGCCTCCGAGCGTTGGCGGTAATCGATTCGTGCGTCGTCCGTCCCCGTTCCCGAGGAGTGCCCCGGCTTCGCCGGGGCGCTTCCGAGCGTTGGGGGGTGTGGGGGGCCATTTCGGGGCCCCCCACCT
The DNA here is from genome assembly GCA_003220475.1 of Candidatus Rokuibacteriota bacterium. Classification (GTDB taxonomy): domain Bacteria; phylum Methylomirabilota; class Methylomirabilia; order Rokubacteriales; family CSP1-6; genus AR12. The sequence goes on along the minus strand of QHSO01000070.1, from coordinate 8,002 downwards.
AGTAGGAGGACCAACTCATGCGTCGTTTCCGACCGTTCGTCCCCTGTTTGTAGCCGGTCGTCCGATCACCATGGACACCACGGGCGCCGCGCCCCATCGTGAGCGCGAGCCGGACGAGTCCCGGCCCGGGAGGGACGCGGATGGACGATCGTGTCGCGGTCGAGCACGTGAGCAAGACGTATCGGCTGGGCAACGTCGGCGTCACCGCGCTCGACGACGTCTCGTTCAGCGTGGCCACGGGCGAGTTCGTGGCCATCGCGGGGCCGTCGGGCAGCGGCAAGACCACGCTGCTCAACCTCATCGGCTGTCTCGACACGCCGACCTCGGGTGAGATCCGCATCGACGGCGAGGCGGTCAGCGCGCTGTCGGCGGGCGCGCGCGCAGATCTGAGGGCGCGCAAGCTCGGGTTCGTCTTCCAGACGTTCAACCTCATCCCGGTGCTCACCGCGTGGGAAAACGTCGAGTATCCGCTGCTGATCCATCCGCGCGAGGGCCGCGACCGGCGCGCGCGCGTCGCCGCCGCGCTCGAGCAGGTCGGCCTGCGTGATCGCGCCCGCCATCGGCCCCCGGAGCTCTCGGGCGGCCAGCAGCAGCGCGTCGCGATCGCCCGGGCGCTCGTCGGGGAGCCGGCGCTCGTCCTGGCCGACGAACCGACCGCCAATCTCGACAGCGCCACTGGGCGCGACATCGTCGAGCTGATGCGCAGCCTCAACCGCGAGCGCCGGGTCACGTTCGTCTTCTCCACCCACGATCCGCGCATCATGTCGGTCGCCGACCGGCTGCTGGAAATCTCGGACGGGAGGCTTCGATAGCGATGGCGCTCTACGCGAAGCTCGCCGTCCGCAACGTCTTCCGCAATCGCCGTCGCACGCTGATCACGCTGGCCGCGATGGGCTTCGGTGCGGCCGCCATCATCGTGTTCGGGGGCTTCGTGCACTCCATCTATTTCGGCGTCCGCGAGTCTACGATTCGCAGCCAGGTCGGGCACATCCAGATTTATCGCAAGGGCTACTCCGAGAAGGGCAATCTCGCGCCGTACGACTACCTCATCGCGGATTATCCGGCGCTGCGCGAGGCGCTGCAGCGACTGCCGCACGTGCGGACGGTGACCGCACGCCTGGGCTTTTCGGGCCTCGTCTCCACGGGCGACACGACGACGGCCTTCGTCGGCGCCGGCGTCGTGCCCGAGGGCGAGATGAATCTGTCCGCGCTGGCCGTCATCGTCGACGGCAACGAGCTGGCGTCGCGCGATCCGCGCGGCGTCACCCTCGGCGTCGGCCTCGCACGCGCATTCGGCGTGAAGCCGGGTGATGACCTCACCCTGCTCACCACGACGAAGGCCGGCGCCATCAACGCGCTGGCCGTCAAGGTGCGCGGCGTCTGGGAATCCGGCGAGAAGGCGTACGACGATCGCTTTCTGCGCGTGGGCCTGCCCGAGGCCCAGCGTGTTCTCGACCTCGAGAGCGGCGAGGTGCAATCGATCGTGCTGCTCCTGGACGCCACCGACAACACCGCGGCCGTCCGCGCGCGGATCGAGCAGCTCATCCGCGAGCGCGGGCTCGATCTCGAGATCAGGACGTGGGACGACCTCGCGCTGCGATATCACCAGGTGCGCGAGCTCTTCGGGCGCATCTTCGCCGTGCTCACGCTCATCGTCTCGGTGATGGTGGTGTTCGGCATCACCAACACGATGACGATGGCGATCTTCGAGCGCACGCGGGAGATCGGCACGGTCATGGCCCTCGGAACCCGACGGCGTGGCGTGGTCGCGATGTTCGTGCTCGAGGGCTTCGTTCTCGGTGTGCTCGGCGCCCTCGCCGGCCTTGCGCTGGGCGTCGTGCTGGCAAAGGCGATCTCCGCCATCGGCATCCAGCTCCCGCCGCCGCCCGGCTCGACACGTGGATTCACCGTGCAGATCTTCGTCGTGCCCGCGGTGCTCGCGCAGGCCGCACAGCTCTCGATCGTCGCGGCCACACTCGCGTCGCTCTATCCGGCGTGGCGCGCCGCCCGCGTCAACGTCGTCGAGGCGCTCCGCCATGTCTGAGGTGAGCGTCCTCCGACTTCTGCTCAGCAGCGGCCCCCGCTTCGCCCGCGATGCCGTCGGGCCGGTCCTGGTGTTCTACGTGGGGTGGAAGCTCGTCGGCCTGACGACCGCAGTCCTCGGCGCGACGACGTTTGCCCTGGCGACGTTCGTGTGGGAACGGCGGCACGCGCGCGCGGGATTGGGCGCCGCGCTCGGCCTCACCATCGCGCTGACGCAGGCGGCGGCGGGGTTCGCCACAGGCAGTCCGATCGCGTACTTCGTGCCCGGGATCGTCGCCAACAGCGTGTACGGCGTCGCGTTCATCGTGTCGGTCGCGCTCGGCCGGCCGCTCGCAGGGATCTTCGCGCAGGACACGTATGCGTTTCCGCCGGCCATGAGGGCGTCCGCTACCTTTCGCCGTGTCTTCTCCCGCGTGTCGTTCGCGTGGGGCACCTACCTGCTGCTCCGCAGCGCCGTGCGCCTGCTGACGCTGTCGTGGCGCGACGTCGATGTGATCGTGGCCGTCAATATCCTGACCGGAGTCCCCTTCACAGCCGCGCTGACAACGTGGTCGATCTGGTACGGCGTCCGGGGCTTCCGGCGCAGCGACGAGTGGCGCGCGGCGCTCGGCGTCGCGCTGATCGCGATGCTCGTGCTCGGCGCCGTCGCCCCCGCGCGGGCCGATCAGGCGGCGGACATCGTGGCCGATGCGGATCGCTATCGGCGGCCGGCCGACAGCTTCGTGTGGAAGATCACCATCACCAGCCAGGAGGCGAAGAAGGCGCCCTCGGTCGACGGCTTCGAGGTGTTCGCCAAGACTGGCGGCCGCGTCTTCGTCAAGTTCGTCGCCCCGCCGCGCAGCGTGGGGCGCTCGCTGCTCGCGCTCGGACGCGACCTGTGGATCTACCTGCCCGACGCCGGCAAGCCGGTCCGCATCCCGCTCTCGCAGCGGCTCGTGGGTCAGGTCGCCAACGGTGACATCGCGCGCGCCGACTACGCCGGGGACTACGACGCGACACTCCGCGGTGAAGAAGCCATCGAGGGCGTCCCCTGCCACGTGCTGGATCTCAACGCGAAGACGAAGGACGTCACGTACGCCGTCATCAAGTACTGGGTCGCCAGCGACGGGCGCCGGCCGGTGAAGGCGGAGTTCTATGCCGGCACCGGCACATTACTCAAGACGGGCGCGTTCGAGAACTTCAGGGACGTCGCCGGTCACACGCTGGCCACGCGCCTGACGCTCACCGACGCGATCCGCAAGGACAGGCGCTCGGTGCTCGACTACGGCGAGGTCGTCATCCGCAACCTGCCCGACAAGTACTTCGACAAGAACTACATGAAGACACTGGACTGAGATGCGCCGCGTGGTGATCGCGGTGGCGCTGCTGCTGGGCCTGGCCGCGTCGGCCGGCGCGGACGAGACGGATCGCCCCGCGTGGGCCACAGCGCTTCGGCTGCGTGGCCGCCTCGCCGAGGAATTCGCCTACCGGCTCCATGATCCGGGCGACGTGTACGACGCCGTCTTCGACGCCACCGACCGCTACCCCGCCAACGTCGAGCGCGATCAGAAGACGGACATCTCACTGCGCGAGGCGCTGCTGGCCGTCGGCCACGGCGATTTCGACGCGAGAATCGGCCGTCAGCAGATCGTCTGGGGCGAGGCCATCAGCGTCTTCGTCACCGACGTCGTCAACCCCAAAGACTTTCGCGAGTTCGTGCTGCCCGACTTCAGCGAGCTGCGCATCCCGATCTGGGCGCTCGACGCCAGCTACCGGCTGGCCGAGGGCCTGAGTCTGGAAGCGGTGTGGACGCCGGACACGATGTCGAACCGTCTGCCGAAGCAGGGCGCCGAGTTCCAGTTCGCGCGACCGCGCTTTCGCTTTCGCAACCCCGTCGTCCGGCTCCCGGACGACCAGGACGAGTTCAGCCTCGAACGCAGCGAGGGCGGCGTGCGTCTCTCGGTGCTGCAACGCGGCTGGGACCTCTCGCTCATCTACTACGACCAGGCCGACAAGACGCCGGTGTTTTTTGCGCGCCGGGTCTCGCAGCCGGCGGGGCCGGACATCGTGGTGATCGAGCCGCGCCATCCACGCCTGCACATCGTCGGCGCGACGCTGGGCAAGAGCGTCGAGCCCGTGGTCGTGCGCGCCGAGGCCGCGCTGTCGATCGGTAAGCGGTACGAGACGACGGATCCGCTCGATCCCGACGGGGTCGTGCGCCGAGACACGCTCGACTGGCTCGTCGGCGTCGACTACACCTTCTTCGAGCGTGTCGACACGGCGCTCCAGCTGAGCCAGAAGGTCCTGATGGGCTCGGCGACGAACCTCACGCGTCCCGGCGTGGCGGCGCCGGTGACGACGTCGGTCGCGCTGCGGGTGACGACCGGGTTCTTCGACAACACGCTCACTCCGACGCTGCTGTTCGTCGTCGGCGTCAACCGCGGTGATTTCCGGCTGAGCCCGCGGATCGACTATCTCCTCAGCCAAGCGGTCACGCTGTCGCTCGGTGCCGATCTGTTCGAGGGCCCGCGCCTGACCCTCTACGGCCAGTTCGATCGCAACGATCGGGTGACGCTCACCACGACGTGGAGGTTTTGACGTGAGATGGCTGGCGCTGTTGGTCGCGGGAATTTTCTACGCGGCGGCCGTCTCGCCATCGGTGTCCCAGCGTGTGCCGCGTTTCCTGCTCCCCGTGCTCGCCGCGGTCGGCGCGATCCTCGTCGTCGCGGCCCTCGCGCGCTCATTGAGTCGCCTCGCGCGCGCTCAGCGGGCTGATCGACGTCGCCATCTCCTCCCTGTCGTCATCAACGCGGTCGCAGCGCTCGTGCTCGTGGTGTCGCCGGTCATCCGACTCGTGGGCGCCACCATTGGCGCGAGCAGCGGCCCGCGGACGCTGGCCGGCTTCGGTGACTGGCGAGGCAGCGAAGGCTATCCGCGCCTCAGTGCCCATCGTGGCGTCGACATCGCCGCCAGGCCGGGCAGCGATGTCCTTGCCGCCGCCGACGGGCGTGTCGTGGTCGCACGCGACAGCCACGACCTCTGCGGACTGATCCTCGTGATCGTTCACGAGCCGCACGACTATCGCACGCTGTACTGCCACCTCTCCGCCTTCGCCGTGGCCACCGGCGAACACGTCGCACGCGGGCAGCGCGTCGGCACCGTCGGCACGACCGGCCAGCGCGCGTGGCCCGGCTACGAGCACGTGCACCTCGAGCTCCAGCGTGGCAGCGACCTCAAGGATCTCGAGGATCCGGCACGCCGATTCGTCGGGTGCTTCGACCGCGCGGCGGTCTATGCGGCTGACCGTCTGGCGTTGACCTATCCTGTCCGATGCTGAACCGAACGGAGGCCCCACCATGGCAGGACGCTGCTCGGGACGTAGCTTGATGCTCGCGGGACTGATCGTGAGCGTCATCGTGCTCTCACTGGCGGTCATTCAGACGTTCGACATCCCGCGCCACTGGACGACGCTGGCCATCGGCATCGCGCTGCTCGTTGCCGGCGCGTTGCGCGCCGTTGCGGCAAGCCGTCGACAGCCGGGCCGCGG
>QHSO01000070.1:0-2257 GCA_003220475.1 Candidatus Rokuibacteriota bacterium | reverse complement strand
TGAAGATGGCCGTGCTCGTCGGGCTGGCGCTGGCGGGAACGGCCGTCGCATGCGCCGTTATCACCATGCTCGGCTTTCGTCCCGACGAGTTTTGGACGTGCTATCGCTCTGACCTGAGCATCTGCGTGTTGATCACGCTCACGCTCGGCGTCGGCATGGGCCTCTACGACACGCAGCGCCACCGGCTCGATGCCGTCACCGCAGCCCTGCGCGAGCGCGAACTCGAGCACGAGCGTGCGCGCAAGATGGCGCTGGAGGCGCGGCTGTCGTCGCTGGAGGCCCGCCTGCAGCCGCACTTCATGTTCAACACGCTGAACGCGATCTCCGCGTTGATCCAGGAGGACCCCGCCGAGGCCGAGCGTACCGTCGAGCGCCTGGCGGCGCTCCTGCGCTTTTCGCTCGACGCGACCGGCCGCGGCCTGGTGCCGCTCGAGCACGAGCTCAAGATCGTGACCGACTACCTGGAGATCGAGCGCACGCGCTTCGGCGAGCGCCTCGTCTATGTGATCGACGCCGATCCCGACGCGGGCGGCATCGAGGTCCCGCCCCTCGCGATCCAGACGCTCGTCGAGAACAGCATCAAGCACGCGATCGCGCCGCGGCGCGCAGGCGGTCGCGTGCACGTCGCGGCCTCCGCGGTCGGCGATCATGTGCGGCTGTCTGTCTGGGACGACGGACCGGGCTTCGCCGCCGATGCGATGCGTGTGGGACACGGGCTCGACAATCTCCGCGGCCGGCTCGCGGCGCGCTTCGGTGCCGACGCGACGCTCGAGATCGGACGTCGCGACGGCGGCGCGCTGGTGACGATTTCGTTGCCGCGGTTCGCGACGCCGTGAGCGCGCGCGCGGCGCTGCGCGCCTTTCTCATCGACGACGAGCCGCTCGCCCTCAAGCGGCTTGCCCGCATGCTCGAGGCCACCGGTCGCGTCGAGATCGTGGGCCGCGCGACCGATCCGACCGAGGGCCTCGCCCGCGTCACCGCGGATCCGGTCGACGTCCTCTTCCTCGACATCCACATGCCGGGGCTCAGCGGCTTTCAGGTCGTCGAGGGTGTGCCGCCTGGTCCGGTAGTCGTGTTCACCACCGCGCACGACGAGCACGCGGTGCGCGCGTTCGAGGTCAACGCGGTCGATTATCTGCTCAAGCCCGTCGAGCGCGCGCGACTCGACACCGCTCTCGAGCGCGTCGCCGCACGGCGCACGAGCGGCGGCGCCGACGATCTGCGCGAGGCGCTCGGCCGGCTGGCGCAGCACCTTCGCGCCGCGTCCTTCGTCGAGCATCTGGCGGCGCGCACGCGCGATCGCGTGCAGCTCATTCCCGCGGCCGACGTCACCCACGTGCTCGCCAAGGACCGCGCGACCTACGCGGTGACGCCGAGCGCCCAGCACATGCTCGACCTGACGCTGGCCGAGCTGGAGCGACGGCTCGATCCCGCGCGGTTCGTGAGAATCAACCGCGGCATTGTCGTGAACCTCGCGTGGGTGGCCGAGCTGCGCGCGGAGGCGGGCGGCCACCTCGCGGTGCGCCTCAAGGACGCCGCGCGCACGGAGCTGGTCGTCTCGCGCGACCGCGTGCGTGCGCTGAAGGACCGTCTAGGGCTCTGAGGGCCGCTCGAGAATGCGCCGCGCCTGCGTGAAGACGGCGCGCAGCATCGAACGCGTCAGCTTGCCCGTGAACGTGTTCTGCTGGCTCGGGTGGTAGCACGCGATGAGCGTGACGCCACCGCCGAGGTCGCTCGTGGCGCCGTGGGCGAAGACGGGCCGCACCGGCGGCGGGCCGTGGCCGAGGGCGCGGCGCGCGCGCAGATACGCGTCCCAGCCGATCCGGCCCAGGCCCACCACGACCCGGACGCGGTCGAGCAGACGCAGCTCGTCGAGCAGATAGGGACGGCACGTGAGGATCTCGGCGGGCAGCGGCTTGTTGGCGGGCGGCGCGCAGCGGATCGTCGCCGTGATGTAGGCGTCGCGTAGCCGCAGGCCGTCGGCGGCGTGCACGGACGTCGGCTGGTTGGCGAAGCCCGCATGATGCAGGGCATCGAACAGCCAGTCGCCGCTCCGGTCGCCGGTGAACATGCGTCCCGTCCGATTGCCACCGTTGGCCGCCGGCGCCAGCCCCACCAGCAGTAGCCGCGCGCGAGGATCGCCGAAACCCGGCAACGGACGTGCCCAGTAACGTTGGCCCGCGTAGCGCGGGGGCGGCGCTGCGGCCGCGGCCTCACGGTGGGTGACGAGCCGCGTGCAGCGACGGCAGCGCACGAT
>QHSO01000069.1 GCA_003220475.1 Candidatus Rokuibacteriota bacterium | reverse complement strand
CCGGTCACTATTCCTGGATAGGGTTTACATTCACCGGTCGACTCGGCTCCCCTCAGCGCCCCGCCGCGTGCTGGGGGTCGAGCCAGTCGCGCAACCCGTCGGCGAGCAGGTTGAATCCGAGCACGGCGAGCATGACGGCGAGGCCGGGGAACACGACCATCCACGGCGCCTGGACCATGAAGCCGCGGCCGTCGGCCAGCATCAGACCGAGCGACGGCGTCGGCGGCCGAACGCCCACGCCGAGGAATGACAGCGCCGCCTCGATCAGGATCCCGATCGCCATCAACACGGAGGCCTGAACGAGCATCGGCGCCGCCGCATTGGGCAGGATGTGGTTCAGCACGAGGCGCGGCACCGTGGCGCCGAGCGCGCGCGCGCCGTCGACATAGACCTCGATCTTGGTCGCGAGCACGGCGGCGCGCGCCACGCGGGCCATGACGGGCGTGTACACGACCGCCAGCGCGATCGAGAGCAGCATCGCGCCGGTCCCGAAGACGCTCATGAGCGCGATCGCGAGCAACACGGCGGGGAAGGCCATCAGCACGTCGAGCGGTCGCATGATGAGCTGATCCGGCACGCCCTCGGCGTAGCCCGCGATCAGACCGAGCGGTCCACCGACCACGACGGCGAGCAACGCCGACGTCACGGCCACGCCGAGGGAGACGCGATAGGCGTGGATCACGCGACTGAGCAGGCTGCGGCCGAGATCGTCGCGGCCGAACGGCTCGGCCGCGGTCGGCGCGCCGAGGGCGAGATCCTTCGAGATGTCGGTGGGACTGCCGAGCGGCAGCATCGGCGCGAGGAGCGCGGCGAGCGCGAGCACGCCGATGATGGCGAGGCCGGCGAGCGGCTGCCTCATCGGTGCCGCACTCTCGGATCGATGACGCCGTACAGAATATCGGTGGCGAGATTGACCAGCATGAACATCGCGCCGATGACCAGCACCGTGCTCTGCACCACGGGATAGTTCCGCTCGAGCACCGCGTCGAGCGTCATGCGACCGACGCCGGGCAGCGTGAAGATCATCTCCACGACGATGGCGCCGCCCAGCATGTAGCCGATCTGCAGACCGAGCACGGTGACGATCGGAATCGCGGCGTTCGGCAGGACGTGGCGGAAGAGCACGGCAGGCTCGGCGAGGCCCTTGGCGCGCGCAAACTGCACGAAGCCGCGCTGCGCGACGTCGAGCACCGCCGCGCGGCTGAGCCGTCCCAGCACGGCCGCGCGGCTGAGGGCCAGCGTCAGCGCGGGCAACACGAGGTGCTGCAGATTGTCGACGACACTCTCGCCGATCGGGACGAAGCCGCCGGAGGGCAGCAGCCCGGCACCGAGCGAGAGGCCGAGCATCAGCATGATGCCGAGCCAGAAGTCCGGAATCGACACACCGACGAGGCCGATGGCGAGCGTGGCGCGGTCGGCGAACCCCCGACGCCGTGCGCCACCGAGCAGGCCGAGCGGGATGCCGATGAGCGCGGCGCCGGCGGTGGCCACCAGCGTCAGCTCGAGCGTGACCGGGAGGCGGTCGAGGATCATCCTGCCGATGGGCTCGTTCTGCCGGAAGTCCACACCGAAGTCGCCCCGCACGAGCGCGGCGAGCCACCGCACGTACTGCGCCGGCAGTGGCTCGTCGAGGTGAAAGGCTTCGCGCAGCGCTCTCACGCCTTCCGGCGTCGCCTTGTAGCCGAGGACGACCACGGCCGGATCGCCGGGCACGAGCCGCATGAGCCCGAACACGAGCACGCTCATGCCCAGCAGGAGCGGAACCGCGAGAGCCAGCCGGCGCGCCGCGTATACCCAGGGCGAGGCCATTGCGCCTCAGCCGATCCAGCTCTCCTCGAATCGCAGCTCGAGCGACGGCAGCGGCACCGAGCCGTAGACGTTCGGCTTCATCCAGTAGCGCTGGATCTCGTTGCTGAAGACGATCAGCGAGCCTTCTTCCTGGAACCAACGTACCAGGTCCGGGTACATCTTCTTGCGCGCGGCGGGGTTCGTGGTGAAGCGAAACGCGTCGATGCGTCGGTCGGCCTCCTCGGACTTGAAGCCCGAGAAATTCCACGGCGACGTGGAGTGCTGCAGGGGCGAGTAGAACATGTCCGGGTCGACCGTGACGCTCCACCAGGCGCCGGCGATGTCGAATTTCTTTCCGACGAGCGACTCGAAGTACTGACCGGATTCCATCGGCTGCACGTCGAGCGTGATCCCGACTTTCTTGAATTGCTCGCGCAGGATCTCGCCCGTCTTGACGAGCACGGGCACCTGCGACTTCACCAGGTATGTGAGCGTCAGACCACCGCCGGCGCCGGCCTCACTCAGTAGCTGCTTGGCGCGCGCCACATCGGGCCCGCCCTTGTGCGCGTTCACGCCGGTCGCCCACGGGCTCGTCTCCGGTGTCGGCTCCGCCGTCGGCACGTGGCTGCCGAAGTAGACGAGCTTGACGATTTCCGCGCGGTCGATCGCCCAGGCGATCGCCTGGCGGAGCCGCCGGTCGCTGAATGGCGGCTTGCTCGCGTTGAGCATCAGGAAGAAGGGCAGATAGGGTCGGCCGGGCGAGGCCTTGGGGTCGCGACCGCGCTCGAGCTCGGGAATCCGCTGCGGCGGCACGGTCTGGATCCAGTTGAATCGGCCGGTCTGCAGACCTGTCAGTCGCACTGTGTCGTCGGCGGGCGCATGGAAGATGATGCGATCGATGTAGGGACGCCCCGGCCGGAAGTACTTGTCCCAGCGCTCGAGCGTGACGTGATCGTCCTTGACCCACTCGACGAACCGATAGGGCCCTGTTCCGATCGGAACGAGCTTCGGATCCTTCTCCTTCAGCGCCTTCTCGTTCACGATCTCCGTCGCCTGGGTGAGCATCGCGAGCAGTGGGCCGAACGGTTTCGCGAGGTGAAAGCGCGCCTGATACTGCCCGACCGCCTCGACCCCCTCCACCGGCGAGAAGAAGATGCGCATCGGCAGCTTGTTCTTCGCATCCAGCAGCCGCGTGAACGTGAAGACGACGTCCTGGGCGGTGAACGGCTCGCCGTTGTGGAAGACGGCGTTGTCGACGAGCTCGAAGAGCCACGTCTTGTCGTTCTCCTGCTTCCACGACTTCGCGAGCCCCGGGATGAACTGGCCGGCCTCGTCGACGTAGGCCAGCTTGTTGTAGACGTTCTGGTAGATCTGCAGCGACGAGTAGAGCTGCGCGTAGCCCGGGTCCATGTTCACGGGCTTGTCGACGGTGGCGACACGCAAGGTGCCGCCGCGCTTGGGCGTGCCTTGCGCGAGGACGGCGCGTGGTCCGAGCAGGCCGGCGGCGGCGCCGACGCCCGCCGCGCGCGCGAGCCAGGCGCGGCGGGTGAGAACGAAGCGGGAGATCGCGTCGCCGGCGGATGTGTCGTGCGGTTCGTGATCGCTCATGATTGATCCTCATACACCACGCCGTTCTTCATGACGAGGCTCACGCGTTCCAGCGCCGTCATGTCCTTCAGCGGATCGCCGTCGAGCGCGATGAGGTCGGCGCGCTTGCCGGGCTCGATCGTGCCGACCTCGTTATCGATGCGGCAGGCCTCGGCGCCCCAGCGCGTGCCCGCCAGCAGCGCGTCCGCGGGCGATACGCCGAAGCGAACGAGCGTCTGCAGCTCGAAGGGCATCAACCCGTGCATGCTGTCGGTCCCACACGCGAAGCGGACGCCGGAGGCGAGATGGCGCGGAAAGTTTTCGGCGACGACGCGGCGGGCCGAGCGAACCTTGTCCATGATTGCGGGGCGGTGGCCGTCGCCCTGCTCGATGCCGCTGGGATGCATGAAGATCGCGAAGGTGCAGATGAGCCAGACGCGGCGCTCGATCAGCAGCGCGATGTCCTCGTCGGTGGCCAGGGCCCCGTGCTCGATGGTTCGCACGCCCTCGCGTACGGCGAGCTGCAGCCCCGGACCGCCATGCGCGTGAGCCGCCGCGTAGGTGCCGACGCGATCGGCTTCCTCCACCGCGGCGCGAATCTCTTCGCGCGTGTACGCGCTGCCGGTCGGCATGGGCCCGGGCGAGCTGACGCCGCCGGTCACGAAGATCTTGACGTGATTCGCGCCGCGGCGGAGGTTTTCGCGGGCGCCGCGACGGACGTCGTCCACGCCGTCGTAGCTCGTCAGCGCGCGGCCGTGGCCGTTGTCGGCGGCCAGCCCGCGTCCGGCCACGAGCAGCCGCGGGCCAGGAATCACGCCGGCCTCGATCGCGTCGCGCACGTCCACATCGACGAAGTGCTCCTCGCCCATGATCCGCATCGTGGTCGTACCGGCCGCGAGATCGCGGCGCAGATTGCGCGTGGCCGCCAGCGCCTGTGGCACCGGCCCGCGGCGGAGCTGACCGAGCTGATCGCCCTCGCCCGGGACGAGCGAGGCGTGGCTGTGGCAATCGATGAGCCCCGGCATCACGAAGCGGTCGCGGAGGTCGACGGTCTCCGCGCTGGGCGCGACGCCGCCACTGGCGGCGGGTCCAACGCTCGTGATGCGGCCGTCGGTCACCACGACCAGCGCGTCGCGCAGCAGGACGCCGCCCGTGCCGTCGAACAGCGTGCCGCACCGGATCGCGCGAACGGCCACGCTCAGGATCCGTTGAGGCGCACGCCGTAGTCGCGCCGCGCCGCGTCCGCCGAGACGTAGCCTTCGCGCACGTCGCGGCGCACCGCCTCGGGATCGCGCTCGGCGGGCGAGCCCCAGCCGCCGCCACCGCCGGTCATGATTCTGACGATCTCGCCGGCCGCGATCGGATGCTGCGTCGCCTTGCGCACGTGACGAGTCGAGCCGTCGGGCGATCTGATCTCCACACCATTCACCGCGCCATCCAGTCCACCGCGAAGCCCCCAGGGCGGCGTCGCCTTGCGCTCGAGGCTGAACGTGATGAAGGCCGGCGCCAGGAACTCGTACACGCGCTCGACGCCGAGGCCGCCGCGGAACTTGCCGGCGCCGCCGGAGTCCATCCGAAGGCCGTAGCGCAGGACGCGCATCGACGGCACGCGCGACTCGACGACCTCGACGGGATTGTTGCGGGCAGTCGAGCCCGCGAAGATGATCATCGCCGACTCGCCGTCATACGCCGGACGCGCGCCGGTGCCGCCGGCGTTGAGGTCGCCCTGGATGAAGAGCCGGCCGGTCTGCGGATGGGTGCCGAACGCGATGGTCGGCATCTGGTCGCCATACGCGCCGGCGGGGATCCGATCCGGCAGGGCGTCGGCGAGCGCGCGCAGGCCGAGCTCGATGAGCAGATTGATGGGCACGTAATAGCGCGCGGTCGGCGCCGGCTCCTCGGCCGCGAGCACGGACCCGCGCGGCACGCTGACGCGCAGCGGCCGGAAGCAGCCCTCGTCGACCGGATCGTCGGGGGTCGTCAGGCACTTGATGAGCAGCCGGCACGCGCTGATGGTGATCGCGTCGCCGCAGTTGAAGGGCCCGACGACCTGCGCGTCCGAGCCCGTGAAATCGACGGTCATGCGGCCGTCGCGAACCTCGATCGCCATCTCCACGCGCACCGGTCGGTCGAGCGTGATGCCGTCGTTGTCGAAGTGGCCGACCGCGCGATAGATGCCGGCCGGAATGGCGGCCAGTGCGGCGCGCGTCCGGCGCTCGGACTGCTCCATATATATGGATGTGGCCTCGAGCACCGTCTCGCGGCCGTACCGGGCGAGGATCTCGTGAAACGACACCTCCCCGGCCCGGCACACCGCGATCATGGCCTGGACGTCCTTCATCGTGCCGCTCTCCGTGCGGATGTTCGCGCGGATGACGCGGATGACTTCCTCGTTGAGCTCACCGCGGCTCAGCAGCCGCACCGACTGGAAGCGCAGACCCTCCTGCCGGAACTCGCGCGAGCCCACCTGCATGCTGCTCGGCACCGGGCCGCCGACGTCGCTCCAGTGCGCCTTGACCGACACGAACCCGGCCAAGCGGCCGTCCCAGAACACGGGCGCGGTCATCGCGACGTCGTTCAGATGATTGCCGTTGCCGGTGTAGGGATCGTTGTGGATGAAGATGTCGCCTTCGCGGAAGGCCTCGAGGCCGCGGTCCTGGATCGTCGCCTCGATCGGAAAGCCGAGGTGACCCTGGAAGACCGGCAGCCCGATGCCCTGCGCGATCATCTGCACGTTCGCGTCGAAGATCGCACACCCGAAGTCCAGGCTCTCGCTGATGATGTGGTTGTACGCGGTCTTGATCATGGTCAGACGCATGCGCTCGGCGGCGGCGTTCAGCGCGGCGCGAACGACCTCGACGGTGATGGGATCGAGCGCCATGGCGTCTAGCCTGCGTTGACCCGGATCATCAGGCAGCCGTGCTCTTCGACGGAGAGCGTGTCGCCGGCGTCGATGATCGTCGTGGTTCCGGACTCTTCGATGGCCGCCGGCCCGGCGATCGTGTCGCCGGCGAGAAGATCACGTCGCTCGACGACGCGGTGCTCGACGAAGTCGCCGGCCGCGATCGAGTAAATCTTCCGCGTCTCGAGCGCGGGCCTGCTCCCGGTCCGCCGCGACAGGGTCGGCAGGCGCGGGCGCTCGATCGGGAAGACGACCGTCAACCGCAGATTCAGAAGCTGCACGTCGACGTCGGAGGCGGCGTAACCGTAGGCTCGCTCGTGGGCGTCATCGAACTGCTTGCGGAGATCCGCCCAGTCGCCGAGGTCCGTCACCGCGATCGTGACCGTGTGCTCCTGGCCGACGTAGCGCAGATCCACCGCGCGGTGCATGAGCGGCGCGCCGTCGCCGGGCAGAATCGCGGCGACCTCGCGCTGCATCTCCGCGTAGCGTGCCTGCGCCCACGCCGCGTCGGTTGCCTCGAGCGGCTCGAGCACCGTGCGTACCAGGTCGTGCCGCAGATCGCTGGCCAGCATGCCCCACGCCGAGAATGTCGAGGGCAACGGCGGAATCACCACGCGCGGAATCCCGAGCTCGCGGGCGATCGCGGTGGCGTGCAGCGGTCCGCCGCCGCCGTAGGCGACCAGCGTGTAGTCGCGCGGATCGAGCCCGCGCCCGGTCGTGATCCCGCGCACGGCGAGCGCCATCTTGACGTCGGCCAGCCGCACCACGCCGGCCGCCGCGCTCGCACGCGACAGGCCGAGCCGCGGGGCGAGCCGCTCGTCCACCGCGCGCGCGGCCCCGGCCGCATCGAGCGGCATGGTGCCCCCCAGGAAGCGTGAGCCATCGATGCGTCCGAGCACCACGTTGGCGTCGGTGACGGTCGGCTCGGTGCCGTCGAGCCCGTAGCAGACAGGCCCGGGCGCGGCGCCGGCGCTCTGTGGTCCCAGCGCGAGCGCGCCGCCGGCATCGATCCACGCGATCGTCCCGCCGCCGGCGCTCACCTCGCGGATGTCGATCACCGGAATGCGCAGCGGACGGCCGTCGACGTGATACTCGTCGGTCGTCTGCACCATGCCGTGATCGACGATCGCGCACTTGGCCGTCGTGCCGCCCATGTCGAACGAAATCAGCCGATCGAGGCCGAGCAGGCCCGCCAGGCTCGCGCACCCGATCGCGCCGGCGGCGGGTCCCGACTCGAGCGTGTGCACGGGCCGCGCGCGCGCCGCCGGGACCGAGCAGGCGCCGCCATTGGATTGCGTGATCAGCACGCGACCGCGAAAGCCGCGCTCGGCGAGCCGTTGCTCGAACGTCGCGAGGTAGCGCTCGACGATCGGCAGCACGTAGGCGTTCACGACGGTGGTGCTCGTGCGCTCGTACTCGCGCCACTCCTGCGTGAGCGCATGCGAGACCGAGATCGCGACACCCGGCAACTCCTCGGCGAGGATCGCCGCCGCGCGCCGCTCGTGGACCGGATCGAGATAGGAGAAGAGGAACGTCACCGCGACCGATTGCACGCCGCCGGCGGCCAGCGACCGCGCGGCGGCCCGCACGGCGGGCTCATCGAGCGGCACCAGCACCTCGCCGCGCGCGCCGAGCCGCTCGGCGACCTCCAGGCGACGTCCGCGGGGCACGAGCGGCGTCGGCCGTCGATAGAGCACGTCGTACATGCGCAGGAAGTTGCCGCGCCCGATCTCGAGGACGTCGCGGAAGCCTTCGGTGGTGAGGAGCCCGGTGCGAGCCCCCTTGCCCTCGAGCAAGGCGTTGATGCCGATCGTCGTGCCGTGAATCGTCAGCCGACAGTCCGCGAGATCGACGCTCGCCTGATCCGCGCAGCGCAGCACACCGTCGAGCAGCTTCGACGGTGTGCTGAGCGCCTTGGCATTGACCACGACGCCCGTCGCCTCGTCGAGCGCCACGAGGTCCGTGAAGGTCCCACCGATGTCGACGCCGATTCTGAGTGGCACCCCGGCTCCTTTGGCGCGGCAGTATACCTGAAGCATCGGCGGGACGGCGGCGGACGGCTCTCGCCTTGACACGATGACTTGCTATGCCATAGCCTCCGCAGCCCACACGGTTGGCAGCCTTGGAAACGCCCGATCACACGAGGAGCGTGAATGATCATCGCGAGTGATGGCCCCGCCGTCACGGTTCCTGAGATCACGGTCACCGAGTACGTGCTGCGGCACGCCGCGCGCCTGGCCGACAAGCCCGCGCTCATCGATGGGCCGAGTGGACGAGCCCTCACGTACGGGCAGCTGGCCGACGGGATCCGCCGCGTGGCCACCGGTCTCGCGCAGCACGGGTTCCGCCGTGGCGACGTTCTGGCGATCTACAGCCCGAACGTTCCCGAGTACGCGGTGGTGTTCAACGCGGTGGCGTCGCTCGGCGGCAGCAGCACCACCATCAATCCTCTGTATACCGCCGACGAGCTCGCCAGGCAGTTGATCGACTCCGGCGCGCGAATTATCGTGACCGTTCCCGCTTTCCTGGACAAGGCCAGGGAGGCAGCGGCGAAAACGTCGGTCGAGGAAATCTTCGTCTTCGGGACGGCGGAAGGCGCGCGTCCCTTCGCCGAGCTGCTGCAGACGGCGGCGAGCCCGCCGCGGGTCAGCATCGATCCGGCCCTCGAGGTCGTCGCGCTGCCGTACTCGAGCGGGACCACCGGCTTGCCCAAGGGCGTCATGCTCACGCATCGCAACCTCGTGGCGAACCTCCAGCAGTTCGAGGGCATGAAGGACTTCGACGGCTTCGGCGAGCAGGACATCGTCATGGCGGCCTTGCCGTTCTTCCACATCTACGGCCTGGTCGTCATCATGAAATCCACGCTGGCCCAGGGCGGCACGCTGGTGACGATGCCGCGTTTCGATTTCATGGACTTCCTCGGGCTCGTTCAGAAATATCGCGCCACGGTGCTGCCCATCGTGCCGCCGATCGTCCTTGCACTCGTCAAGCACCCTGTCGTCGCGCAATTCGATCTGTCGAGCGTGCGCATGGTGTTCTCGGGCGCGGCGCCGCTCGGCGAGGAAATCGCGCGTCAGCTGAGTAGCAAACTCGGATGCCCGGTCGTGCAGGGCTATGGCATGACGGAGGCCAGCCCGGTCACCCATTTGAGCCCGACGCGCAACGCGCCCTCCAAGCCGGGGTCGATCGGCAAGGTCGTGCCCAACACCGAGGTACGAGTTGTCGACGTCGTCACCGGCGCCGCTCTCGGCATACGTCAGGAGGGTGAGTTGCTCATCCGCGGACCGCAGATCATGAAGGGCTATCTCAACCGGCCGCAGGACACGGCGGATTCGATCGACCGCGACGGCTGGTACCGCACCGGCGACGTCGGGTACGTCGACGAGCAGGGATGGTTCTTCATCGTCGATCGCACGAAGGAGCTGATCAAGTACAAGGGCCTCCAGGTGGCGCCGGCGGAGCTCGAGGCCTTGCTCCTGACTCATCCCGCCATCCTCGACGCAGCGGTCGTGCGGAAGGCCGACGAAGAGGCCGGCGAGGTGCCCAAGGCGTACGTCGTGCTCAAGCCGGCGGCCGCTGGACCCGCCACGACGGCCGAGGCGCTCATGAGCTGGGTTGCAGAGCGCGTGGCTCCGCACAAGCGCGTCCGGGAGGTCGAGTTCATCGACCAGATTCCCAAGTCCGCCACCGGCAAGATCCTCCGCCGGCTGCTGATGGAGCGACAATCCGCGCATTGAAACGCTAAGCGCGCGATGTGCGCGATCGACGACTCAGATAATACCGGGAGTGCCGATGGCCGCGCTCGTGGTCGTGGTCGCACTCCTGCTCGTCAGCGTCAGCGCGGCTGCCATACCCGCCGCTGAGATCAACCCCGACCGTCCCGAAGTCACCGAGAGCGCAAAGCTCGTCCCGCGCGGCGCCGTGCAGCTGGAGTCTGGCGTGGCGTTGTCGCGCGAGCGCCGGGCCGATGTCACTGCGGAGAGAACCTTCCAGATCGAGGGAGATCTGAGGATCGGCGTCGCTCACGACATCGAGCTGAATCTCGGCTGGGAGCCGCTCGTCCGCGTCCGGGGCCCCGAGGACGACACGGGAACCGGCGACGTCACCGTCGGTATTCGGTATCGCTTCCTCGAAGGCATCGAGGACGAGCCGTGGCCGCCGCATCTGGCGGTGAAGATGTTCGTGCGCCTGCCGACGTCGGACGAGCCACTCGGCAGCGGCCGGCCCGATTTCGGCGCGCTCGTCCTCGGCAGCTTCGAGCTTCCGCTCGACTTCGAGCTCGAGGTCAACCTGGGCGCGGCGGCGATCGGCCAGAACCGCCCGAATGGCTATCTCGCCCAGGGCATCGCGACGGCCTCGCTGTCGCGCGATCTCGCGCCGTCGCTGCTGGGGTTCCTCGAATTCATCTTCAACACGCGCACCGAGCGCGACGGCCGCGAGCAGCTCGCCGTCAACGTCGGCGTCGTCTACCGTCTGACCCGTTCGCTGGCGATCGATGCCGGCATTCAGACGTCTCTCGCCGGTCAGGGACCGGATTACGTCGTTCGCACGGGCCTGACCGTGTTGTGGCGGTAGCGCCGGCCACACCCGCGCGCGTAGCTCGGGCTGCGGCCGACGCCCGCACCGCGTGTCAAATTCGCTCGCGTGATGCCAAACAGCCCACAGTCGAGCGGTGCTCATCGTCGCGGAATCAGTGTCTTATGCATCCGGCCGAAGGCTTGCTACGCGGTAGGCGCTCGCTCGCCATGCCCGCGCACAAGGAGGGATGAATGTTCGAGCTGATCCAGCGCATTCCAGAACCGTGGCGGCAGCAGGTGGACGTGCTGATCGCTCCGCTGGCGTGGATCCCGCGCATGCAGCACATGCTGTGGGACTTCTTCTTCGCCCCCGGTCCGCCGTGGCTCGTCCTCGCCAAGTTCGTCTTCCTGGTCTTCCCGGCGCTGCTCGCCGTGGCCGCGGTCTGGTGCACCCAGCTCTCCATCTATACGTTGCCGTTCCGTTCGAACCGCGCGCAGTTCATCCCGACGATGATGCTGACGTGGTGGGACGCCGTGCGCGCCGTCTGGCTGTACTGGGTGGGGATGTTCCGGTTCATCGGCGTGGCTGTCGGCTGGGCGGTGGCGTTCACGACCTTCGTGGCCAAGCTCGTGCTCGAGGTCATCCGGCAGATCGCGCTGATGCCGTTCACGATGACCGGACGGATGACGCAGACCTACTTCACGCCCGGTGTGCCCTGGATCGCGTTCGTGATGCTGCTCTTCTGGTGCGCGCTGGAGGCCGCGATCTTCAGCTACACCCTGATGCCGACGGTGACCGAGCTGCTCGTCGACCTGGTGGGCGGGGAGGCGACGGCGCGCTATACAGGCCCCATCCTGTACTTCTTCCTGCTGCTGCTCATCATGGGCAGCTTCGCGTGCGTGCAGACGCTGATGGATGCGATGAAGAAGCGGGAGTGGAAGTTCATCGTGCAGATGGTCGCGGTGGAGGCGTTCGTGATGTTCTTCGAGGTCATGTTCCTCTATCGCGAGCTCATCGATGCGCTGACGCCGTGGATCGCGCAGCAGACCGGCATGAAGGTGGGACTCACCGTCACGCTGTCGCTGTCGGCGTTCGGGTGGATCGGTATCCGCGGCATGACGTGGTTCTTGTTCGGCCAGTACGGAACCCCGCCGCTGCTCGCCTTCATCTCGCGCCGGCCGATGGCGGACGAAGGCCACCATCGCGCCCCCGGCAACACGCCGGAGCCGCCGCCCTGGTGGCGGCAGCCGGTCGCCGAGCTGAAAAAGGAGATCGAATGGCTGCACGCGAAGAGTGAAGAGCTGGTCGACTACCTGGTGATGCCGCTGCTGCAGATCGCGGCGGCCGCGCTCAACTTCGGCATGGTGCTGGTCGCCTCGCGTCAGGTCTTCTCGCTGCCGTTCAAGGATCGCAATGAGATCACGCAGACCTGGCAGATCTTGCAGACGCTGCACGTGCAGGCGCCCGCGCGAAAGCAGGCGACGCTATGAATCGCCTGAGGACTGCGCTCGCCGCCCGCCTCGCCGCCGTCGCGCTGTTCGGGGCCGCCGTCGTCGTCTCGGCGGCGGAACCCGAGGACCACAAGGCGCCGCGATCGACGTTGTTCGTCGGCATCGACACCAGCGGGTCTTTCCGACCCGCTTACGACGACGCGCTCACGTTCGTCGCCCACTACCTCTATGGGCACCTCCACGAGTTCGGCGGCCTCGCGAAGCCGCGCGATCTCTTCGTGACGGCGATCGGCGGCAAGGACAACCGCGAGCCGAAGTCTTTCCACC
Organism: Candidatus Rokuibacteriota bacterium; assembly: GCA_003220475.1. Taxonomy (GTDB): domain Bacteria; phylum Methylomirabilota; class Methylomirabilia; order Rokubacteriales; family CSP1-6; genus AR12. Next base: position 2,593 of record QHSO01000069.1, on the reverse strand, counting down.
CGATCCACGAGTTCAACAACAAGGACGTCAGACAGATCGAGGCAGATCTGCGAAAGTGGTTCCCGCCCACCGACACGCTGACGGACTTCAACGTCTTCTTCGAACAGGTCGCGCGTACCGTGAGGGAGCGGAATCTCGTCCTGGCGCCGATCACCGTGATGGTGGTCAGCGACGGCGTCCCCGACGTGCCCGGCATGAAATTCGGCACGCCGGCCTCTTATGCGCAGATCGACCTCAGTCCGCTCGACTACCTCTCCAAGAACGTCACCGTGCGGCTGGTGTACGCGAGCCCGAAGGTCGGCGACAACTGGCGAAAGCTGGTGAAGCGCGACCGCGTGCGCTTCTGGGCGGTGGAGTACGACGTGATGAAGGGCTGGCGCGGCCAGATGAAGCCGGATGCCGATCTCGCCGGCCAGGACCGTCTCTGGAAGTGGGTGAAGGACAACGTGGATTACCGCGTGCGGCGCGGCGTCTGACCGCGCCGCCCGCGCGCTCCGCCACGAAGATCGATGTCGTTGCCGAATGAGGGCCCGTACGCGGCGGCGTGGCGCCGCTACCGGGCCTGGAGCGAATCTGCGCCGCCGCATGCGAGAAGGCCGCGGCTGGCCCCCGCTCGAGTCGGCGTAACGCCGCTTCGTCGCTGAGCGAATAGCCGCACGATCGCACGACGGCGACGACCGTCGACTCTTCCATCTCCCCGTACCGCCACGTCGCATGCCGCCACCACCCCCCACGGTCGTGATCTCGCTGCCGTCGAGGTCGGGCGAAACGTTGGCACGGCACCGGTCGTCCCAATGTCAAGGAGGCGGCGACGTCGATGCAGCAGATGCCGATGAACAGGTGCCGGCCCCTGTTGGGGAAGGTTCTTGCGGTTGTCCTCATCACCGCGTTCGTCGTCGCGGCGCACACCGGTCGCGCGGCGGCGCAGGACTACGACGGTAACGGGCACGATCCCGATCGAAGGCGATCGGGTCCTGGCCACCTCGATACGTAGACACGAAACGCGCGCGGGCTAAACGGCCTCGTGACACGCAGGAGCGAGGGACAGGCTATGAAGACACTGCTGGCAGCGACGCTGATCGGCCTTGCCACCGTGACGTGCGCGACCTCCGCGGCGGCGTATGTCGTCGCGGTCCCGGCGTCGTTCCCGGCCGACGTCGTCGACGATGACGGCGCACTCGACGCCGCCATCGACTCCGCGGTCGATGACGTGCTCAGTCACGCCATCGCGTTCTCGCCGACCTTCGTGACGGTGCAAACCGCGCGCGTCGTCGGGGATCGCGTCTACATCCTGTTGCTGATCGGCGACAGCGAGGGCGAAAAGCTGCTGAAGAAGCTGTCGGACGGCGCGGAGAAGACAACGAACTGACACGTCTCGACGCCGCGCGGGCGTCGAGACAGGGCTTCTATAACACCGGACACGCCGCCGTCGTCACAACAGCGCGATGCATACATGGCAGGAGGTGCACCATGAGACGAGCACTGTTGTCGGCTGCGATCGCGCTGAGCCTGACCGGATGCGCCGCGCTGCAGACGGACGGCACGCGAGCCACCGAAAGGCTGCTCACCGCAGCGGGCTTCGAGATGAAAACGGCCGACACGCCCGAGAAAGCCGCCCACCTCGCAGAGCTGACCCAGGGGAAGATCGTCCGCCGCGACCAGGACGGACGGGCATCGTACTTCTACGCCGATGGCAGCGTGTGCCATTGCCTCTACGCGGGCACGCACCAGCAGTACCAGGAATACCGCCGGCTCGCGCGACAGCAAACCATGGCCGACGAGGACGCGATCGTCTCCGACGAGGCTTCCAATCCGACACGCTGGAGTATCTGGGGACTCTGAAACTCCGGTGCCGAGGGGCGCGTCCCAAGGGCATGAACGCGATAGGTGCGGCGGCGGTGCGATGAGCCTCTGCGTCGTCTGCGGTTACTCCACGCTCGACTCCAACGATATTTGCACCCACCACACCGCGAGCTATGCGGCGGATTGGGCAATCGGGAACAGGCTGATGTGCGATCTGCTCCATCGCGGAATCGTGTCGACGCCGGCGTCGCGGCGTATCGGGACCCGAAGAACCGTTGCCAGGGATGAATCGACGAGCGAGGTGGCGGCCTGACATGCTATTCGCTCGCAGAGGCGCGAGCCCAGCGCGACGGGTTCGCTTCTCGCGACTCTGAAGGTCGAGCACCCGGAATGGCGGCCGCTGCTTGCGATCGTCGTCGGCGCTGAGCGGACCGCGTGCCGTCGCGCTGGGCGGCAGACCCTCGAGCATCTCGTCTCCCGGCCGTAACTCGCCTGCGGCCCTCGCCTCGTGAGCCCGACACGACGCAACGGTGATGGCATTCTAAAATCGCACCAGGGGGAGCAACGAAACATGGCGATTTCGCCCGCTCGCAGGCAAGCCGGCGCCGAGGGACATGTTGGTCGATCTGAGCCGGCTCGAGCGCGAGTACTACGCGCACACGCCCGATCTCGACAACGCTGCTGAGCGCGTGAGCTTCGGGACGAGCGGGCATCGGGGCTCGTCGCTGCGCGGCTCGTTCACCGAGGCGCACATCCTGGCCATCACCCAGGCCATCTGCGATTACCGGCG
>QHSO01000262.1 GCA_003220475.1 Candidatus Rokuibacteriota bacterium | reverse complement strand
GGCCCACGGTGCCACCTCGACGATCTTGAGGCGACGGCCGGGCCGGACCTCGTTGCGCCAGAGATACTCGAGAAGCTTCTTGTCGGCTTCCGCCTCTTCTGTGATGCGCTCGACGATGACGGTCGCGCCTTCCTTGGCCTGTGCGAGGGGGAACGGCTCGACGCGCGGCGGCCGCGCCATGCCCGGAATGGGATTGCCATGCGGACAGGTACTCGGCATGCCGAGCATCTCCGCCAGCCGATCCTCCACGCGCGGCGACAGCGCGTGCTCGAGCCGGTGCGCTTCCTCGTGGGCGTCGGTCCAGTTCAGCCCGAGCGTGTCGGTCAGCCAGCGCTCCAGCAGTCGGTGGCGGCGCGCCATCACCTCGGCGATCTGGTGGCCCTTGGGTGTGAGCGTCAGCTGCTTGCCGTGTCCGACCTTGACGTAGCCGCCGCGCGCCATGCGGTGCATCGCCTCCGTCACCGCCGGCGCCGACACGGACATGTGCTTGGCGAGCCGGGCACCGATCACGGGCTTGCCGCTGCCCCCGAGGTCGTAGATGGCGGCGAGATAATCCTGGGTGGAGGCGGTCGTCGCCGGCACGCGCGCTCGGCGTCCCGTCGCGGGCTTGCGCATCATCCGCCACTATAACCGAGGTGCTATGCTGAGGCCTCATGACGCGGGCTGACGCTCAGCAGCGCATCAGCGAGCTGCGGGAGCAGATCCACCACCACGATTACCTGTATTACGCCGAGGCGCGACCCGAGATCTCGGACGCCGAGTACGACGCGCTCATGGGCGAGCTGCGGGATCTCGAGGGCGCATTCCCCGACCTCGTCACCCCCGACAGCCCGACGCAGCGCGTGGCCGGCCAGCCCATCGATGCGTTCCGTCCCGTCGAGCACCGCGCAGCAATGCTCTCGCTCGACAACGCGACCACGCCCGACGATCTGCGCGAGTTCGAGGCGCGTCTGGGTCGTGCGCTGCCCGGTGCACACTTCGACTACGTCTGCGAGCCAAAGATCGACGGGCTCGGGATCGCGCTGGTGTACGAGCGCGGCCGCTTCGTACGCGGCGCGACGCGCGGCGATGGCCGCGTCGGCGAGGACATCACGGCGAATCTCCGGACCATCCGCTCGCTGCCGATGGTCCTGCGCGGCGCGCTCGCGGCGGTGCCGGATCTGGAAGTGCGCGGCGAGGTGTTCATGCCGCGCGCCGATTTCGAGGAGCTGAACCGCGGCCTTCAGGAATCCGGTGAGGCGACGTTTGCGAATCCGCGCAACGCCGCGGCCGGTGCCGTCCGCCAGAAGGATCCGGCGGTCACGGCGCGCCGCCCGCTCGACATCTTCCTCTATCACGTCGGCGCCGGGCGCGAGCTCGGCTTCCGGACGTACTGGGAAACGCTCGAGGCGCTGCGCGAAGCCGGGTTCAAGACGAATCCGAAGACGGAGCGCTGCCCGACGCTGGAGGCCGTGATCGACTACTGCGGGCGTCTCGAGCCCGACCGTGACGCGCTCGGCTACGACGCCGACGGCGCCGTGGTGAAGGTTGATTCGCTCGAGCAGCAGTGGCGGCTCGGGTCGACCACGCATCATCCACGCTGGGCGATCGCGTTCAAGTTCGCCGCGCGGCAAGCCACCACCGTCGTGCAGGCGATCGAGGTCAACGTGGGCAAGACCGGCACGTTGACGCCCGTGGCCAAGCTCGTACCGGTGCCGCTCGCCGGCGTCACGATCAGCAACGTGAGCCTGCACAACGAGGACGAGGTGCGGCGCAAGGATGTTCGCGTGGGCGACACCGTGCTGATCGAGCGTGCGGGCGACGTCATCCCCTACGTCGTGCAGGTCGTCATGTCCAAGCGGCCGGCCGACGCGGTCCCGTACGTGTTCCCCGAGCGGTGTCCGGTCTGCGGCCACGCCGCCGCGCGGCTGCCGGGCGAGGCGTACTGGCGCTGCTTGAACACGGCGTGTCCGGCGCAGCTCAAGGCGCGCCTGCGCCACTTCGGCTCGCGGCGTGCGATGGACATCGAGCATCTCGGCGAGGCCGTCGTCGAGCAGCTCGTCGACAACAAGCGCGTGAAGGACTTCGCCGACCTCTACACGCTCACCGTCCACGAGGTGGCGGACCTCGAGCGCTTCGCCGAGAAGTCGGCCGAGAATCTCGTCGCAGCGATCCAGGCGTCCAAGCCGCGCGGCCTGGCGCGGCTGCTCAACGCGCTCGGCATCTCGATGGTCGGCGAGCGCGTGGCCACGCTGCTGGCGAACCAGTACGGCAGCATGGATCGGCTGCTGCGCGCGTCGGAAGCCGAGATCGACGAGATCCGCGGCATCGGCGACGAGCTGGCCCAGTCCATCCGCCGCTTCTTCGACGACGAGACCAACCGCGACGTCATCCGGCGGCTGGCCAAGGCTGGCGTCGAGATGACCCAGCCCGGCGTGGAGGCCGAGCGGCCGCAGCCGCTCGCGGGCCGGACGTTCGTGGTCACGGGCGCGCTCGCCTCGCTCACGCGCGAGGCGGCGCGCGAGCTGATCGAGCGCCTGGGCGGACGTGTCAGCAGCTCCGTATCGAAGAAGACGTCGTACGTCGTCGTCGGCGAGGCGCCGGGGAGCAAGGCCGACGACGCACGGCGGCTCGGCGTCGAGATCCTGGACGAGGCGGCCTTCTTGCACTTGACGGGTCTGAAGTGAGCCGCTTCCTTTATATGGCGCTGTGCACGGCGCTGGGGGCGCCGCTGCTGGTCGGCTGCCTCGGCGCGTCCACGTCGTCGCCCGCGCCCATCGAGGTTGCGGCGCCGGGCAGGTGGACGTCACTGGCGCCGCTGCCCACGCCGCGGCAGGAGGTCGCGGTGGCCGCGCTCCGCGGCCACATATGGGTGATGGGCGGCTTCGGCGCCGCCGCAGAGCCGACGGCCGCGGCCGAAAGCTACGACCCGGCAACCAATGCCTGGACCGCGCGCCCGCTCCTGCCCACGGCGGTCCACCATGCGGCCGCGGTCACCGTCGGCGAGCGCCTCTTCGTGCTCGGCGGCTACGCGGGCGGTCGGGTGCGCTGGGAGCCCGTCGGCGACGTGTGGGAATGGAACGAGGCGCGCGGCGCGTGGGAGGCGCGCGCGCCGATGCCGACGCCGCGCGGCGCGCTGGCGGCGGCCGTGCTGAACGGGCGGATCCACGCGCTCGGCGGCGCCCAGCGCGATGCGCTGAACGTCCACGAGGTCTACGACCCGGCGACCAACGTCTGGAAGACCGTCAACGCGATGCCGACGGCGCGCGATCATCTCGCCGCCGTCGCGTTCCAAGATCGCATCTGGGCGCTCGGCGGCCGCTCGTCATTCCTCGGCACGCAATACGCGAACGTCGAAATCTACGATCCCGCGGCCGACGCGTGGCGCACCGGCCCGCCGTTGCCCCGCGGCCGCGGCGGGCTTGCCGCCGCCACGCTGCTCGACCGCATTGTCGTCTTCGGCGGCGAGGCGCCGTTCCGGATCTTCGAAGCCACCGAGATGTATGAGCCGGCGGGCAACCGCTGGATCGCCATGGCTCCGATGCCGACGCCGCGCCACGGCATCGGCGCCGCCGTGGTCGGCGCACAGATCTACGTGCCCGGCGGTGGCCGCGAGCCGGGCTTCGCGGCGACCGACGTCAACGAGGCCTACACGCGATGAGAGCCGCTCTCGCCGCGCTGCTCGTCGTGTTCATCGCCGCGCCCGCCGCCGCGGGCCCCCGTGAGGACGCGCTGGCTGCGCTGGCCGACCGCGGCGACGTCGAGGCGCGACGCCGCGCCGCGCTCACACTCGCCGACGCTGGAACGATGGCCGACGCACCCGCGCTGCTGGCGGCCCTGCGCGATCCCGATGCGCGCGTGCGGGTGCTGGCCGAGCGCGCGCTGTGGGAAGTCTGGAGCCGCTCGGGCAGCGAGGAGGTCGACGATCTGCTGCGCGCGGGCATCGTCGAGATGCAGCACGGCCAGCTCGAGGCCTCGATCGACACCTTCAGCGAGGTGATCCGCCGGCGGCCGGACTTCGCCGAGGGCTGGAACAAGCGCGCCACCCTCTATTACCTCGTCGGCGAGTACCGGAAGTCCGCCGCCGACTGCGACGAGGTGCTCAAGCGCAACCCCGCGCACTTCGGCGCGCTGAGCGGCTATGGCATGATCTGGCTCCGGCTCGACGAGCCGGCGCGCGCGCTCGAGCGCTTCGAGCAGGCCCTGGCCGTCAACCCCAATCTCGATTCGGTGCGCGAAACGATCGAGGGGCTGCGCGCGCTCCTGATCCAGCAGCGCCGCAACGCCATCTGAGGAGGTCGCCGTGATCGACGCATTAAAGAAGATCAGCAGCCCGAGCATCGCCAACGGCATCGAGACGTTCAAGATTCGCGCGCGCAACGTCGGGCAGATGTCCTCCGAAATCCGGTGCCTGTTTCCGGAGCTCGGCCCGCTGGTCGGCTACGCGGTGCCGTGCGTGATCCGCGCCGAGCACGAGCCGTTGCAGGGCCATCGCGCCAGCACGTTCGAGTGGTGGGACTATGTGCAGACGATCCCGGCGCCACGGGTGATCGTCGTGCACGACATCGACGAGCCGCGGGGCCAGGGCGCGCAGTGGGGCGAGGTCCAGGCCAACATCCACAAGGCGCTCGGCTGCGTCGGCGTCGTCACCGATGGGTCCGTGCGCGACCTCGACGAGGTCAAGGCCCTCGGCTTTCAGTTCGCCGCCGCGCACGTCTCGGTCTCGCACGCGTACGTCCACATGCTCGACTTCGGGCTGCCCGTGAAGGTCGGCGGCCTCTGGGTGAAGCCGGGCGAGCTGATCCACGCCGATCAGCACGGCGTGGTGACGATTCCCAAGGAGATCGCCGGCCAGGTCGCGGAGGCGGTGGCGAAGATCGAGGCCGACGAGCGCAAGATCATCAGCGTCTGCCAGGCGGGCGACTTCACCGCCGCGCGGCTGAAGGACTTGTACAAGCAGATCCGGCCAGGGACGTACTGAGCGCGTGGAAATCCGCGCGGCGCAGAGCTCCGACGTTCAGGCGGTGATGCAGCTCGCGGCCGGCCTCGGTCCGCGCGCCGGCCCTTTCGTCCGCTCGCATCTCGATCGCCACCACGTGCTGGTCGCCGAGCTCGACGGCGAGGTGGTCGGCATGCTCGCGTACCGCACGGACTGGTTTCAGTGCACGTTCGTGACGCTGGTCTCCGTGCGCGAGGACTATCGCAAGCGCGGCGTGGCGCGCGCGCTCTATCGCGCCGTGGAGGACATGTCGCCGAGCCCGCGGCTGTTCTCGTCGACGGAAGAAACGAACGCGGTGTCCATCCAGATGCACACCGCGCTCGGCTTCCAGTCCTCCGGCCACATCGACAACCTGCCGCAGGGCTACCGCGAGCTCTTCTTCTACAAACGCCTTCGGTCGTAGGACGCGCTACGACTCGCGTTGCGCTCGCTCCCGTCTCAACGCTGACTGCGGCGTCGCACCGTCACGCCCATCCCGATCACGGCCGAGCCAACCAGCAGCAACGTCGCCGGCTCGGGTACGTCGGCGGCGGGCCCAATCGGTGTTCCCGTCGGCTGGAACGCGTCGACGGTGTGTGCGGCGCCGTCGATGACCGACGCAACACCGGCCATGAACTCCGGGCGTCGGTCTTGATTACCAGGATCAGGCTCGTCTCGCCGGCATTGATCGCACTAAGCCCCGTGCCGAATTCGGAAGCCGACGGTCGAGCCGTCCCCATCGCGGTCGGCGAAGATCGGCGGCGTGGTCCCGATCGAGGGCGTCACGAACGAGCCGTAGGCAGCGTCGCGGTATCCGACATCCGTGGAAAAGACCGAGAAATTGAAGCCCGTCAGGCTGCGGACATCGTCAGGACCGTTGTTGATGAACTGATAGTCGAATTCGAGTCTCCCTGTCGCGTCTTGATACACCGCCGTTATCAGCGTCCCGGTGTAGGCGCGACGGCGAGCACAATAAGCGTGGCCACAATGGCCATCGCGTACGACGATTGTTTTCGCTGCATCACAGCAATACTCATGAGCATCCTCCTCGACGCGAGTGTTGTGCACAGCGAGTGCCACACGTGTAAATGCTCGCGTCGACGAAGGTCCGAAGCGATACCCGTGCTCATGTGCGGCCATTTCCGACACCGCCGCGCGGGGACCGCGCGTTATCCACTATCGGTGGTGGCGGGCGACGTCGATGCTAGACGAGCGGCAGGGGGATGACGTGAGGCGCGACGCTGGCGTTCAGTGTGGCGAGTCGTCGGTCGTCGTCCAATCACGCGCCGGCTCGCGCGTGTCCAGCCGATCCAGC
>QHSO01000068.1:20633-24407 GCA_003220475.1 Candidatus Rokuibacteriota bacterium | reverse complement strand
GGTTCGAATCCAGGTGGGCCCACTGTATTGGAGCGCGAGGACGGGTCGCACCGTGGGTGGCCTGCCGTAGAAGGCCGGGGCTGCGTTCCGCGGTCAACCGTTCCGGCGCTCTCAGCCGTTCCGATGCTCTCAACCGGTTCGGTGCTCGCAACCGGTTCGATGCGCTCAGCTGGTGCGGCGGGGGCGAGTGGGGCGGCGCTAATATCGTTCCGGTGCTATTAATGGGAGACAACGTGGACGCGCAGCTTCAGACGCTGATCGATTTACAGGGGTTCGACGCGAAGATCGCCGGCCTCGAGTCGGAGGCGGCTCGGCTGCCGCGGCAGATCGAGGCACTGCAGACCGCACTGGCCGAGGCGAAGAAAACCGTCGAGACCATCAAGACCAAGGTCGACAGCACCCGCAAGGACCTCCGAACGAAGGAAAAGGACCTCGAGGTCGCCAACGTCAAGCGCCAGAAGCTCGAGGCCAGGCTGTACGAGGTCAAGACCAACAAGGAATACTCCGCGGTGCTGCTCGAGATCGAGGAAGCCAAGCAAGAGAAGGCCAAGACCGAGGAGGAGATCCTCGGGCTGATGGAGATGCAGGAGCGGCTTGCTGTCGACATCAAGGACGCCGAGCAGCGCTTCAAGACGCGCGAGGAGCAGGCACGGCAGGACGAGGCGGCGGTGCGCAAGAAGCTGGCCACCGTCGAGCAGGAGCTCGGCATCGTCCGCGCGCAGCGCGCCTCGCGCGCGAAGGAGCTGCCGGTCGGCGTGCTCGCCAGCTACGACCGCATCCTCAAGGCGCGCGGCGGTGTCGCGGTCGCCGCGGTGTCGGCGGCGGGCGTCTGCGGCGGCTGTCGCGTGGGCATTCGCCCCCAGGCGCTGCAGGAGCTACGCGGGGCGACCGGCCTCATGGTCTGCGAGAGCTGCGGGCGGTACCTCTACTGGCAGGAGTAACGCTCTACACCGACGGCGCCTGCTCCGGCAACCCGGGACCGGGCGGCTGGGCGGCCCTCCTCCTCGAGGACGGCGTCGAGCGGATCGTCAGCGGCGCCGAGCCGCACACCACGAATCAGCGCATGGAGCTGATGGCGGCCATCGAAGGCCTCGCCGCGATCGCCGACCGCCGCAGCGTCGATCTCTTCACCGATTCCTCGTACGTGATGAACTGCTTCCGTGATCGCTGGTGGGCGCGCTGGGAGACCAACGGCTGGCTCGGCGCGGCCAGACAGTCCGTCGCCAATCGCGATTTGTGGGAGCGCCTCATCGCGCAGACGCGGCGCCACGACGTCGTGTGGCACAAAGTGAAAGGCCACAGCGGTGGATTCGGCTTTGGAATAACAGCCAGTTAGCGACGGCCACGTCTGGCCCGATCCTTGCCAAATCTCGGGGCGTGGCCGACGGAGACTTCGTCACTCCCGCAGCAACGCCGCAGACGCCGACACCGTCAACGTCGACGTGGTTGGCGGTGATCGGGCGTCAGCCGCTCTCCACCGTGCAGACCCTGGTCGGCATCCTCGCCGGCCTGCTGACGATCGGCGGCGGCTTCCTGTCGTTTACGGGCTTGACGTCATCGTCGACGCCGTCGCAGCAAGGCGAGATCGTCGCGATCGTGCAGGACGTGCGCTCGAGCAAGCCGCTGCCGCACGCGACGGTCGAGATCTTCACGCCGCAGGACGCCATCGTCACGACGCTCGATGCCGAGCCCGACGGCCACCTCGCGCGACGACTCAAGGAAGGCCGCTATCGGCTCCGCGTGACGCACCCGGGCTTTCTCACCGAAGTCCGTCACGTCGAGGTGCACTCGGGCCAGCGCTCGGACATTCGCATCGCGCTGGGCCCGCGGCCGCAGCCACCGCGTGTGGTGAAGACGGCCGCCGCGGAGCCCGGTCCGGTCACGAAGTTCTTCAAAGACGTCTTCGGCAACTGACCGCCGCCTCGATCGCCTCGTAGAATATCCGCGTGCTGCACGTCCTGAACGGCGACGCCACCGCCGCCGTCTTCCCGAGCACGCTGCCCGGCGAGCGCGCGGTCTGGGGCGACATCCTGATGGAAGGCCCGGCGGCCACCGACACCGAGACGCGGGCCGCGTGGCTGGCGCCTCGGCTGGGCGTCGGTATCGACGACTATGCCCGGCGCTGGCGCGAGGGGCAGAGCATGCTCGCACACGCGAAAGAGCACGATGAGGTCGTCCTCTGGTTCGAGCAAGACCTCTTCTGCGCGACGAACCTGTGGTTCGTGCTGGATCGTCTCGAGGCCGCGCGCGTCTCGCTCGTCTTTCCGCCGCTCTCGGCCGGCGCCGGCCTCGGCGCGCTCACGCCGGACACGTTCGAGCCGCTGTTCGAGCGGCGTCGAGCGCTCACGGCGGCGGACATCGCCGACGCCCGCGCGCTCTGGCGCGCGTACGCCGCACCCGAGCCGCTGTCGCTGACGCGATTGCAGCCGACACTGCCGTTCGCGCCCGCCGCCGTCGGTCTGCACTGTGCGCGCTTTCCGTCGGTCGTGGATGGTCTCGACGACGTCGAGCACGCGACGCTGGGCGCGCTCGATGACCCGCTCGCATTCGGCGCCCTGTTCCGCCGCGTGACGCGGTCGGCAGAACTGAGCGAGCTCGCCCTGGGCGACGTCCAGTTCGCCGCGATCGTGCGCGATCTCGCCGCCGGCGGCACGCCGCTGCTCGCGATCGAGCATCGCGATCGGCCGTTCGCGGACTGGCGCGTCTGGCGGCCATCGCTCGGCGCCGGCGTGCTCGCCGGCCGCGCCGACCGCCTCGCACTGGTGCCGCTCGACCGCTGGCTCGGCGGCGTGCACCTGCGGCCGGGTGCGCCGCTCTGGCGTTGGGACCGCGAGCGCCGCACGCTCGTGGCGCCGTGAGCCTGGCGCGCCGGGCGACTCCGCCGGCCGGCTATACTAGACGACGCGCCAGAGAAGATCGGACGGTCGCCGGCCGTGGCAACACGGCGGGAGGAAAGTCCGGGCTCCGCAGGGCAGGGTGCTGGCTAACGGCCAGGGGGGGCAACCCCACGGAAAGTGCCACAGAAACATACCGCCGCCGCAAGGCTGGTAAGGGTGAAACGGTGAGGTAAGAGCTCACCAGCGGCGCGGGTGACCGCGTCGGCTAGGCAAACCCCACCCGGAGCAAGGCCAAATAGGAGAGCGATCGGACGGCCCGTCCGTGCTCTCGGGTAAGGCCGCTCGAGACGCCGGGTAACCGGCGTCCTAGAGAAATGACCGTCGCCCTGGGTCACATGCTCGGGGGACAGGACCCGGCTTACAGATCCTCTCTGGCGCATTTCTCCTTCTGGCGCGCTTTCTCACGCCGGATTCTCGCGCCCCGCCGCCTAGAATGGTTTCATGAAAAAACTGCTCGTCGCCGCGCTCGCCGTGCTGCTTGCCGCCGCCGCGGGCGCGTACGTCATCGTCGTGCGGCCGCTCGTCGCGCCGGCGGCGCAAACCATCGCCGCCGAGGCGGCGCTCGCGACGCCGGATCTGGTGCTGCTTGCGGCGCTGAACGTCAGGCAGATGGTCTTCCTCGAGCGCTGGCTCCTCGGCGCGCCCGTGATCCGCGCCGTCGACGCGCGCGCGCCGCGCGCGCTGGACGAGCGCTCGTTGCTCGACCATCTCGCGGCCGCCCGTGTCGACCTGCGACGCGACGTCGAGCACGTCCTGTATGGGTTGTATCCCGCGACCGAGCGGGGAGCGCGCCACGCGATCGTCATCGTCGGCCGGTTCGATCCCGGCGACATCGAGCGTTATCTCGTGGCCGAGCTCGGCGGCATCGCCCGACCGG
>QHSO01000068.1:0-20569 GCA_003220475.1 Candidatus Rokuibacteriota bacterium | reverse complement strand
GCCCTCGCCCACTCCGACCTCGTGAGCATCGGCATGTGGCGGCCGCGAGAGGCCGACAAGAGCGTGTCCGGGCCACTGTTGAAAATGTCCGCGCAGGCCGTCCTCGCGCAGACGGTCGGCGTTGAGCACGTCTATCTCGGCCTCGGAGCGAAGACCGTGCCGCCGTCGGGGCGCCTGCGACTCGTTCTCGACGCGGCGGACGGCGCCGGCATCCAGCAGAAAGTCGACGAGTGGCGACGCGCGCTGCAGCAGTCGCGCGAGGCATGGGCACAGACGGCGCCGAGCCTCGCGCCGCTTCTCGACAGCGTCAGCGTCAAGTCCAGCGGCAACCGCGAGACCATCGAGTTCACCGTCGACCGGACGTTCGCGTCCAATCTCGAGCGCGCGGTGAGCGAGCTGCTCGCGTCGATCTTCGCGGGACTCGGTGGCGGGCGCGAACCCGGTGCCCGGCCGAGCGTACGCGCCGAGCGCATCGACACCGAGGCGATCGCGTTCACACCGGCGGTCGACGCCGCCGGACTCGCGGCGTACGACGCGGCCGCGATGTTCGCCGAGGATGTCGATCAGGTCCATGGCCCGTTCGGCGTCCGGCTCGGCGCCATGCGCGTACCGTCGGTGTCGGACAGCGGGCCCGAGCTCGATGTCGAGGCCTTCGCCGGGGCGGTTCCCAACCTGGCCGGGGGTGGTGAGCGAGCCCGGCTGTTCGTCGACAGCGTCATGTCGATCACCGCTCAGGAGGTTCTGCGTCCGGAGCCGTGCGGCCGCCAGCGCAATGGCCTCGCGAGCACGTTCACCGATTCCGGCGGACGGCGCCTGCGCGCGACGAAAACGGTGCGGCTGCTGGCAGGCGCAGATCCGCGCACGGTGGGCACGATCGCCGGCCACGTCGAGCTTCGCCTTCCCACGCGCGTCGAGACCCAACGCGCCGCGCGCCCAACGCCGGGCGCGACGCTCGCGGCACACGGAGCGACCGTGACGATCACGAAGGTCGACGGCGGCGACGTCCAGTACCAGATCACCGGTGCCCGCGACCGCGTGCTCGCCGTCCGCGCCCTCAATGCGGCGGGGCAGCCGCTGGCGTCGGAGATGAAGATGAGCAGCGACTTCCTGTTCGGCGACGGCTCGACGGCGCGCGTGCAGTACGCGGGCATCGCGGACACGATCGAGGCGACGTTCGTCGTCTCCGAGCAATCGTTGCGCTGGCCGTTCCGGCTCACCGATTTGTCGATGACAGGCGGCAAGCCCGGCATGCCGTTGCGGCCGACCACGCCGGACTTTCGGCCCTACAGCGTTCAGGCCCTTCGCCGAGACGTGCTACTTCCCAACCCGTTCGAGCTCTCACTCGAGAAAGCCCACGTGTTCTTCAACACCAGGCTGGAGTTCAAGCTGCGGAGCCCGATGCTGCCGAACTTCGAGCACGCCTTCACCGTCGGCCGGCTCGCGGTGAAGCGGATCGAGCTGAAAGACGGCACGGCGCTGACGCCGCCGACTCCGCAGCAGACGACCGTCCGCTTCGGTGGGTCGCCGAGGGACGGCCTGCTGACGACATCCCTGTACGTGTTCGTCGACAGCAAGATCCCGCCGGAGTCCATCAAGGCGGTGGCCGGCGTGCTGACAATGCAGTTCCCGCGGTCGATTCGCACACTCCGCATGGACGAGCTCTTCCCCGGCCAGCGGGCGGAAACGGCGGGACTGGCCGTCACGGTGACCGCGCGCGGTCGGCGAGCCTTGACGCTCCAAACAGGTCCGGGAGGTGAACGCCTGCTGTACGTGATGCTCACCGACGCGGACCTTCAGCCGGTCATGTCGTTCAGCCCGAGCGTCAGCGAAGAGCAGGACGGGACGTGGCGCTTTCAGTTAACGCCGCAAGGCGTCGCCGCCCATGCCGACGTCCTCGTCGCGGGCGACCTGGACCGAAAGGAGTACCCGTTCCGCCTCGAGCTGAAGTGAGTATCATGGCGGCGTGACTTCGCTCCCCACCGCCGGCTCAGCGCTGCGCCGGCGCGGTGCGCTGATGGCGACGCTCTTTGCCGCGCAGGTCTGCGGCAGCACCGGCTTCTCGATGAGCATGGCCGTCGGCGCCATCATGGCCGCCGCCATCACGGGTACCAACACCTGGTCCGGCCTGCCCGTCGCGATCGGCTCGCTCGGCACCGCGCTCGCCAGCTATCCGCTCTCACGGCTCATGGCACGGACGGGACGGCGCCTGGGACTCGCGGTCGGCTACTCGCTCGCCGTCGCGGGCGCCGCGCTCGGAATGGTCGGCGTCGTGCAGCAGAGCTTCGTCCTCTTCCTGGCGGGCATGGCGCTGTTCGGCACCGCGCAGACGTCCAACCTGCTCGCGCGGTACGCCGCGGCGGACATCAGCCCGGGCGCGCAGCGCGGCCGCGCGATGGGGCTGATCGTCTGGGGCTCCACGGTCGGCTCGATCATCGGCCCGATGCTGATGGCGCCGGCGATCGGCGTCGGCGCGATGCTGGGCGTGTCGCGGGTCGCGAGCGCGTTTCTGATCTCCGTCGCCGGCTATACGCTCGCGGCGATCCTGGTGGAGGCGTTCCTGCGACCCGATCCGCTCGCGATCGCGCGACAGATCGAGCCGTCAAGCCCGACGCGCGCCGCCCAACGCGGTCGCGAGACCGGCGTGATCCTGCGCGAGCCCCGCGTGATCGTCGCGTACGGCGCGCTGATGGTGAGCCAGCTCGTGATGATCGGGACCACGTCGACGTCACCCCTCTACCTGCACGATCACGGCCACGCCGTCGGCACGATCGGGCTCGCGGTGTCCATGCATCTCGGCGGGATGTACATCGCCTCGCCGCTGTCGGGATGGTTGTGCGACCGCTTCGGCCGCTTGCCGATGATCGGCGCCGGCGGCGTCGTGCTGCTCGGCGCGCTGGCGCTGGCGGGTCTGGCCCCGGGCCGCGCCGGGGGCGTGGTGATGGCCGGGCTCTTCCTCAACGGCGTGGGCTGGAACCTCGCGTTCGTCTCCGCGAGCGCGCTGCTCACCGATGCACTGTCCCCCGTCGAGCGCGCGTCGATTCAGGGCCTGGCCGATCTCGTCATGGGCCTCATGGGCGCGGTCGGCAGCGCGCTCGGCGGTATGGTGCTCGGCGCGTGGGGCTTCGGCATGCTGAATGTGCTCGGCGCCGTGATGCTGCTCGCGCCGCTCGGCGCGAGCTGGCTGCAGCGCCAGGCGCTCGCCGCCAGCGTGGCCCAGCCCGACCCCTGGGCGTCCTGACCCGCTCGACGTCCGCGGCGTCCCACCGCGTCGGACTCATTCTGCTCGTCACGGTCGTCTTCGCGTGGGGTTTCACGTGGCCCGTCAACAAGGTGATCGTCGCGAGTGTGCCGCCGCTGTGGGCCGTCGCCATTCGTACGGGCATCGGCGCCGTGGCGCTGACCGCGCTCGCACTGGCCACGCGGCGGTTGGCGCGGCCTCCGCGCGCCGATCTGCCCGTCCTCGTCAGCATCACGCTGCTGCACATGGTCGGCTTCACGACGCTCTCCAGCATCGGCCTCGAGCTGGTGCCGGCCGGCCGTTCGGCCGTCCTCGCTTACACGACGCCGCTCTGGGTGGTGCCCGGTGCGAGCCTGCTGCTCGGCGAACGGCTCACGAGACGGCGGGTCGTCGGCGTTGTTGTCGGACTGGCCGGTCTCATCGTGCTCTTCAATCCGGCCGCGCTCGATTGGACGCGGCGGACGACAGTCCTCGGCAACGTCGCGATCCTCGGCGCGGCGCTGCTCTGGGCGGGCGCCATCCTGCACATCCGCGGACACCACTGGCGTTCGACGCCGTTCGATCTGCTGCCGTGGCAGATGCTGCTCGCGACCGTGATCCTGGTGCCGCTCGCGTGGACCGTCGTCGGCCCACCCGCGTTCGAGTGGACACCCGGGCTCGCGGCGCTGTTCGCCTACGCCGGACTGCCGGGCTCGGCACTGGCCTACTGGGCGAGCGCGATGGCCGGGCTCCGGCTTCCAGCGGCCACGATCTCGCTCGGTCTGCTCGCGACACCGGTCCTCAGCGTCGCGCTCGCGACGCTGTGGCTCGGCGAGCGGCCGGGCGCGTCGTTGCTGGTGGGAGTCGCGCTGATCCTCGGCGGCGTCGCGCTCGGCACCGTCGGCGAGCGGCCGTCAGACGCGGCGGTGCCGTAGCGCCGTCAAACGCCTCGGTGCAGTAGCGCGTACAGCCGCGTTGCGGTGATCGGCAGCTCGCGCACGATCACACCGCGGTCGGCCAGCGCATCCTCCACCGCGTTGGCGATCGCGCTGGCGCCGGCGATGCAGCCGCTCTCACCGACGCCCTTCACACCGAGCGGGTTGATGCTCGACGGATGCTCGTCGAGCACGACGTCGAGCGAGGGCAGATCGTCCGCTTTCGGGATCGCGTAGTCCATCAGGCTGCCGCTGAGCAGCTGGCCCTGGGCGTCGTAGACGACCTCTTCCATGAGCCCGGCGCCGATCGCCTGCGCGGCGCCGCCCTGCAGCTGGCCCTCGACGATCGCAGGGTTGATCGCGCGCCCGGGATCGTGCAGGGCCACGTGACGCAGCAGTCGCACACGGCACGTCTCGACATCGACCTCGACCGCGCAGACCTGGCCGCCGAACGCCCACGTTACGGTGTCGGGATAGAACCACGTGCACGCGTTCAGTCCCGGCTCGCCGCTGGCTGCCAGCGCCTTACTGCGAACGGCGGCCTGTGCCAGCCGCCCCAGCGGCAGCGCGCGGTCCGGCATGCCGGCCACGAACGCGCGGCCCGCCTCGAACCGCACGTCGGCCGCCGCGCACTCGAAGAGCTCCGAGGCGACGACCGCCGCGCGTTGCCGAACCTCGGCGGCGGTGCGCGCGACCGCCGGCCCCGCGTTGGCCATCACGCGGCTGCCGCCGGTGCCCATGCCGTACGGCATCAGCGAGGTATCGCCACCGAGCACGATGACGTCGTCGAGCTCGGCGCCGAGCTCACCCGCGGCGATCTGCGCCAGCGTCGTGGAGTGCGCCTGCCCCTGCGCGGCGACACCGATCAGGACGTAGACCTTCCCGCGCGGATCGACGCGAACCGTGGCGCCCTCGAAGGGGCCGAGGCCCGTGCCCTGCGCGTAGCAGGCGATGCCGACACCGATCGGCCGCGGCGAACCGACGGGCGCGGATGAGATTGCGGCGGCGCACGTCGGCGGGATCGAGGCCCAGGCGTCGAGCGCCGATGTCCATCAGGCGCTCCATCACGAAGTTGGCCTCGGGGCGACCGGCGGCGCGATACGCCGCGTTGAACATGGTGGTGGTGACGACGCTTTCGCCGTGGCCGCGATAGTGCGGCACGCGGTACGGACCCGGCAGGTGATTCACGGTGTTCGCGGTGAGACCGTTGCCCATCACCGGATAGGCGCCGACGTCGGCGAGGAAGCGATCCTCGAGCGCCGCGATCGTCCCGTCGGGGGCGAAGGCGACGGCGGCCTCGTGCAGCTGCTCGCGGTCGTGGCCGACGCACTGCGCGTGCTCGCGCCGCGTCTCGATCCACTTCACGGGACGACCGAGGCGGAATGCCGCCACGGCTACCAGCACCTCGTCCGCGTACACCTGGCCCTTGGGACCGAACGCGCCGCCGACGTCGGGAACGATCACGCGCACGCGCTCGGCGGCCAAACCGAGCACGCGCGCGATCACGTCGCGCTGGCTGTACGGACTCTGGATCGACGCCCACACGGTCAGCACACCGGCCTCGGCGTCGTAGTCGGCGAGGACGCCGCGGCACTCGATCGGCATCGCGGCCAGACGCGGGTGGCGGAAGCGCTCACGCACCACGGTGAGACCCGGCTGCGCCAGATCCGGTTCGCCGACGGCGCCCCGCGCCTCGAGCGCGACGTTGTCGGGCCAGTCCGCGTGCACGCGCGCGGACGCCGCGCGTGCGACGTCGGCGCCGACGAGCGATGGCAACGGCGTGTAGTCGACCTGCACGGCCGCGAGCGCGTCGGCGACGAGCGCCGGCGTGTCGGCGATGACGACGGCGACCGGCTCGCCCACGTAGCGCGCGCGCTCGCCGGCGAGTATCGGCACCGCGAAGCCGCGCTCCTTCGAGCCGCCGGTCGTCAGCGGCTGCCCGAGCTCCGGGACATCGGCGGCCGTCCACACCGCGAGCACGCCGGGAATCGCGCGCGCCGCCTTGGCTTCGACGCGGGTGATGCGGGCGTGGGCATGCGCGCTTCGCACGACCCCGAGGTGCACGAGATCGCGGCGCGTGAGGTCGTCCACGTAGCGTCCCTGCCCGCGCAGGAAGCGAATCGCGTCTTTGCTCTTCGGTGACTGTCCGATCATGGCCGCACGCCCATCGTCGTGTTCTCCCCCGCGCCGGTTCCCCCGGTGCGCCCCGCTATGTTAACGTGGGCGCCGCACTCTCGACCCGGAGGATCCGTATGAGCTCGATCGAGCTCGGGTTCACGCCCGCCACCGAGCTGGCCCGTCTGATCCGCACCAAGGCGCTGTCGCCCGTGGAGGCCACGCGCGCAGTGCTCGAGCGCATCGAGCGCGTGAACCCCGTGGTCAACGCGTTCTGCACCCTCACCGCCGACGCCGCGCTCGCCGCCGCACGCGAGGCGGAGCACGCGGTGACCTCCGGCGCGCCGCTGGGCCCGCTCCACGGCGTGCCGTACTCCATCAAGGACCTGAACTTCACGAAGGGCGTGCCCACGATGGGCGGCTCGTTCATCTTCCAGCATCGTGTGCCCGATGCCGACGCCGCGTTCATCCCGCGGCTGCAGAAGGCCGGCGGGATCTTCCTGGGCAAGACGACGAGTCCGGAGTTCGGCTGGAAGGCCCTCGGCGACAGCCCGCTCACCGGCATCACGCGCAACCCGTGGAACACCGCCACGACCACCGGCGGGTCGAGCGCGGGCGCCGCCGCCGCGGTCGCGGCGGGCCTGGGTCCGCTGCACCAGGGCTCCGACGGCGCGGGCTCGATCCGCATTCCCTCGTCGTTCTGCGGCATCTACGGGCTCAAGCCGTCGTACGGACGCGTACCGATGTGGCCGGTCTCGAACAACGACTACACCTCGCACAACGGTCCGATGACCCGCACGGTGGGCGATGCCGCGCTGATGTTGTCGGTCATGGCCGGCCCCGACGATCGCGACCGCACGTCGCTCGAGGGCGCGCCGGGCGACTACGTCGGCCAGCTCAGGCGCGATCTCAACGGCCTGCGCGTGGCATGGAGTCCCGATCTCGGCGGGCTGCGCGTCGACCCCGAGGTAGCGACGGTGGTGCGCGCCGCCGTGCGCGCGTTCGAGGAGCTCGGTTGCGTCGTCGAGGAGGTGAAGCCCGGCTTCGCCGACACGCACGAGATGATCCGCGTGATGTGGAGCGCGCACATGGCGGGCAATTACGCACCTCACCTGCCGCAGTGGCGAGCGCAGATGGATCCCGGCCTCGTCGCCTGCATCGAGGACGGCCTGCGCGTGAGCCTCGTCGAGTACCTTCAGATGCGCGACCGCAAGATGACGTTCTGGGACTCGGTGCGACCGCTGTTCGAGCGATACGCGCTGCTGCTCACGCCGAGCGTGTCGGTGACCGCGCTCGAGGTCGGCCGACTGAATCCCCCGGATTTCCCGCAGCACGCCTGGGACTGGTTTCCGTGGGCGTCGTTCTCGTACCCGTTCAACTTCACGGGGCAGCCCGCGGCCACGGTTCCCGCCGGCTTCACGGCCGCCGGCATGCCGGTGGGCCTGCAGATCGTCGGCCGTCGCTTCGACGACCTGACGGTGCTCCAGGCCTCGGCCGCCTTCGAGACGGCCCGTCCGTGGGCGAGGCACCGGCCGCCGAATCTTCCGTGAGCACGCCGGCGCCGCCGGGGCTGCTCGCCGACAGCGTCGGCGACGGCGCTCTCGACGTGCGGCGTGCGGCGCCCGGACGCGCGCGCTGGGGCCGGTCGGTGCGGCGCGCCACGCGCAACACCCTCGTCGTGCTGGGCCTGCTCGGCGCCGTGCTCGTCGTGGGCATGGCCATCTTCGCCGATCGGTTGGCGCCGCGAGCCCCGGACGATCAGAACTTCGATCTCATCGAGTCGCGTCCGAGCGCCCAGGCCGTGTTCGGAACGGATCGCTTCGGCCGCGACGTGCTGAGCCGCGTCATCCACGGCGCGCGCATCTCGCTGTACGTCGCGATCGCGTCGATCGCCGCGTCGATGACGCTCGGCGGCGCGCTCGGCCTGACCGCCGGCTACATGGGCGGCGCCTCGGACAACGCCATCAACCGCGTGCTCGATGTGTTCTTCAGCATTCCCGCGCTGCTGCTCGCGGTCGGGATCGCCGCCATGCGCGGTCCCGGCGTGAACAGCGCGGTCCTGGCCATCGCGATCGTGTACACGCCGATCTTCGCGCGCGTCATGCGCGGTCCGGTGCTGGCCGAGCGCGCCAAGGACTACGTCGAAGCCGTCCGCGCGCTCGGCGCCACCCGCGTGGCCGTCGCGCTCAAGCACATCCTGCCGAACGTGATCTCGCCGTTCGTCGTGCAGGGCACCGTCGCGCTGTCGCAGGCGATCCTCATCGAGGCCTCGCTGTCCTATCTCGGGCTGTCGGCGCAGCCGCCGACGCCGTCGTGGGGCAACATGCTGAACGAAGGACGCACATATCTCGAGACCGCGCCCTGGATCTCGGTCTTTCCCGGTCTGGCGATCATGCTGACCGTGCTCGCGTTCAACCTGATCGGCGACGGGCTGCGCGACATCCTCGACCCCAGCAGCTGAACAAGGAGACCGCCATGTCACGGAACCTCACTCGTCGCGATTTTCTGACGACCACCGGCCTCGCGCTCGGCGCTCTCGGTGTCGGCGGCCGCGTCGCGCACGCCCAGGGGCCGACGAAGGGCGGCAGCACGCTCATCACCGCGCAGACCACCGAGGCGACCGGCCTCGATCCTCAGCTGGTTCCCGCGCTGTCGCGCAGCCGCCGCTCACCGCTGACCTACAACCAGCTCGTCCGCTTCGAGCCCGACATGACGCCGGTCCCGGAGCTGGCCGAGTCGTGGCAGATCAGCCCCGACGGTCTCACGTGGACATTCAAGCTGCGTCAGGGCGTGAAATTCCACGACGGCCAGGAGTTCACCTCGGCCGACGTGAAGTTCAGCTTCGACCGCCTGCTCGAGAAGTCGCAGTCCGGCAAGTCCGACTTCAGCGCGGTCGACAAGGTCGAGCCGGTCGGCAAGTACGGCGTGAAGTTCGTCACCAAGGAGCCGTTCGCGGCGCTGGTGGCAGCCCTCGGCGGCTTCTGGGGCTTCATCGTGAGCGAGGCCGGCGTGAAGAAGTACGGCGACCTCAACAAGAATGCCCTCGGGACCGGCCCGTTCATCCTCGAGGACTGGAAGGTCGAGCAGCAGATGGTCTTCAAGCGCAACCCCAATTACTGGAAGAAAGGGGTGCCGCACGTCGACGAGCTCATCGTGCGCGTGATCCCCGACGAGGCGAACATCGTCGCCGCCCTGCGCACGGGTCAGATCCACCACGGGTTCATCGAGGACAACAAGAACTACAACCTGCTCAAGGACGAGAAGTCGCTCACCGGCTACCGCTCGTCGCGGCTGGGCTACGACTACCTGAATATCAGCGCCAACCGCGGCCCGCTCAAGGACGTGCGGGTGCGGCAGGCCATCTCGTGGGCGGTGGACCGCTCGCAGGTCATGCGCGTCGCCACCGCCGGCTTCGGCCGTCTGACCGCGCCGTGCACGGCGCCCATGAAGCAGTGGCAGCTGCCGGAAGAGCAGTGGATGAAGTACTACAAGCCCGACGTCGACAAGGCGAAGAAGCTCATGGCCGAGGCCGGCCAGGCGTCGGGCTTCACCGTGAAGTGCATGGTCATCCCGACCTTCCCGACGATGGTATCCGGCGCGCCGGTCATCGCCGCCCAGCTCAAGCGCATCGGCATCAATATGGAGATCGAGAACGTCGAGTACGCCGTGTGGATCAAGCGCTGGCAGGCCCACGACTTCGACATGACGATGAACAGCACGCCCGGCTACGCCGACCCGGACGTGGCGTTCTTCCGCGCGCTGCACTCCACCAAGGGACAGAACTGGAACTCGTGGAGCGTGCCCGCCGTCGATGCGCTGCTCGAGGAGGGGCGCAGAACGATGGACCAGAAGAAGCGCAAGGAGATCTACGATCGGCTGCAGCTCGCGATCCTCGAAAACGTACCGCATCTCTGGCTGTACTCGGCCGACTTGATCGACTTCACCCAAACCACGGTGAAGGGATTCCGGCAGCATCCGACCGCACTGCTGTACGGCCTGGAAGGAGCGGCGATCGAGAAAGCGTAGGCGTCACGAGCGGTGGGCCGCTACGTCGTCGTTCGGCTGTATTCGATGGCCATGACGCTGCTGGGCCTGTCGGTGCTGGTCTTCCTGATGCTGCGCCTGGTGCCCGGCACGGTGGTCGAGCAGCTCATCGGCGCCGACGCCGTGGTCAGCCCCGCCATGGTCGCCGAGCTCAAGCGCTTCTTCGGCCTGGATCAGCCCTGGTGGCGCCAGTACGCCGCCTGGGTCGGCGGCCTCGCACACGGCGACCTCGGCACGTCATGGCGGACGGGCAAGCCGGTGATCGCGCTGATCGCCGAGCGGCTGCCGGTGACGATCGAGCTGACGGCGTTCGCGATCGGCTTCGCGCTGCTCCTTGGCATTCCGGCCGGGATCGTGTCGGCGACGCAGCGCGATCGCGCCGTGGACAACGTCACGCGCGTGGGCGCCTTGCTCGGGCTGTCGGTGCCGGTGTTCTGGCAGGGGACGATGCTGATCCTCTTCCTGTCGATCTACCTGCGCTGGATGCCGCCGGTCATGTGGGTCGATTTCCTCACCGACCCGCGGCGCAACCTCACGATCATGCTGCTGCCCGCGTTCTGTCTGGGCACCGCGAGCGCCGCCAACATCGCGCGCACCACGCGCGCCTGCATGCTCGACGTGCTGGGGTCGGAGTACATCCGCACCGCCGCCGCCAAGGGCCTGCGGCCGCGACTCGTCGTCCTCAAGCACGCGCTCCGCAATGCGCTGATCCCGATCATTACCATCGTCGGACTGCAGATCGGCATCCTGCTCGGCGGCACCGTCGTCGTAGAGGAGGTCTTCACGCTGCCCGGCATCGGACGGCTGGTGCTGTGGTCGATCTACCAGCGCGACTATCCGCTTACGCAGAGCACGATCCTGTTCGTCGCCGTGATGTTCATGTCGGTCAACCTCGCCGTCGATCTGCTGTACGCCTACCTCGATCCCCGCATCCGTTACTGATGGGGGCCCCGATATGGCCCCCAAACCCCCCACGCTCGGAACCGCGCCGGCTGAGCCGTCGCGGTCCTCGGTCACCGTGTGCGTAATGTCGCGGCCCCGATATGGCCCCCACACCCCCCACGCTCGCAACCGCGCCGGCTGAGCCGGCGCCGTCCTCGGTCACCGTGTGCGTAATGTCGCGGCCCCGCTATGGCCCCCACACCCCCCACGCTCGCAACCGCGCCGGCTGAGCCGGCGCCGTCCTCGGTCACAGGGCGTCGACGGAGAAGTCGAGAACGACGGGCAGATGATCCGAGCCGACGCGATCACCGACGAATCGTCCATGGACGCGCACGCCGGGAGAGACGAGGGCGTGATCGATCGGGATCTGGACCATCGGCAGCCAGGCCGGCCACGTGGACTGCACGCCGCGTCCCAATCGCGTATCGCGAAGACCGGCATCGCGCAGGAGATCCCGGAATGCCGGTGACCACGAGGACGAATTGAGGTCGCCCACGAGTACGACGGGCTCGGCTTGCCGACGGACGAAGGCGGCGAGGGCCGCGAACTCCTGGTTGCGCCTCAGCAGGAGCTGCGGCGACAGCGGCGGAAAGGCGTGGGTGCCGACGATCGTGAGGCGTGGCTGTGGCAGTCGCGCGACGACCGCGTGCGCGCCCGCCGGCTTGTCGTCGAGGATGGTGAGCGGCAGCCGGCTCATGAGCGCGATGCCGTAATGGCTGTCGCGGGGCTCCAGTCGCCGGATCGGGAAATCCGCCGCGACCGCGTCGAGCGCCCTGACCCAGAAGTCGTTCAGCTCGGTCACGACGAGGACGTCGGGCCTGGTGGCGCGGACGAAGCCGATCACCCGCGCGCGGTCTCGATTTTCGGCGGCGACGTTCACCGCGACGACGCGAATCACGCGCGCATCCGCGGGTGGTGGGACGAGCACGGTCGGGACGCTCGCATAGAAGGGAACGAGCGCCGCGACGTTCCAGGCAGCGATCACCGCGGCGATCACGAGGTCGCGACGGCGCCCGACCACCGCGAAGGTCACACACGGGATCAGCGCGGCCAGGCCCAGCTGTGCCGGAAAATGGCTGAGCAGCTCGCACTCCCAGCACGAGCGGCCGAACGAGGTCAGCACGGCGGCGGTGATGAGCAGCGCCGTCAGCAGCCACGCGCACCAGCGGGCGATCTCGCGGAGGCTCACCGATGCGATAGTCTGCTCCACCAGGAGGCGCCATGAAAGCTTCGGTGCTGTTCGCACCACGCACGCCGCTGAAGGTCGAGGACCTCGAGCTCGAGCCGCCACGCGCCCGTGAGGTGCGCGTGCGCATGGTCGCGAGCGGGGTCTGTCATTCGTGTCTGCACGCGGCCGACGGCTCCTGGCACAACGTGCCGATGCCGATCGTACTCGGCGACGAGGGCGCCGGTGTGGTCGACGCCGTCGGCCCCGGCGTGCAGACGCTCAAAGCGGGCGACCACGTGATTCTCTCCTGGGCGCCGACGTGTGGGCGCTGCCACTACTGCGTCATCGGCCGCCCGAATCTCTGCGAGCAGCGCCGTCCCGGCCAGGGCGTGCTGCCCGACGGTGGCACGCGCATGTCGCTCGGCGGTCGCCCCGTCTACCACTACGGCCACGTGGCGACATACGCCTCGGTGACGGTCGTCGCCGAATCGTCGGCCATCGCGATCGACAAGAACATGCCGCTCGACCGCGCGGCGCTTATCGGCTGCTCGGTGATGACCGGCGTCGGCGCAGTGATCAATACCGCCGCGGTGCCGCCCGGCGCGAGCATGGCCGTCTTCGGCGTCGGTGGCGTTGGGCTCAACGTCGTGCAGGGCGGCGCGATGATCGCGGCCCAGCCGATCATCGCCGTCGACGTGCTCGGCGCGAAGCTCGACCAGGCGCGGGCGCTCGGCGCGACCCACGCCATCGACGCCTCGAAGGAGGATCCCGTGGCGGAGATCCGGCGCATCACGCGACGCGGCGCCGACTTCACGTTCGTGGCCGTCGGCGACACCCGCGCGGTGGGCCAGGCCGCCGACGCGCTGGCGCCGGGCGGCACCTGCGTCGTGATCGGGGTCCCGGCCACCGGCGCCACGCTGCCGCTCGACGTGCGGCCACTGGTCACCGGAGAGCGGGTCATCCGCGGCTCCAGCTATGGCAGCGCGCGCACGCGTGAGGATCTGCCGCGGCTGGTCGAGCTCTATCGTGGCGGCCGGCTGAAGATCGACGAGCTCATCACCCGTCGCTACGGTCTGGACGAGGCCAACGAGGCGTTCCGCGCGCTGGCGGCCGGCGAGCTGTCGCGCGGCCTGATCGTGTTCTGATGCGTGAGCTCGTGTTCGCCCTCGAGTTTCGCGGCATCGCGAGCCCGGTGACGCCCGGCGCGACGAAGCGGCGCGCGAGCTCCCAGGCGCCGAGTCAGACGCTCACCACGATGCTCGGCGCCGACGGCGTCCGGGCGCGCGTGGAAGCGATCGCCGGCGAGCGCGCGGTGCTGGACTCACGGGTGGAGCGCTTCGACGATGGATCGTTCGTAGAGGACGGCACGATCACCTATGGGCGTGCCGGGGCGGTCTCGTTCGTGACCGTGGGCCGTGGCACCGTAGCGCCCAGCCCGGTCGCGGGCTGGACGCGCGGCGCCGTCATCTGGAACGTAACCGGCGGCGACGGGGTCTTCGCCGGCGCCCAGGGACTGATCACTTCGAACTTCGCCGTGAGCGTGGACGGCGACGTCGTGGATCACCACGTCGCGCGGCTCTATCTGCCGGAGCGGTGAGGCGGCGGCGCGCTACTTGATCTTTTTGCGCGCGGCCTGGCGCTTGGTGAGCGTCTTGGTCGCGCCCCGAAGCCGGCGCGTCAGCGCCTTGACCGCACGCTGAGCGCGCGCGACGTTCGCATCGGCCTTACGCTTCCGGATCCGGAGCTTGCGTTGCCCACTCGTCATCTGGCTCCTCCCATCGTCACGAGATTAAGTGACCGCCTTACAGCCATTATTCTCGGAAGAGGCGCAGAAGCCCTCCAAAATTCGGCGGTCGCCGACGGGACGAGCGCAACGTCAGGCCGCGAGCGCCACCCGTTCGAGCAGGTCGATGTCGCCGAGAAGCGACCCCAGCCCGCGTGCCACGCATGACAGCGGCTCGGCGGCGATCGTCACCGGCAGATGCGTCTCCTTGTGGATGATCTCGTCGAGCCCCTTGAGCAGCGCACCACCTCCCGTGAGCACGATGCCGCTGTCGACCATGTCGGCGGCGATCTCGGGCGGCGTGCGCTCGAGCGACGAGCGCACGGTCGCGACGATGCTGGCCAGACAGTCGTGCACCGCCTCGCGGACCTCGTCGGCGGTGATCACGATGGCCTTCGGCACGCGCGCGACGACGTCGCTGCCCTTGACCTCGATCGGCTGCGGCTCGCCACTTGCGGGGCGCGCGGCGCCCAACGTCAGCTTGATCTCCTCCGCGCGGCGCTCGCCGACGAGCATGTTGTAGTGCTTCTTGAGGTACTGGATGATCGCCTCGTTGAGGTCATCGCCGGCGGTGCGCCCCGACACGCAGTGGACGATGCCCGACAGCGAGATCACCGCCACCTCCGTCGTGCCCCCGCCGAGGTCGACAACCACGTGGCCGCCCGGCTCGTGGATCGGCAGCCCCGCGCCGACGGCGGCGGCCATGGGCTCCTGGACCAGATAGACGGCCTGGGCGCCGGCCTGCGTGGCGGCCTCGCGCACCGCGCGCTCTTCGACCGGGGTGATGCTGTAGGGCACTCCGATGACCATCCGTGACCGGCGGGGCCCCCGCCCCTGCGCCTGGCGGACGACCTGGCGGAGCATCATCTGCGCCGCGTCGAAGTTGGCGATCACCCCCGCCTTGAGCGGGCGGATGACCTCGATGTGGTCTGGGGTGCGGCCCAGCATGGCCTTGGCGGCGCGGCCGACGGCGACCACCGACCGGTCGCGGCGGTCGAACGCGATGATCGAGGGCTCGGACAGGACGATCCCCCGCCCCCGGACATAGACGACCATGTTCGCGGTACCCAGATCGATCCCGATGTCGCTGACGAAGCGTTCAGGGAGACGTACGCGCATGCGAGCCGACCTCCGAATTGAAAAGTGCGGAACGCAGAAAGCAAGCAGCGAGCCGAATCGCACGCCCTGAACTGCGGCGTTTTCGGGCGGTCGTGGCGCGAAGGGCGTCCATCCGCCGACGCTCGACCGTCACGTGGTGTCCGAGGCTGGACTTCATTGTCACGACGGGCGTAGGCTCCGGGCGCACCCCAGCCAGAGAAAGCGAGGCCCGGCGGCGATGAAATTCACCTGGTTCAACCTGATGCCCTGGCCCTATCTGCCGGACGATTTCCGCGAGCGCCACCGGTCGGTCTGGGTCGACATTCCCAACACCCTGTACGACCCCCGCAAGGGCCATCACGTCTACCATACCTACCTCGACCAGCTGGAGTACGCCGAGACCCTCGGCTTCGATGGGATCGGGTGCAACGAGCACCACCAGAACGGCTACGGCTTGATGCCCTCGCCCAACCTGATCGCGGCCAGCCTGGCCCGCCGCACCTCCCGCGCCGCCATTTGCGTCATCGGCAACTCCATCGCCGGCTACAACCCGCCGATCAGGGTCGCCGAGGAGTTCGCGATGCTCGACGTGATGTCCGGCGGCCGCCTCGTGGCCGGCTTCCCCGTCGGCACCTCGATGGACACGAACTTCTGCTACGGCCAGATCCCCGCCCTGACGCGCGACAAGTACCGCGAGGCGCACGAGATGATCATGAAGGCCTGGGCCAGCGACGAGCCCTTCGCCTTCGACGGCAAGTACAACCAGCTGCGCTGGGTCAATTGCTGGCCGAAGCCGATCCAGAAGCCGCACCCACCCATTTACATCCCCGGCGGCGGCTCGATCGAGACGTGGGACTTCTGCCTCGACTACGACTACAACTATTCGTATCTCTCGTTCTACGGCTACCTGCGTGGCAAGTCGCTGCTCGACGGCTACTGGGAGCGCGTTGCGAAGCGCGGCAAGGACGACTCGCCCTATCGCGCCGCCTTCGCGCAGATCATCTGCGTGGCCGACAGCGACGCCGAGGCCGAGCGGCTGTACGCCGAGCACTGCCTGTACTTCTTCAACCGCTGCCTGCACGTCTTCCCGCCCTTCGCCGATCCGCCGGGCTACCGCACGATGGCGACGGTGAAGTACGGCGCGCTCTCGCAGCTGACGCGCGCGCGGCAGAAGATCCTCGAGAACCTCACGTGGAAGCAGCTGGTGGACGAGCGCTTCATCATCGCGGGCAGCCCGGAGACGGTGCGCCAGCAGCTCGAGGAGTGCATCAAAGGACTGCGCATCGGCCATCTGTTCTGCCTGTTCCACAACGGCAACATGCCGGACTGGAAGACGCGGCACTCGAGCAAGCTCTTCGCCGAGAAGGTCATGCCGAGGCTGCGCGATCTGTGGCCGGACTACAAGCACGACGAGCGCTGGTGGATTCATCCGATGGACGACCGGCTGCGTCCCGAGGAGCAGCGTCCGGGCGCCGAGAAGAAGCACGAGGAGTGGCCGCGATGAAGTGGCGGATGATCGACACGAAGAAGGGCACGCGCTGCCGCGTGCTGGAGGGCGGCAGCGGCACGCCGGTCGTCTTCTTCCACGGCGCCGGCGGCCTGCTCGTCGACAATCCGTTTCTCGACGGCCTCGCCCAGCGCCATCACGTGTTCGCGCCGGAGTGGCCGGGGTACGGCGACTCCACGGGCGACGAGCTGCTCGAGGACATGCTGGACTTCGCGCTGCACGGCTGGGACCTCGTCGACGCGCTCGGGCTCTCCCGACCACACGTCATCGGCCACTCGATGGGCGGGATGATCGCGGCGGAGATGGCGTGCCTGGCGCCGCGCGATCTCGCGCGGCTGGTGCTGGTCGGCCCGGCTGGCGTGTGGCTCGAGGAGCGACCGATCCCCGACATTTTCGCGATGCTGCCCCACGAGCTCGCCGATGTCCTCTTCGTCGATCCGGCGCGGGGCGCGGCGCTGTTGACGGGCGGCGCCGACCTGTCGGACATGGAGGCGCTGAAGGACTTCTATATCGTCACGCAGCGCCGGCTGGCCATGGCCGGCAAGATCCTGTTTCCGATTCCCAATCGACGGCTCTCCAAGCGGCTGTACCGGCTGGCGGCCGAGACGCTCGTGCTCTGGGGCGCGGCCGACCGGCTCATCCCGCCGGAGTACGCCGCGCAGTGGAAAGCGCTGATCCCGAACGCGCGCGTGCAGACGATCGAAGGCGCGGGCCACATGCTGCCGTGGGAGCGGCCGGACGCGTTCGTCGACGCCGTCGCGAAATTCCTCGCGTGACGATCACGGTCTTCGGCGCGGGCGCGATCGGCGGCATCACCGGCGCGGCGCTCGCGAAGGCCGGCCACGACGTGCTGCTGGTGGACCGCGCTGCCGATCACGTCGCGGCCATCAACGCCGGCGGCCTCACCGTCGAGCGGCGCCAGGGCGCCGAGACCGTCGCCGTCCGCGCGATCACTTCCGACGCGCTCGAGGCGGGTCTGGACCTGGTGCTCCTCGCCGTGAAGTCGCAGGACACGCCCACCGCGCTCGGTGTACTGGCACCACGGCTCGCGCGCGAGGGCGCAATCGTCTCGATGCAGAACGGGCTGAACGAGGAGCTGATCGCGTCGGCGGTGGGCGAGCACCGTACCGTCGGCTGCCTCGTGAACTGGGCGGCGGACTGGGTCGCACCCGGCCGCATCCTGCACGGCGGCGAGGGCGCGCTGGTGCTCGGCGAGCTGGACGGACGGCCGAGCCCTCGCGTTCAGGCGCTCGCCAAGCTGCTCGACGTCGTCGCGCCGACCCGCGTGAGCGACAACATTCTCGGTTACACCTGGGCCAAGCACGTCTACGGCGCGCTGCTGGTGGCCACCGCCGTCGTGGACGGGCACGTCTACGAGGTCGTCGAGCGCTCGCCGGACGTGCAGCGAATGCTGATCGCGCTCGTGATGGAAAGCATGCGAGTGGCGGATGCCGCGAGGATCCGGCTAGAGGCTTTCGATGAGTACGACCCCGCGACGTACCGGGCGGCGGCGGGCGGCGATCATGCGGCGCGAGAGCGGGCGATGTCGATCGTCGCGGCGCACTATCGGGCGCACACGAAGACGAAGACCGGCATCTGGCGCGATCTCGCCGTGCGCCGGCGTCCGACCGAAGTCGGCGCGCTGCTCGGCGCCACGGTGGCGAAGGCGCGGAAGCTCGGCGTCGCGACTCCGCTGACCGAGCGCCTCATCACGCTGATCGCAGACCTCGAGGCCGGCCGCCGCGTCATGGCCTGGGACAACCTCGAGGAGCTGGTGAGGCTCTCGGGCTAGTTGCCGCGGACGGGAGCGTGCGAGCTGATCGGCCGCCGCCGGTGGAGAATCTCGCACCAGCGCCGATTGTCCTCGCCGCCGGCCTCCACACTGCCGAGCAGATAGGCGGTCGCGCTGACGAGCCCGTCATCGACGCCCTCGTGACGGAGCGCGTGCGCCGTGGCAAGGTGCGTGCCGACTATGGACTTCCTTTACTGACGCGTGCTTGGCGGTGACTACGCCATTCGCGCGGGTGGCCTGCGGGCAGTCCGGCACGCGCTGGTGCGGAAGCAGGCAGCTTTTCCCTGCCCGTTGACACCCTCCGAAGATCGCCGCATCATGCGCGGCATTCCCTTCGCGAGGTGAGCGCGTGACGGCGCCGTGGGAGTATCGCGATCCACTCGAGACCAAGCTCGCGGCCGAGGTGTCGGCGCAGCGCCTCATCGACCACGTGCGCACGATCGCCGCCTGGGAGCGCGAGTCCGGCAGCCCCGGCGAAGCGCAGGCCTTCGACTACATCCAGCGGACGCTCGGAGACCACGGGCTGGACGTCGAGCGCCGAGAGATCGAGGCCTACATCAGCTTGCCCCTGGAGGGACGGGTCCGTCTCGACGACGGCGCCGTCATCCAGGGCCTGACCCACTCCTTTTCACCGTCGGTGGACTCCCTCGAAGGTGAGGTCGTCGACGTCGGTGACGGAGGCCCGGTCGAGCTCGCGCGCGCCACCGGCAAGATCGCCCTCGTGCGCGGCCTCGCGACGCCGGGCAAGGCGTGGGCCGCCCAGCAGGCCGGGACGCTCGGCCAGATCTTCGTCGTCATGGATCACCTGCACAACATGATCGTGACCACGATCTGGGGCGCTCCGACGCCCGAGACGGCCGGGCGGATCCCCGCCACGCCGTGTCTGTCGATTCTCCGCGACGACGGCGAGCGGCTGCGGGCGCACCTGGCGAACGGTCCGCTGCGCGTGCGACTCACCACGCGCGTGCGCACCGGGTGGATGCCGATTCCGCATCTGATGGCCACGCTGCCCGGACGCGTCGAGGATCGCTTCGTGCTCTTCTCGGGTCACGTCGATGCCTGGCATCACGGCGCGATGGACAACGCCTCCGCCAACGCGACGATGCTCGAGATCGCGCGACTGTTGAGCGCGCGGCGTGACGCGCTCCGACGCGGCATCCGCTTCGCCTTCTGGTCGGGACACTCGCACGGGCGCTACGCGGGCTCGGCCTGGTATGCGGACCACGCGTGGCGTGACCTGCACGCGCGCTGCGTCCTGCACCTCAACGTCGATTCCACCGGTGCGCGCGGCGCCACGGACTACTCGGTGCTGCACGCCACCGAGGACGCGCACGCGCTCGCCGAGAATGTCGTCGCCGACATCACCGGCCAGCGGGCTCGCGCGCGGCGGTTCTCGCGCGCCGGCGATCAGTCGTTCTGGGGCGCGGGTGTGCCCTCCGCCTTCATGTCGCTGTCGGGGCTGCCGAAGCAAGACACCGAGCTCTCGCGTGCGATGGAGCGGCTGGTCGGCAGCGCGGGTTTCCCGTGGTGGTGGCATACCCGCGACGACACCGTCGACAAGATCGACGGCGACGTGCTGGCGCTCGACACGAAGGTCTATCTCGCGACGGCGCTGCGGTGGCTGAACGCACCAGTGCTTCCGCTCGATCACGGTCGCGCCGCACGCGCCGTCGTCAGCGAGCTCGAGGCACTGCACACGGCGGCCGGGCCTCGCTTCGACCTGGCGCCGGCGCTCGACGCCGCGCGAAGCCTGGCCGAACGACTCGACGGCGTGGCTGCGCAGCTGGCAGGCGTGGCGCCGGCGGAGGCCGAGGACGTCAACCGCGCACTCATGCGGCTCTCGCGCATTCTCGTGCCGCTCACCTACACGAGCGGCGACCGCTTCGGCCACGATCTCGCGCTGCCGCTGGCGCCGCTGGCCGGACTACAGCAGGCGCGCGAGCTGGCCGCGCTCGATCCCAACAGCGA
>QHSO01000261.1 GCA_003220475.1 Candidatus Rokuibacteriota bacterium | reverse complement strand
AGGATCAGTGCCCAATCGGATGTCGATGGCGGGGCCTCGCCCGCCCAGGAAGTGCCTGAGCCCGGCACGGTTCTCCTCCTTGGCTCGGGCCTGCTCGGACTCGTGGCGGTCTGTCGACGGCTTCGCCGTTCGTATCGATAAGACGCGTCACCTGAGCGCGGACGGATCTCGTTCCGCGCTCGTTTCATGTCTCCAATCGGCCGCAGCAGTTCGTGCGCGATCGCGACGTCAAACGCTGGCCGCGGCGGCGCGTTGGAGTAGAATACCGCCCACTCGGCGGGCCGTTGCCCGCCGCGCATCAGACGCAGGGAGGCGGTAGATGGGCAACGCTCCGACCGCGAGTTATTCACTCACGATCCGGCTCGAGATCGACAACCGGCCCGGCATGCTCGGCAAGGTCACCTCCGCGATCGGCCGCGCCGGCGGCGATATCGGCGCGATCGACCTGGTGGAGGTTCGCAAGAAGACGTTGATTCGCGACCTGACGTTCAAGGCGAGCGACGAGCGCCACGGTCAACAGGTGGTTGAGCGTCTGAAGGCGATCGACGGTATCAAGGTCGCCCAGGTCTCGGATCGCACGTTCCTGATGCACCTCGGCGGCAAGATCGAGATCAAGGGGAAGATCCCCGTCAAGACGCGCGACGACCTTTCGATGGCGTACACGCCGGGCGTGGCGCGCGTGTGCATGGCCATCCACCACGATCCCGCCAAGGCGTACACCCTCACCACCAAAGGAAACACGGTCGCCGTCGTCAGCGACGGCACGGCCGTGCTCGGCCTCGGCGACATCGGTCCCAACGGCGCGGCGCCTGTCATGGAGGGCAAGGCGCTCATCTTCAAGGAGTTCGCCGGGGTCGACGCGTGGCCGATTTGCCTGGCCACGAAGGACGTGGACGAGATCGTCACGATCGTCAAAGCGCTCTCGCCCGTCTTCGGCGGCATCAATCTCGAGGACATCTCGGCGCCGCGCTGCTTCGAGATCGAAGAGCGGCTGCAGAAGGCGCTCGACATTCCGGTGTTCCACGACGATCAGCACGGCACGGCCGTGGTCGTGCTGGCGGCGCTGATCAACGCGCTCAAGGTCGTCAAGAAGCGGCTCGGCGATGTGCGCATCGTCATCACCGGCGCGGGCGCGTCCGGCATTGCTACCGCGAAGCTGCTCATGAAGGAAGGCGCGCGACACATCATCGGCTGCGACCGCGCGGGCGCCATCTACGCCGGACGCACCGAGAACATGAACCCGATGAAGGAATGGTTCGCCAAGCACACGAATCCGCGCCGCGTGCGCGGCACCGCCGGCGATGCGCTCGCGGATGCGGACGTGTTCATCGGCCTCTCCGGTCCGGGCGTGGTCTCGCTGAAGGACATCAAGACGATGAATCGCGATCCGATCGTGTTCGCCATGGCCAACCCCGTGCCGGAGATCCAGCCGGAGGAGGTAGGGGCGTACGTGCGCGTCATGGCCACCGGCCGGTCGGACTATCCGAACCAGATCAACAACTCGTGCTGCTTCCCCGGATTCTTCCGCGGGATGCTCGACGTGCGGGCCAAGCGGGTCAATGACCAGATGAAGCTGGCGGCCGCTCACGCGCTCGCGTCGATCGTGGCCAAGGGCGAGCTGAGCGACGAGTACATCACGCCGTCGATGTTCGACGCGCGGGTCGTGCCGACGGTCGCCGCCGCGGTCGCCGAGGCGGCCGTGAAGTCGGGCGTCGCGCGCAAGCAGCACCGCTGACGGCTCGGGCTCGGCGGGGACGGCCGGGCGTCGCGTCACCGTCCCCGCCGGCAGGCCTTCGCGCCTCCTGCCGTGTCGGAATACTTCCTTTAGGGACGGAAATCCGGTATGTTCTGCCGCAACTCGGCCGGCCCTGCGCCGGATCGACACCCGAACATCCAGGTATATGAACGCAATGCGCCCTGTACGAGGGGAGGCCCATGGCTAGAGTCAAGTTCTTCGAGAAGGGGCATCCGGTCGCGGCGTTCCTCAGCACGGTCGCGATCTTCTCCGTCGGCTTCCTCATCCGCCCGTTGGGCGCGTTCGTGTTCGGCTGGCTCGGCGACAAGGTCGGCCGCAAGTACACCTTCATCGTCACCCTGACCGGGATGGGCGTGGCCACGGCCCTCATCGGGTTCGTGCCCAGTTACACGTCGATCGGGATCGCCGCCGCCTTCATCCTCTTCGCCCTGCGCTTGATCCAGGGGCTGTGTCTCGGCGGCGAATACGGCGGCGCGATCACGTACGTCGCCGAGCACATCGAAGACGAGCATCGCGGCTACTACACCGGCTGGCTCCAGACCTCACCCACGCTCGGGATCGTCGTTTCGCTCGCGGTGATCATCGGCATCCGGAGCTATCTCGGGCTCGAGGCGTTTCAGGACTGGGGCTGGCGCCTGCCCTTCATCATCTCGCTGCTCCTCGTCGCCATCGCCATCTGGATCCGGCTCTCGCTCGGGGAGACGCCGATCTTCCAGGAGATGAAGGCCAGGGGGCGGACCACGACCAATCCGTGGCGCGAAGCTTTCATGAGCGCCAACTTCAAGTACGTGGTCATCGCCAGCGTGGTCGTCCTCGGGCAGGGCTGCGTGTGGTACAGCGGCCAGTTCTGGGCGCTCTATTTCTTGCAGACGGTCAAGAAGCTCGACGTGCTGACGTCGAGCACGATCGTCGGCGTCGCGCTGCTGATCGCGACGCCGACGCTGATCTTCTGGGGCTGGCTCTCGGACAAGGTCGGCCGCAAGCCGATCATCCTGGGCGGCATGGCCCTCGCGTCGCTGACCTACTACCCGCTCTACACGGCGCTCGGCGCGTATTCCAATCCCGGCGCCGTCAACTATCCGATGGCGATTCTCATCGTCGTGATCCTAGTCAATTACGTGGGCATGACCTACGGCCCGATCGGCGCGTTCCTCGCCGAGTTCTTCCCGAGCCGCATCCGCTACACGTCCGTGTCGGTGCCCTATCACATCGGCAACGGCTGGGGGGGCGGTCTGGTCCCGATCGTCACGACCTCGATGTACCTCTCCACGGGCAGCGTCGGGTACGCGCTGATCTATCCCATCGTGGTGCCGGCGGTGATGTTCCTGATCGCGATCTTCGTCATGCCGGAGACGCGCAAGCACAGCATCTGGGAGGAAGGCGCGATCGAGGCCAGCCGCGCGCGGGCCCGAGCGAAAGCCTAAGCAACCCTGACGGCCGCACGGGCCCGGAAGACGTTGGTCTTCCGGGCCTCGTGGTCGTCAGCTCACTGCAGCACACGAGGTCGAGATATGGCCAAGGCCGCCAAAGGCGACGAGCCGATCCAGGCACTGCTCAAGGAAGACCGGAAGTTCCCCCCGCCGAAGGACTTCGTGAAGCGGGCGCTCGTCAAGAGCGAATCGGTCTATCGCGAGGCCGCGCGCAACCCGGTGCGCTTCTGGGAACAGCGCGCGAAGGAGCTGACCTGGTTCAAGCCGTGGACGAAGGCGCTCGAGTGGAAGCCTCCGTACGCGAAGTGGTTCCTCGGCGGCAAGCTGAACGTCGCGTACAACTGTCTCGACCGTCACGTGCAGGGCCCGCATCGCACCAAGGCGGCGCTCATCTGGGAGGGTGAGCCGGGCGACACGCGGACCCTGACCTATTGGGACCTCTATCGCGAGGTGCAGCGCTTCGCGGCCGCGCTCAAGCGGCATGGCGTGCGCAAAGGCGACCGCATCACCATCTACATGCCGATGGTGCCCGAAGTCGCGATCGCCATGCTCGCGTGCGCGCGCATCGGGGCCGCACACTCGGTGATCTTCGGCGGCTTCTCGCCGGAATCGGTCCGCGATCGTATCCACGACGCCGACTCTGCGCTCGTGATCACCGCCGACGGCGGCTACCGCCGCGGCTCGACGGTGCCGCTGAAGAAGAACACGGACGAGGCGCTGAAAGAGTGCCCCGGCGTGACGACGGTCATCGTGCTCAAGCGTACGGGTGAGCCCGTCAACATGCAGCACGGGCGCGACATCTGGTGGGACGAGTTCGTGAAAGGCGTCGAGCCGAAGTGCCCCGCCGAGCCGATGGACTCCGAAGATCTCCTTTATCTGCTCTACACGTCGGGCTCGACCGGCAAGCCGAAAGGCATCATCCACACTACCGGCGGGTACCTGACCGGCATCGCCGCCACCCACAAATGGGTGTTCGATCTCCACGACGACGACGTGTACTGGTGCACCGCCGACGTCGGCTGGGTCACCGGCCACTCGTACGTCATTTATGGCCCGCTCGCCAACGGCGCGACGACGGTCATGTACGAGGGCACGCCGGATTTCCCCGACAAGGACCGGTTCTGGCGGATCATCGAAAAACACGGCATCACGATCTGCTACACGGCGCCGACGGCCATCCGAACCTTCATGAAGTGGGGCGAGGAATATCCCAAGCGCTGCGATCTCTCGAGCCTCCGGCTGCTCGGCAGCGTCGGCGAGCCGATCAATCCCGAGGCCTGGGTCTGGTACTGGAAGGTGATCGGGGGCGGACGCTGCCCGGTCGTCGACACGTGGTGGCAGACGGAGACGGGCCACATCCTCATCACACCGTTACCCGGCGTCACGGTCTTGAAGCCCGGCTCGGCGACGCGTCCGTTCCCAGGCATCGACGCCGAGGTCCTCGACGAGGCCGGCAAGCCGGCGAAGGCCGGATACCTCGTGCTCCGAAAGCCCTGGCCCGGGATGCTGCGCGGCATCTGGGGCGACCCCGACCGGTTCGTCAAGCAGTACTGGTCGAAGTTTCCCGACATCTACTTCACCGGCGATGGCGCCAAGCGCGACCGCGACGCATACTTCTGGCTGCTGGGCCGTGTGGACGACGTCATGAACATCTCCGGCCATCGCGTGTCGACGATGGAGGTGGAGTCGGCGCTCGTGGACCACAAGGCTGTGGCCGAGGCGGCCGTCATCGGCAAGTCGCACGACATCAAGGGCCAGGCGATCGCGGCCTTCGTGACCGTCAAAGCCGGCGTGGACGGCACGCCGAAGCTCATGGACGAGCTCAAGGGGCACGTTGCCAAGAAGATCGGCGCCCTGGCGCGGCCGGACGACATCATCTTCTCGGCCGAGCTGCCCAAGACCCGTTCGGGCAAGATCATGCGGCGGCTCCTGCGGGACATCGCGGAGGGCCGGGCGCTTGGCGACACGACGACGCTGGCCGATCCGGCGGTCGTCGCCTCACTCAAGAAGAGGTACGAAGACTCGGACTAGCTGCCTTCTTCCGCCAGTTGTGTCAGCCCGGCCTACGGAAACTGTCCGGTCCGTGGGCAATTTGCCCCGGGTTGCGTCCCTCGCTGCCCCTAGGTCCGTTCGCAGATTGTTGTTTTCGAACGTGAATCCTCTCCCCCGGGTGCGACGTCTCAGGTACGGCATAGGGGTTGCACCTACGGCGGCCCCGAAGTACACGGAGGCGATGACATGGACATCCGGAAACGGCTGGAGACGGACCTTAAGGAAGTGGTCGGTCGGCTGCGTCAGCTCGGGGGATCGGCGGCGCTCGAGGAGCTGCTGGGTCCGGGCGAGCACTGGTCGTTCGCCGACGAGGTGGACGAAATCCAGGCCAATGAGCGGCGCGAGATCGGTTTCGCCACCCGCGAGTTGCTGGTGGAGCGGATCAACCGCATCACGGCTGCCCTCGATCGCCTGAACGACGGCGAGTACGGCATCTGTGTCGAGTGCAGTGAGAAAATCGCCGCTGCCCGCCTGCGCGCCCTGCCGGAAGTCCAGACCTGCGTGCGTTGCCAGGACCTCCTGGAGCGGCGTGGGCGCCATCAGGAGCTCGAGCCGGTGGAGGTCGAGGCCGGCGTCGACGACGACTAGACGGCAAGCGAGTCTCAGACGGGGCCGGGGAATCCCGGCCCCGTTTTTTTGTCCGCCGCGTTGTTCGGTAGGCTAGACCCCGTGCGGACACCGGTTCTCGATGTCTTCCGCCCACTGATCCGCGGGGCATCGCGCCTCTACTTCGGGCTCGAGCTGCGGGGAACGGACTGCATCCCCGCGCGGGGCCCCCTCATTGTGGCGCCCAACCACCAAACGTTCGCCGATCCGGTGCTCGTCACGATTCCGATCCGGCGGCGTGTGTATTTCATGGCCTGGCGCCGTCTGTTCCAGATC
Organism: Candidatus Rokuibacteriota bacterium; assembly: GCA_003220475.1. GTDB lineage: Bacteria > Methylomirabilota > Methylomirabilia > Rokubacteriales > CSP1-6 > AR12. The sequence continues at coordinate 131 of QHSO01000261.1, read as the reverse complement.
CCCATCTTAGGCCGCGCGATCCGCGTGCTGCGCGCCTTTCCGGTCGACCTCGACGCGCGGGACCCGCGTGCCGTGCGCGAGGCCCGACGGCGCCTGGTCGAGGACGGCGCGGCGGTCATGATTTTTCCCGA
>QHSO01000067.1 GCA_003220475.1 Candidatus Rokuibacteriota bacterium | reverse complement strand
TAGAATGAACCGCCGTTCAGTCAGCGCCCGGCGACCTCGTCGATTCCCAGGAGGGACTGTGGATTTCACACTGACTCCCGACCAAGAAGCGTTACGAAAGCGCGTTCGCGCCTGGCTCAGCGCCAACATTCCCGACGACTGGAAAAAGTTTGGCCTTTCCGAGGTGCCCCGGCCCGAGGCCTACGACTTCCTCCGTAAGTGGCAGAAGGCGCTGCACGACGCGGGGTTCATCGGCCTGACGTGGCCCAAGGAGTCCGGCGGCCAGGGGCTGACCTTCGTCGAGGAGATGGTCCTGCAGGAGGAGATGGCGCTTCAGAAGGCGCCGCCGGTACTCAACATCCTGGGTGTTGGAATGGCGGGTCCGACCATCGTTGCTTATGGAACCGAAAAGCAAAAGAAGCGATACCCGGCGAAGATCCTGTCCTGCGAGGAGATCTGGTGCCAGGGCTACTCGGAGCCGAACTCCGGATCCGACCTCGCGTCGCTGCAGACCCGCGCCGTCAAGGACGGTGAGTACTGGGTGATCAACGGGCAGAAGGTGTGGACGTCGCTGGCGCACATCGCCGACTGGATGATGCTGCTGGCGCGCACCGATCCCGCCGCCCCCAAGCACAAGGGCATCACCTATTTCCTCCTCGACATGAAGTTGCCAGGCGTCACCGTCAAGCCGCTCAAGCAGATCACCGGCGACGCGGAGTTCAACGAGGTCTTCTTCGACAACGTGCGCGTGCACGAGAGCCAGATCCTCGGCGGCGTCAACAATGGCTGGGCCGTGGGCCTCACCACGCTGATGTACGAGCGGCTCGCGCTCGGCTTCGGCCTGCAGGTGCGGCTGCGCATCACGCTGGAGTCACTCATCGACATGGCCAAGCGGATGGAGAAGCACGGGCGCAGCATGACGAAGGATCCCGTCATGCGGCAGAAGCTGGCGACGCTGTGGATCGACACCGAGGCGCTGAAGTACACCGGCGCGCGGGCCGTCACCAAGCTGCTGCGCGGCGAGTTGCCCGGCCCCGAAGCCTCGACCGGCAAGATGGGCTGGGTGGACACGCACCAGCGGCTGCAAGAGCTGGCCATGGAGATTCAGGGGCCGTACGCGATGCTCGGGCGCGGCGCCGACGTCGCCGTCGACAACGGGGTATGGCAGTATTCCTTCCTCCGGTCGCGCGCCAACTCCATCGAGGGCGGCACGACCGAGATCCAGAAGAACATCATCGGCGAGCGGGTGCTCGGACTGCCCAAGGGCTAGGAGAAGGCGGTATGGACTTCGGATTCAACGCCGACCAGGAGATGCTGCGCGCGACCGCGCGGAAGTTCCTCGAGAACGAGTGCACGTCCGAGTTCGTCCGCGCCCGCATGGCCGAAGACACCGGCTTCACACCGGAGTTCTGGAACAAGCTCGCCGAGCAAGGCTGGCTCGGCCTCGTCTATCCCGAGCAGTATGGCGGCGCCGGCCTCGGCTTCGTCGATCTGACCGTGCTGATGGAGGAGATGGGACGCGCGGTCATGCCCGGGCCGTTTTTCTCCACGCTGATGGCGGGCCTCGTGCTGCTCGAGGCCGGATCCGACGCGCAGAAAAAGGAGTGGCTTCCGAAGATCGCCGAAGGGCAGGCGCGCGCGGCGCTGGCGTGGACGGAGCCGAACGCGCGCTGGGACGCGGCCGGAGTGACGACGACCGCGAAGGCGACCGGCGGCGGCTTCACGCTGGCGGGAACGAAGCTGTTCGTGCCCGACGCGCACGTCGCCGACGCGCTCGTAGTCGTGGCCCGCACGCGCGAGGGCAAGAACCCGGAGGAGGGTGTGAGCCTCTTCCTGGTCCTGGCCGGGACGAAGGGCCTCTCGGTGAAGCTGCTCCCGACGATGGACCAGACGCGCAAGCTCTGCGAGGTCACGCTCGCAGACGTGAATGTGCCGGCCGGCGCGCTGATCGGCGCCAAGGACGCTGGCTGGACGCCACTGGCGCGCGTGATCGAGCGCGCGACGGTGGCGCTGTGCGCCGAGATGTGCGGCGGCGCGCAGCGGGTCCTCGACATGACGACCGAGTACGCGAAGATCCGCATCGCGTTCGGCAAGCCGATCGGCTCCTACCAGGGCGTCAAGCACAAGGCCGCCGACATGCTGGTCGAGGTGGAGAACGCGAAGTCGCTGACGTACTACGCGGCCTGGGCGGTGGACGAGAAGGTGCCCGAAGCCGCGCTGGCCGCGTCGATGGCGAAGGCGTACACCTCGGATGCGTTTCGCAAGATCGCCGGCGCCGGAATCCAGCTGCACGGCGGCATCGGCTTCACCTGGGAGCACGACCTGCATCTATACTTCAAGCGCGCCAAGTCTTCGGAGGCGACGTTCGGGGACGCGACCTATCATCGTGAGCGGGTGGCGCAGCTGATCAATCTGTAGTTTGCCTGTCTAGTCGCACGCGGCGCGATATCGAATGCCCTAGTTTTTCTTGGTATCGAGGGGGGCACGTCGAACGCGCCCCCCTCGAACTCCCCCATCTGCGTATCGAGCGAGCCCGACGTGGACCTCGGCGGACAGCGCTTTGGGGCAGTGCTCGATGCCGCGCGGGACGATGATGAACTGACCGGGGCCGACGTCGCGGTCGCCGTCGCGCAGCTGCATGCGCAGGCGGCCGGCCACGACGAGGAACAGCTCGTCCTCGGCGTCGTGATGGTGCCAGACGAACTCGCCACGCAGCTTGACGACCTTCACGTGCATGTCGTTCACGTCGCCGACGATCTTCGGTGACCAGGCGTCCGCGAAGCGACCGAACGTCTCGGTGAGATCCACCACGCGCATGACGTCACCTCCGCGGCAGCGCTCCCTGGCGCTCCGCACGTCGAGTATAAGTAAGTGATGCCCGACACCGGCGCCGTGCCCGTCGAGCCCCGCCCGGCCGCATCCGTCATCATCGTGCGCGACGCGGCGGCGGGCGCGGCCGAGCCGATCGAGGTCTACATGATCCGCCGCCAGCGGAGCATGAAATTCCTCGGCGGCTTCTACGCATTTCCCGGCGGCAAGGTCGATCCGGGCGACGCGGCGCCCGCGGTGCTGGCCGGCTGCTGCGGGCTCGACGCGGGCGACGCGGCGCCAGCGGTGCTGGCCGGCTGCTGCGGGCTCGACGCCGCGGACGCGGCGCGGTGCTTTCCCGGCCACGACGCATTGCCGCCGCTGGCGTTCTGGGTGGCCGCCGTGCGCGAGCTGCTGGAAGAAAGCGGCGTCCTGCTCGCCTGCGACGGCGCGGGGCGCATCGTGGCGGCGCCGGAGCCGACGGTGGGTCTGCCGGCGGGTCAGACGCCGCGGCTCTACACGGAGGAAACCTCCGAGGGGTTCTGGATCCATCCGGCGGCCGGCTATCGACGCTTTCTCGCGAAAGAGATGGCGATGGCGGAGCCCGCCGAGTACGGGTTGGCGTACATCGCGCAGTTCCGCTCGGTGGACGAGCTGTGGGCCGCGTGCGACGACAACCGCGAGAAGTTCACGGGAATCGTCGACCGCATCGAGTTCCAATTCTGGAAGGACTTCGACTGGAGGGCGGGGCGATGGACTCGCTGACGAGATTTCGCGCCGTCGCGCTCACGGTGCCGTTCGCGCTGGCGCTCTGGGTGCTGATGTTCGCGGCCGCCGGCTTCGGCAACGGCATCTACGTGCCATTCGTCGTCTTCTACGCGCCGCTGCTCGTGGTGAGCTCGATCGGATGGCTGACGTTTCTCGTCGCCCCCGCACTGCACTTCCTGTATGCCGCGGTGGCCGACATCGTGCGCGCCGGTCTCGTGCCCATCCACTATCTGATCGCGCTGGCGGTGGCGCATTACGCGGCCATCGCCTATGTCGGTCTCGCGACCGAGGACGGCCGCGACGCGTTCCTCGAGAGCTCGCCCGGCGCCTGGCGCGCCGGCGGCGTGTGGGTGGTGCTCGGCATCGCGCTGTTCGTCGCCTGGCAGGTGGCCCTGGCGCGTGCCGTCCGTCCGCGGCCGCCGATGGTATCGTGAACGGCCACACGACCATGGCGAACGCGACACTCTCGTTCCTCGACGACCACGTCGCGAACGGGCGCGGCGCCCGTCCGGCCATCGTCACGGTCGAGGCCACGACCACCTACGCGGAGCTGCTCGGTCTCGTGTGCCGGACGGGCCACGTGCTGCGCGGCGCGGGTGTCGAGCGCGGCCAGCGCGTCGCGCTGCTGCTGCCCGATGGCGTCGCGTGGGCCGCCGCATTCTTCGGCGCGCTGCGCATCGGCGCCGTCGCCGTTCCGCTCAACACGCGGCTCGGCGCCGCCGACTGGGCGGCGATGCTGGCCGACAGCGGCGCGCGCGTGCTCGTGGGCGACGCGACATTGCTCGGCGATCTCACGGCAACGCTCGGCGAGCGGCCGCAGCTCGAGCGCGTCATCGTCGCGGGCGACGGCGGCAACACCGCTCTCGAAGCGCTGCAGGCGCGGGCGTCCGACACGCTGCCGGCTGAGCCGGTGGACGACGAGGCGATGGCATTCTGGCTCTATACGTCGGGCACGACGGGCGGCGCCAAAGCCGCCGTCCACAGACATGGCGACCTGCTCGCGTGCCGCCACTATGGCATCGACGTCCTCGGCGCGACCGAGGGCGATCGCATACTGGCGACGTCCAAGCTCTTCTTCGCGTATGCGCTCGGCAACGCGTTGCTCATTCCGCTCTACGCCGGCGCGCAAACCTTTCTCGACGCGCGCTGGGCCGAGCCCGATGTCGTCGCCCGCACCGTGGCCGCGTTCCGGCCGACGCTGTTCTTCTCCGTGCCGACCTTCTATGCGCGCATGCTGCGCGCGGAACTGGCGCCCGACACGTTCCGCTCGGTCCGCGCCTGCGTCTCGGCCGGCGAGCGCCTGCCGGCGGAAATCTACGACGCGTGGCGGACGCGCTTCGGCGTCGAGATCCTCGACGGGCTCGGCGCCACCGAGACGATTTTCATGGTGCTCTCGAACCGGCCCGGCGCGAGTCGCGCGGGCTCGACGGGGACGGTCGTGCCGGGGACAGACGCGCGGTTGCTCGACGCCGACGGTCGGCCCGTGCACGACGGCGTGCCGGGCGTCCTGCACGTGCGCACACCGTCGGCGAGTCCGGGCTACTGGAGCCGGGCGGAGGCGACACGTCGCGCGTTCGTGGACGGCTGGTTCCGCACCGGCGACGTATTCGTACGGGACGCCGACGGCTTCTACCACCACCGCGGACGCGCCGACGACGTGTTCAAGGTCGCCGGCCAGTGGGTGACGCCGACCGACGTTGAACACGTGCTGCTGGCGCATCCGGGGGTGGCCGAGGCGGCCGTCGTGGGCGCCGCCGACGCCGGCGGCCTCGTCAAGGCATTCGCGTTCGTCGTCGCGAAGAACGGCGCGCGCGGCGAGCGGCTCACGGATGAACTTGCCGCGCTGACGGCCGAGCGGCTGCCGCCGCACCAGCGTCCGCGTCGCATCGCGCTGGTGGACGAGCTGCCGCGCACGGCCACGGGCAAGGTCCAGCGCTTTCGTCTCAGAGAACGGGTCGAAGGCGCATGACCGCACACGCCGCCACCGTCCACGTTCGCTGGGGCGATGTCGACCTCGCCGGCATCGCCTTCTATCCGCGTTTCTATGAGTGGTACGACCTCGGCAGCGAGGCGCTGTTCGCCTCGCTCGGTCTGGCGTGGCCGGAGACGTTTCCGAAGTACGACATCGTCGGCGTGCCGATCGTCGAATCGGGCTCGACGTTCTCGTCGCCGGTCCGCTACGGCGACGTGCTGACCATCCGCTCGGCCGTGGCGTGGGTGAAGACCACCACGTTTCGTATGGAGCACACCATTTCGGTCGACGAGCGGCTGTGCGCGACGGGCTTCGAGGTTCGCGCCTGGGTCGCGCGCCCGACGACGCCGGGTGGACCGCTGTCGACGAAGCCGATTCCCGACGAGGTCGTTCGCAAGCTCAAGGGAGGAGCCGCGTGAAACCCGAAGTCGTGTTCACCAAGGCAGCGCCGAAGACCGGATTCTCGGAGGGCCAGGAGTCGCCGATCGCGCAGGGCGTGCGATGCGGCGACTTCGTCTTCCTGTCGGGCCAGGGGCCGCTCGATCCCGTCACCAAGCAGGTCGTGTCCGACGATCTCGCCGAGCAGACGCGCGTCACGCTCGACAACGTCACCAGGGTGCTGGAGGCCGCCGGCACGTCGCTGGCCAACGTCGTCAAAGTCGGCGTGTTCCTGCGCGACATGAAAGACTTCGACACGTTCAATCGCGTCTTCCGCGAGTACTTCAAGGGCGTGCAGCCGGCGCGGACGACCGTCGAAGCCGCCGCGCCGCGCAAGGGCGTCAACGTCGAGATCGACGCGATCGCGTGGATTCCACGATGATCCGTTGCGCGCTCGTCCTCGTGCTCGTGGTGGTGGTCACCGCGTGCGTGTCGACGCCACCACGGCCCAGCGAGCCGACGGCGCAAGCGATGCTCGCGCTCGTGGGGGGCCGCGTACAGGCGCACCCCGAGACCGCCGCGATCGACGACGCCGTCGTCCTGATCAGCGGGGACACGATCGCCGCGGTCGGCGCGCGATCTCAGGTCGGCGTGCCGACGGGCGCGCGCGTGATCGACTGCGCCGGCGCCACCGTGCTCGCCGGATTCTGGAACAGCCACGTGCACCTCACCCGGGCAGCCTTCCGCAACGCCGGGTCGGCGCCGTCGGCGCAACTCGAGGGTGCCCTCCGCGCGATGCTGACCTCCCGCGGGGTCGTCCACGCCGTCGACACCGGATCATTCATACAGGACACGCTGGCGTTGCGCAGACGCATCGAGGCGGGTGAGATCGCCGGACCGGCGATCCTCACGGCCGGCGCGGGTCTCGCGCCTGCGGGCGGGAGTCCGTACTACATCCTGCCCGCCCGGCTTCCGGAGGCGGCGACCGCCGAGGAAGCGGCCGCCATCGTCGAGCGCGCGCTCGACGATGGCGCTGACGTGGTGAAGCTCTTCACCGGTTCGTGGGCGCGTCCCGACGCCATCGTGGTCATGCCCGTGGATGTCGTCCGGGCTGCGGTGGCCGTGGCGCACCGGCGCGGAAACCTGGTCATCGCCCATCCATCGAACAGCGCCGGCGCGCGGGCGGCGATCGAGGGCGGCGTCGACATCCTCGCTCACGCGTTTCCGTCGGAGCTCGACGGCCGCCCGTGGGACCGCGCGCTGCCCTCACTCATGAGCGCGCGCGGCATGGCGATGATTCCGACGCTGAAGCTTTTTTCGTACGAGCTGACCCGCGCGGGTCTGCCACCGGCCGTGATCGAGCGGGTGACCCGCAACGCGCGCGAGCAGCTCCTGGCGTTCCGAGAGCTGGGCGGCCAGGTGCTGTTCGGCACGGACGTCGGCTACATGGCGGACGACGATCCCACCGACGAATACGTCGCGATGCAGGCCGCCGGGCTGGCGTACCCGGCGATCCTCGCCGCCCTCACGGCGGCCCCCGCGGCGAGGTTCGGTGCCGCCAAGCGAACGGGACGACTTTCGAAGGGCATGGCCGCCGACGTCGCGGTCGTCGATGGCCGCCCGGATCGCGACATCCGCGCGCTCAGTCGCGTTCGCCTCGTGCTGCGCAACGGCCGCGTCATTTACGAGAGGCCATCATGAGTCACTCGGGTCTCGTCGGCGTCTACCTGTCCGTCCACACGCCCCGCTACTGCACCTACGACGCGGCGTTTGCGGGCAAGCTCGCGCATCCCGACTTCCAGGCGGTGCGCGACGGACTCGTCGCGCAGGGCCGGCACGTCGCGACGCTCGCTCCCGACGCGATCGTGATCAACTCCTGCCATCTCATCGCGACGTTCCCGACGGTCGTGGACGGCACGCCGCGCCACGCCGGCGTGCTCACCGCGCAGGAGGCGCCGGAGCTGATTCACGGCGTGGCCTACGACTTTCCCGGCGACTTCGAGCTGGCCGCGGCGCTTGTCGAGCGCGGCCGCGCGGCCGGGCTGCCGTGCACGCTCGCGAACGACGTGCACTACCCGCTGGACTACGGAACCGTCATGCCGGTTGTGTGTTACCTCGACAGGGCGCAGCGGATTCCCGTCGTGCCCATCTCCGTGTGCCTGTCCGCGGATCTCGACGAGAGCTTCGCGTGGGGGCGACACATCGCGCGCGCGACGGCAGCGCTCGGACGGCGCGCGGCGTTCGTCGCCAGCGGCAGCGTGTCGCACAAGCTCGTGCGCGGACCGGAGCGTTGGCCGGGCGCGGCGGAGCAGGAGCTGGATCACCGGCTCGCACAGCTGATCGCCGACGGCGAATACGACAAGGCGTGGGCGTGGCTGCGGTCCGTCGTCCGGCAGCGGCAACTACGTCATCTCGCTGACGTGCTAGAATTCCGCGCCAAACCCAAGGAGGCCAGCGTGCGCGTATTGCGACTCATGATGATCCTCGGCGTGGTCGTCGGCCTGCTCGCGGGCCAGGCCGCGCGCGCGGCGGAGACCGTCAAGATCGGGTTCATCACCTCGCTTTCGGGCCCGGCCGGCGTCATCGGCAAGCACATGAAGGATTCCGTCGAGCTAGCGCTCGACCACCTGGGGCGCAAAGTCGGCGGCCTCGACACCGAGGTCATCTACGGCGACGATCAGCGCAAGCCCGACGTCGGCAAGCAGCTCGCCGACGAGATGCTCAAGAAGCACAAGGTCAATTTCGTGAGCGGCATCATCTGGTCGAATGTGATGCTCGCGGTGGCGCCGACTGTGACCGGCGCCGGCACGATCATGGTCGGCACCAACGCGGGTCCGCACGAGCTGTCGGGCAAGATGTGCAACGAGCTCTACTTCACGACGTCGTGGCAGAACGACCAGACGCCGGAAGCGATGGGCAAGTACATGCAGGATCAGGGCATCAACGACGTCTACGCGATGGCGCCGAACTACGCGGCCGGCAAGGACATGATCAACGGCTTCAAGCGCTACTTCAAAGGCCGGATCGTGGACGAGGTTTACACGAAGCTCGGCCAGCAGGACTACCAGGCGGAGATCAGCCAGTTGCGCGGCAAGAATCCGAAAGCCGTCTTCGTGTTCTACCCGGGCGACATGGGGATCCAGTTCCTCAAGCAGTACGCACAGGCGGGCCTGCGTGACCAGATCCCGCTCTACTCGGTCTACACGGTCGACGAGACGACACTGCCGGCCGTCGGCGACGCCGCGCTCGGCAACTTCGAGGCGCGCTACTGGAGTCCGGATCTGAAGAACGAGGCGAGCCAGCGCTACGTGGCCGACTTCAAGAAGAAGTTCGGCTACACGCCGTCCTACTATGGCGCGCAGAGCTACGACGGCATCTTGCTGATCGACTCGGCCGTGCGTGCCGTCAAAGGCGATCTCTCCGACAAGAAGGGGATGGTCGCCGCCATGCGAAAGGCCGACTTCAAGTCGACACGCGGCAAGTTCACGTTCAACGTCAACCACACCCCCATCGAGAACTTCTACCTGCTGCGGGCGGTGAAGGGCCCCGGCGGGGAGACCGAGATGCAGATCCAGAAAACCATCTTCGAGAACCACAAGGACGCCTACTATCACGAGTGTCCGATGAAGTGGTAGGCGCACGCGCCCGTTGAACTGGCTTCTCGTCGTCGAGCAATGCCTCAACGGGCTGCAGTTCGGCGTCATGCTGTTCCTGATGGCCGCGGGCCTCACGCTGGTCTTCGGCATCATGAACCTGGTCAACCTCGCGCACGGCTCGCTCTACATGGTCGGCGCCTACCTGGCGACCGCGGCCGTGACGCGAACGGGCTCGTTCCTGGCCGCGGTGGTGTTCGCGCTGCTGGGAACGCTGGCCATCGGCATGCTGATGGAGGTGCTCGCGCTCCGGACGTTGTACGAGCGTGACCATCTCGACCAGGTGCTCGCCACCTTCGGCCTGATCCTCTTCTTCAACGAGGCCGTGGCCATCGTGTGGGGACGCGCGGCCCTCTTCACGGCGGTGCCGTCCGCGCTGTCCGGACACATCCAGGTGCTGCCGGGCATCCGCTATCCCGCGTATCGGGCGGTCATCATCGTCGTCGGTCTCCTCGTCGCGCTGCTGCTGTACGTGGTCGTGACGCGCACACGGCTCGGCATGCTCATCCGCGCCGGCGCGAGCAACCGCACGATGGTGGGCGCGCTCGGCGTGAACATCCGCCTGCTCTACACCGTCGTCTTCGGCTTCGGCGCCGCGCTCGCCGCGCTCGGCGGGCTGATGGCGGGGCCGATCTATACCGTGCTGCCCGGGATGGGCGAGGAGATCCTGATCCAGGTCTTCGTCGTCATCGTCATCGGCGGCATCGGCTCGATTCGCGGCGCGCTCGCCGGTGCCGTCGTCGTCGGCATGGTCGACACGCTCGGCCGCGCGTTTCTCAGACCGATGCTGAGCACGGTCATCGGCCCCTCCGCCGCCGACAACGCGGGGCCGGCGCTGGCCTCCATGCTGATCTACATCCTGATGGCGGCCGTGCTCTATTTCCGGCCGCAGGGGTTGTTCCCCGCCCTCCGCGGCTGATGCGCTCGCGCGCGCGCGTGCTGACGTTGCTGGCGGGCCTGCTCGCGCTCGGTCTCGTGCCGCTCGTCGCCGCGCTGACTCAGCAGCCGTTCTATCTCGATCTCTTCCGTCGCATCATGATCTTCGCCATCGCCGCGGTGAGTCTCGACCTCATCCTCGGCTTCGGCGGCATGGTCAGCTTCGGGCACGCGGCGTACCTCGGCATCGGCGCCTACGCCGTCGCGATTCCGGCCTTCTACGGCATCCACAGCGGTCTCGTGCAGTGGCCGCTGGCCATGGTGCTTTCGGGGCTGGCCGCGCTGGCCATCGGCGCCGTCTCGCTCCGCACCAGCGGCGTGTCGTTCATCATGATCACGCTCGCGTTCGCGCAGATGCTCTACTACCTCGGTATCTCGATCAACGCCTGGGGCGCCGATGATGGCATGCGCCTGGCGCGGCGTAGCCAGTTCGGGGGCGTGCTCGATCTGACCAACGGCTACGTCTTCTACTACGTCGTGTTCGGCCTGCTGCTCACGCTGCTGTGGCTGGGGAACCGGCTCGTGCACGCGCGCTTCGGCGTCGTCATCCGCGCCGCCAGATCCAACGAGCCGCGCATGCGCGCGATCGGGTTTTCGACGTTCCGCTACAAACTCGCGGCCTTCGGAATCGCGGGCGCGATCGGCGGGCTCGCCGGTGCGCTGCTGACGAACCAGACCGAGTACCTCACACCCAGCTACATGCACTGGACGCGCTCGGGCGAGATCATGGTCATGGTCATCCTGGGCGGCATCGGCACGCTCTACGGCCCGGTGCTCGGCGCCGTCGCCTTCCTGCTGCTGGAGGACGTGCTCTCCGCGTGGACGGTGCACTGGCAGGTCGTGCTCGGTCCGCTGCTCGTTCTCGTCGTGCTCTACGCGCGGCGCGGGCTCTGGGGCCTGCTGCCGGAGGCACGGCGTGCCGACGGCTGAGCCGCTGCTGGCTGTGCGCGGCCTCATCAAGCGCTTCGGCGGCCTCGTGGCCACCGACGGCATCGACCTCGACGTGGCCGAGGGCGAGACGCTGGCCGTCATCGGGCCGAACGGCGCCGGCAAGACGACGCTGATCGGCCAGCTCTCCGGCGATCTCCCACCCGATGCCGGAAGCATCCGGTTCGCCGGCGTTGACGTCACGGCGCTGCCGGCGCCGGCGCGCTCGCAGCGCGGGCTGGCGCGCTCGTTCCAGATCACGAGCATCTTTCGCGAGTTCACCGCCCTCGACAACGTCGCGCTCGCGGTGCAGGCGCACGCCGGCCACAGCTTTCGCTTCTGGACGCCGGCGTTCACCGAGCGTGCGCTGCGCGAGCCCGCGCGGGCGACGCTCGAGCGGGTGGGCCTGGGCGCCCGCGCCGACGTCGTCGCCGGCACCCTCGCGCACGGCGAGCAGCGGCAGCTCGAGATCGCCATGGCGCTGGCCACGCGGCCGCGGCTGCTCCTGCTCGACGAGCCCGTGGCCGGTATGGGCGCCGACGAGTCGCAGCGCATGGTGCGACTGCTGCGCGAGCTGCGCGGCCGGCACACGATCGTGCTCGTCGAGCACGATATGGACGTCGTGTGGGCACTCGCCGATCGCATCGCAGTCATGGTCTACGGGCGCGTCATCGCCTGCGGCACGCCCGAGGCGATTCGCGCCAACGCGGAGGTGCGCCGCGCCTATCTGGGCGAGGAGGTCCCGGCGTGACGCTGCGGCTCGAGGCCGTCGAAGCTGCGTACGGCCTCAGCCAGGTGCTGTTCGGTATCACGCTCGAGGTGCCGGCGGGCCGTGTGGTCACGCTGCTTGGCCGCAACGGCATGGGCAAGACCACCACCGTGCGCGCGGTGATGGGCCTCGTGCCGATCCAGGCGGGCCGCGTCCACTTCGGCGGGCGTCCGCTGCACGGTCTGCCGTCGTACATCGTGGCGCGCGCGGGTCTGGGCCTCGTGCCCGAGGGACGACAGGTGTTTCCTAATCTTACCGTTCGCGAGAATCTCGTCGCCACCGCGGCCAATCGCCGCGGCGCGGCCGAGCCGTGGACGGTCGAGCGTGTGTTCGAATTGTTTCCGCACCTGGCCGCGCGCGCGCGCAGCCTGGGCGGCACGCTGTCCGGCGGCGAGCAGCAGATGCTGGCGATCGGACGCGCCCTCATGACGAATCCCGCGCTGCTCATCCTCGACGAGGCCACGGAGGGACTGGCGCCGCTCGTGAGGTCGGAGATCTGGGCGTGCCTGGAGCGGCTGAAGCAGAGCGGCCTGTCGATTTTGTTGATCGACAAGCACGTCGGCGCCGTCACGCGGCTCGGCGATCATCACTACGTCCTCGAGAAGGGGCGCGTGGTGTGGGACGGCACCTCGGCCGAGTTGCGGACGCGCGTGGACGTGCAGCATCGCTACCTCGGCGTATGATCGAACGCTGATGGCCGCGCCCTTTCCGACCACCGCCACGCCGAGCGATCTGGTCGGTCGCGTGCTGGGACTCAATCCCGGCATGATGACCGGCCCCGGGACCAACACGTACCTCGTCGGCCGTCGCGATCCCATCCTCATCGACACTGGCGCCGGCGTCCCGGACTACGTCCCGCTGCTGGAGCGGTATCTCGCCGAGCGCGGGTTCACGCAGCCTTCGCGCGTGCTGCTGACGCACCGCCATCGCGATCATCTCGGCGGCGTCGCGTCATTGCGCGCGCGCTTCAAAGGGCTGCGCGTGTCGAAGATGCGCCACAAGGACGCCGAGCTGCCGGAGCCGATCGAGGACCTGCGCGCGGGGGAGACCGTGCACGGCGAGGGCGCGACGCTGGTGCCGGTGTACACGCCGGGTCACGCCTCCGACCACCTCTGCTACTACCTCGTCGAAGAGGGCGCGCTGTTCACGGGCGACGTGATTCTCGGCGGCTCGACGACGGTGATTCCGGCCGACGACGGCGACCTCGCCGATTATCTCGACTCGCTGCGGCGGCTTCAGGTAATGGACGTGCGACGCATCTATCCCGCGCACGGTCCGGTGATCGAGGACGGCCCGGGCAAGATCGCGGAGTACCTCGAGCACCGGATGCTACGCGAGCGGCAGATTCTGGAGGCGCTGACCGAGCGGATCGAGACGATCCCCGCGATCGTCGCGCGGATCTACATCGACGTGGCGCCGGCGCTGCATCCCGTCGCCGCACTGTCGGTGGAGTCGCACCTCAAGAAGCTGGCGCGCGAGGGACGGGTCCGGGAGGAAACGCAGCGCGACCGGCCGTCGCGCTGGACGATCCTGCGCTAGTCGCCGGCGGCCGGCGCCGCCAATGCAGCGGTCTGCAGCTGCGCGAGCGCCTGGCTCTCGAACGTCGCGATCGAGTAGCCGAAGGCTGACCGAAACGCCACGGCCGAGGACTGGCGCTTCAACCGCTGGAAGTACTCGACCACCTTGTCGAAGCCGTGGCGCTCGACGAGATAGTCCGCCAGCAGGAACGTCAGGTGATAGGTCTCGACGGAGCCCTCGCGCTGGTGGCGCAGCGTGAAGTCGCGCGGCGAGCCGAGCGTGCTGAGGTCGAGGCGGCCGTGCGCGAAGGCGGGCTGGCGCTGCACCCGCACGAGCGCGAGCCGCCGGTGCAGATCGAGCGAGCCGGCGTCCAGCCGCTCCAGCACCTGGAACGCGACGTGCTCCGCCGTGCCCTCGGCCAGCCATTGCTCGGCGCGGCCCTCGCCCCCCGCGAGCTCGAACTGCGAGACGTGCGTGAGCTCGTGCGCGATCAGACGTAGCCACTCGCGCCCGCCCCCGGCCAGCCGCCCGTTGAGCAGCACGCGTCCCGGACGCGCGATGCCGATCGCGAATGCCGCCAGCTCGTCCGCGCCCTCCTCGCCCATCGCGGCGTCTTTCACGAGCCCGCGACGGAACGCCTCGCGCGTCGTGTAAACGTGCACGCGCGTGCCGGCAGGCAGCGGCAGCCCGATGTCGCGCGTGAGCACCTCCACGACGCGGTCGATGCCGCCCGTGCGTGGGCCCCCGACGATCTCCACGCCCGCCGTCGTTCCCGCCACGCCGGCCGCCGGGCTCGAGACCACGGGCGCCGTGCCGGCGCCGAGCAGCAGCGCGACGGCGGCGACGAGCGCGCTGCGCGAGCGGAGGCGGCTCAGTTGAACCACCCGGCGCGGCGGACTTCTCCGCGCACGCGCTCGACGTTGGCGATCTCTCGCCTGACGAGATAGGGCTCGGAGCCTTCCTGCGACTCGTACTCGAGCTTGCGAAGGATGAGGGCGACTCTCAGGTACGGCAGCTGCCAGCCCGCGATGCGTCCGCGCTTCACGGGCGCGGTAAAGAGCAACGGCGCTGCCAGACCTGACGAGCGCTAACTATGCGTCGTTGCAGGCGCTCTCGCGACCGCCGGGCAGGGCGCCCGGGAGTTCCTCCGCGGAGCCCGTCAGGTTCTCCCGCGTGCGCGGGCGGCGTCGACGACGGCGGTAAAAAGTGCCCGCGCGGCGGCGTCGTGGCCGACGAGCTCTTCGGGATGCCACTGCACCGCGACGACGAAGCGGCGGCGGTCGGCGTGCTCGAGGGCCTCGATCACATTGTCGGGAGCCCAGCCGATGTCACGAAGATCGCGGCCCAGGCGATGCACGGCCTGGTGATGGAAGCTGTTCACGCGCAGCTCCGAGGTCCCGAGGATCGCGCCGAGCCGCGTGCCCTCGGTCTGCAGCTTCACGTCGTGCGTGGCGACGTCGCGCCTGGCGGCCTGGCTGTGCTGAATGCCGTCGCCGAACGCGTCGGGGACGTGCTGATGGACGCTGCCGCCGAGGGCGACGTTGAGCACCTGCAGGCCGCGACAGATGGCGAACATCGGCACGTCGTCGCGCAGCGCGCGGTCGACCAGCTCCAGCTCGAGCGCATCGCGGTCGGTCGAGACGAGGGCCGTCTTGGGATGTGCGGCTTCGCCGAAGCGCGATGGCTCGATGTCGCCGCCGCCCGTCAGCACGAGACCGTCGAGCCGCGGCCACAGCGCGTCGCGCGCCGCCGCCGACAGCTGCGGCGCCAGCAGCACCGGCACACCACCGCCCTGTTCGACCGCGCGCAGGTACGCCGCATTGACGTAGGCGCGCTCGGGGTACTCGTCGATCGTGACGGACGTCGAGACGCCGATCAGAGGCGCGGACACGCGGCGAGCGTAGCATGCCCGCACGGGGTATCATCCCGGCCATGAGCCTCGATTCCGCCTCTTCCCAGCAGAGCGCGCCCGCGTAC
The DNA here is from genome assembly GCA_003220475.1 of Candidatus Rokuibacteriota bacterium. Lineage (GTDB taxonomy): Bacteria > Methylomirabilota > Methylomirabilia > Rokubacteriales > CSP1-6 > AR12. The sequence continues at coordinate 19,271 of QHSO01000067.1, read as the reverse complement.
CGTCCGACCGCCACCGTGCAGGCCATCGGCTCGCGCTGGGCCGTCGCGGCCGGCCACCCGCTCGCCGCCGAGGCGGCGGCCCACGTGCTGGGCGCCGGCGGCAACGCGATCGACGCCGGAGTTGCCGCGGGCCTCACGCTGGGCGTCGTCCATCCCGATATGGTGAGCGTCGCCGGCGTCGCGCCGATCCTGGTGCACCTCGCGCGCACGGGGGAGACATTTCAGGTCTCGGGCGTGGGCCCGTATCCGCGCGCGTCGACCCTCGAGTACTTCCGGGGCCTCGGCAACCAGATCCCGCCGGGGCTGGCGCGCACCGTCGTGCCCGCGGCGCCGGCGGCCTGGTGCGGGGCGCTCGAACGCTGGGGGACGATGTCCTTCGCGGACGTCGCGGCGGCGGCCACCGAGCACGCACGCCGCAGGCGGAGCTGGGTGACACGCTCGGCCGGATGGCGCGCGCGGAGAAGAGCGCCGGCGGCAGCCGCGCCGCGGGAATTCGCGCGGCACGCGACGAGTTCTATCGCGGCGAGACCGCCAAGCGCATCGCGGAATTCCATCGTGCCGAGAAGGGCCCGCTGACGCTGGATGATCTCGCGGCGTTCGAGGTCGAGATCGAGCGCGCGCTGGTCGGCACGTGGGGCCCGTGGCAGGTGGGCGTGTGCGGCTTCTGGTGTCAGGGCCCTGTCCTGCTGCAGATGCTCAACCTGCTCGAGGGCACGGACCTGGCGGCACTCGGCCACAACTCGCCGGCCTACCTGCACCTCATCGCGGAGACGGTGAAGGTCGCGTTTGCCGAGCGCGAGGCGTACTACGGCGATCCGAACGTCGTCGACGTGCCGGCCGAGATGCTGCTGTCCAAGGCCCACGCCGCCGAGCGTCGCGCGCTGATTCGCGACCGCGCGTGGCGCGAGATGCCGCCCGCGGGTGATCGCCGACCGACCGCCGCCATCGCGGGTGGCGCCGACGAATCGCTCGACACGTCGTACGTGGCCGTCGTCGACGCGGACGGCAACGGCTTTTCCGCGACGCCGAGCGATCCCAACGTGGACTCGCCGGCCGTCGCCGGCGTCGGTTGCGTAGTGTCCGGGCGCGGCTCGCAGGGCTGGCTCGATCCGGCACACAAGAGCGTGGTCGCGCCCGGCAAGCGGCCGCGGCTCACGCCCGCGCCGGCGATGCTGTTGCGCGACGGCAAGCTCGTGATGCCGGTCGGCACCCCGGGCGGTGACGTCCAGCAGCAGGCCATGCTGCAGGTGCTATTGAACCACGTCGTGTTCGACATGCCGCTGCAGCAGGCCATCGAGGCGCCGCGCGTGGCGTCGCGCTCGTTCCCCGACTCGTTCTGGCCGCACGCGTACGCGCCGGGCAAGCTCGAGGTCGAGCGCCGCGTGCCGAAGGAGACGCGCGACGCGCTGGCCGCGCGCGGCCACGAGGTCAGCGAGTGGCCGGAGTGGGAATGGCGCGCGGGCGCTGTCTGTGCCGTGCGCGTCGCCGATGACGGCGCGCGCTGGACCGGCGCCGATCCGCGCCGCGGTGCGCACGCGATCGCGCACTGATATTTTTCACTGATCGTCCGCCGCTTCGTTGACGGCTGAACCTAACGGTTGTTGACGATCGCCAGGATGATGAATGCGCCGAGCACGAGCCCAAGAACGCCATACCAAACAACCTTCATCGCTCGCTCGGACACCCGCGCCGTGTGCGCGGCAGATTGACGGCGCATCACGATGACGGTTACAGCTGCCGTCAGCAGACCCACGATGGCCGCGGCGCCGAGAACGACGGCGTGCGTGGCCACGTTCCGAATTATCTGCGCCCACAGTTCGCCAGCCGTCACTCGCCGCCGTCTTCCGAGCCGCCTGGGTCGCTCTAGGTCGTCGCCGTCGCCGGCGTGAGCGGCCGCGCGCGGACAGGCGCCTCGCGGATCATCAGCGCCATGCCCGCGGCGAGAAACGCCATCACCGCCGCCGACACGAAGGCGCTCGAGTACGAGCCGGTCCACTCGAAGATCCAGCCCGCGCCGGCGGCGCCCAGCGCCGAGCCGACCTGGTGGGCGAAGAAAATCCAGCCCGAGAGCTCGCCGACGGAGAAGCGTCCATAGATGTTCGCGGTCAGCGTCGTGGTCGGCGGGACCGTCGAGATATAGTTCAGCCCGAACAGCGCCGCCCACAGGTGCAGCGACGGCACGTCCCAGACATAGAGCAGGAAGATCAGCGAGAGACCGCGGACGAAGTAGTAGAAGGCGAGCGGGCCGCGGCGGCCGAGGCGGTCGCAGAGCCAACCCGAGCCGATCGTGCCGATCATGTTCATCGCGCCCATGACGCCGAGCGCGGTGGAGGCCTGCATGGCCGTGAAGTTGTGCTCGAGCGCGTGCGGCATGAAGTGCGTGAGCACCATGCCGTTGCTCGTGTAGCCGCACACGAAGAACGAGCCCATCAGGAGCCAGAAGGGCAGCGTCTGCGCGGCCTCGGTGACGGACACGCGGCCCGCGTGCTTGGCGGCGGCGATGTCGGCCGCCGTCTGCGTCGGCCCCGTCGCGCCGAGCGGGCGGAGTCCGCGCTCCTCGGGCGTGTCGCGCAGCAGCCACAGGCCGAGCGGCACGGTGAGCAGCACCAGACCGAGGCCGAGCCAGAAGAACGACCAGCGCCAGCCGAAGCCATACGTCAGCTTCGTCGCCAGCGGAATGAAGATGAGCTGGCCGGCCGACATGCCGCCCGCCGCGACGCCCATGGCCATGCCGCGGTGCGTGTCGAACCACCGGGCGACGATCGCCGAGCCCGTGCTCAGCGCGGCGCCTCCCGCGCCGATCGCCATCAACACGCCCGCGGAGACGAACAGCTGCCAGAGGCTCGAGACGAACGACGACGCGATCGAGCCGACGCCGAGCAGCGCCATCGCCGCCACGATGACGCGCGCGGGTCCCCAGCGGTCCGCCAGGCGACCGGCGAACGGTCCCGCCGCGCCCAGCAGTAGCAGCCCGAGTGCGGCGGCCGTGGAGAGCGCGCCGCGGCTCCAGTGCATCTCCTCTTCCATCGGCTTGATGTAGACGCCGAACACGGAGCGCACGCCCGTGGAGGCGAGCATGCATACGGTGAGCGCGGCGAGAACGATCCAGGCGGGGTGCAGCCGGCGCGCTGGCGTCATGAGGCTTCAGATGATGGCACGCGCCGGAGGCGATTCACCCAGCCAACCCGCCGTCGTGCGACGGCGGATTGGCCGGAGAAGACTCGCGCGGTGTTCTACTCGACGACCTCGCCCGTGACGCTGCGCTCGAAGACGAGCTCGTCGCCGTGCGCGTCGACCATCACGGTGTCGCCCTCGCGGAACTCGTGCTCGAGCAGCTTCAGGGCGAGCGGATCCTGGATCAGCCGCTGGATCGTCCGCTTCAGCGGGCGCGCGCCGAACGTGGGGTCGTAACCCTCGCGGGCGAGCACGGCCTTGGCGGCGTCAGTGACCTCGAGCCCGATCCGCTTAGCGGCCAGCCGCCGTCGCAGGTGGTCGAGCTGGATGTCCACGATGAGCTCGATCTGCTCGTGGCCGAGCGGCGTGAAGATCACCACCTCGTCGATCCGGTTCAGGAACTCGGGCCGCAGCGTGTTGCGCAGCTCCTGCATGATCAGCGGGCGCACCTTGTCGGGCTTCTCGTACTCGCGAAAGATGTGACTGCCGAGGTTCGACGTCATGATGACCACGGTGTTGCGGAAGTCCACCGTGCGTCCCTGGCCGTCAGTGAGGCGCCCGTCGTCCAGCACCTGGAGCAGCACGTTGAAGACGTCAGAGTGTGCCTTTTCGATTTCATCGAAGAGGATGACGGCGTAGGGACGACGACGAACGGCTTCCGTCAGTTGGCCGCCCTCGTCGAAGCCAATATACCCAGGCGGGGCGCCGATGAGGCGCGCCACCGTGTGCTTCTCCATGTACTCCGACATGTCGAGGCGGATCATCGCGCGCTCGTCGTCGAACATGAACTCGGCCAGCGCGCGTGCGAGCTCGGTCTTGCCGACGCCGGTGGGACCGAGGAACAGGAACGAGCCGATCGGGCGGTTCGGATCGCTGAGACCGGCACGGCCGCGACGCACGGCGTTGGCCACCGCGCGGATCGCGTCGTCCTGACCGACCACGCGGGCGCGCAGGCGGTCCTCCATCTTCACGAGCTTCTGGACTTCGCCCTCGAGCAGTCGCGTCACCGGAATGCCGGTCCATTTCGCGACCGTCTGCGCGATGTCCTCCTCGTCGACTTGCTCACGCAGCATGCGACCGCGCTGCTGGTGATCCGCCAGCCCCCGCTCCATCTCGGCCAGCTTCTTCTCGAGCGTCGGGAGCGTGCCGAAGCGCAGCTCGGCGGCGCGGTTCAGATCGCCGCGGCGCTCGGCCTCGGCCATCTGCTGGCGCGCCGCCTCGATCTCTTCCTTCACGTGGCTCATGCCGGTGATGCCCTGCTTCTCGGCCTGCCACTGCGCCTTGAGCACGTCCGCCTTCTCTTTCAGGTCGGCGAGCTCGGCGTCGATCTTGCCCAACCGGTCGCGCGCGCCCGGATCGTCCTGGTCGCGGGCGACGGAGACGCGCTCGATCTCGAGCTGCATGATCCGGCGCGTGATCTCGTCGATCTCCTGCGGCATCGAGTCGATCTGCATGCGTAGGCGCGCCGCCGCCTCGTCGATGAGGTCGATCGCCTTGTCGGGCAGGAAGCGGTCGGCGATGTAGCGGTGCGAGAGCACGGCCGCCGCCACGAGCGCGGCGTCCTTGATCTTCACCTTGTGATGCACCTCGTACTTGTCCTTGAGCCCGCGCAGAATCGCGATGGTGTCCTCGACGCTCGGCTCGCGCACCATCACGGGCTGAAAGCGGCGCTCCAGGGCCGGGTCCTTCTCGACGTGCTTTCTGTATTCGCCCAGCGTGGTGGCGCCGATGCAGCGCAGCTCGCCGCGCGCGAGCGCCGGCTTGAGCATGTTGGCGGCGTCCACGGCACCCTCGGCGGCGCCCGCGCCCACCAGCGTGTGCAGCTCGTCGATGAAGCAGACGATCTGGCCGGCGGACTCCGTGATTTCCTTGAGCACGGCCTTGAGCCGGTCCTCGAACTCGCCGCGATACTTCGAGCCAGCGACCATGGCGCCGATGTCGAGCGCGACGAGGCGCTTGTCCTTGAGTCCCTCGGGCACGTCCCCCGCCACGATGCGCTGCGCGAGCCCCTCCACGATGGCAGTCTTGCCCACACCGGGCTCGCCGATCAGCACGGGATTGTTCTTCGTGCGCCGCGAGAGCACCTGGATGACCCGGCGGATCTCCTCGTCGCGGCCGATGACGGGGTCGAGCTTGCCGCGGCGGGCGGCGTCGGTGAGATCGCGCGAGTAGCGCTGCAGGGCCTGGTACTTGTCCTCGGGGTTCTGATCGGTCACGCGCTGGTTGCCGCGGATCTCGACGAGCGCGCGGCGGATCGCGTCGACGGTGACGCCGTTGGCGGCGAGCAGTCGGCCGACCTCGCCCTGCCGCTCGTCGGCCATCGCCATCAGCACGTGCTCGGTCGACGTGTACTCGTCCTTCATCTGCGTCGCCTGGCGCTCCGCGCGCTCGAGCGTCGCACGCAGCGGCTCGCCCATGTACTGGCCGCTGCCGCCGCGGACCTGAGGCAGCTTCTCGATGGCCGCCTCCAGCTGCGACGCCAGCGTCTCGGGGCGCACGCCCAGCTTGCCGAGGATCGGCGCGACCGTGCCGTCCTTCTGCGCGATCAGCGCCTGGAGCAGGTGCTCGGGCTCGATCGCCTGGTGGCCGCGGTCGCTCGCGAGCGACTGCGCCGCCTGCAGCGCTTCCTGTGCCTTGACCGTGAGTCTGTCGAGTCTCATCGCTCTCCTTTATTTGCCGTCGGAGCCCCTGCGCCGGGCTCCGGGGCTCGACGGTCGGCGAATCGTTGCGCGCCGTCTCATCCTATGTGCCGTCGGAGCCCCTGCGCCGGGCTCCGGGGCTCGACGGTCGGCGAATCGACGCGCGCCGTCTGTTATCCATGGGAGTACCCCCGCGGGGAATCGGTCCGGAGCGCGCGCAGGCGCTCGTAGAGTTCTTTTTCGGCGGCCGTCAGCTCGGCCGGCATCATGATCCGAACGGTCACCAGCTCGTCGCCGGCGCCACCGCCCTTCACGCGTGGCATCCCGTAGCCCGGCAGGCGGAACGTGCGACCGCTCGACGTCGCCGGCGGAATCTTCATCGAGACCTTGCCGCGAAGCGTCGGCACCTCGATCGTCGCGCCCAGCGCGGCCTCGGGTGCGGTGATCGGCAGCGTGACGTGGATGTCGTCCCCCTTGCGCTCGAACTGCGGATGCGGCGCGACCGAAACGACGAGATAGAGGTCGCCGCGGCCGTCCGCGCCGCCGCCGCCCTCACCGGAGACGCGCACCTTTTGACCGGTGCGGACACCGGCGGGGATTCGGACGTCGACGTCGCGCCGCGCGCGCTGCCAGCCCGTACCGTGGCACGACGCGCACGGCTTCCCGCCGACGTTGCCGCTGCCCTGGCATGTTGCACACGGCTCGTCCATCTCGAGCGCGAGCGACTTGCGGGTGCCGTGAAACGCCTCGTCCAGCGTGATCTCGATCCCTGCCTGAACGTCTTCGCCGCGTCGGCGGCGGGTGCCCCGGCCCATCCCACCGCCGAGGAGATCTTCGAAGCCGCCGCGCCCAAATCCCACGCGGCTGCCCGTTGCCTGGCCGGCGCCGCCCATGCGGGCGCCGAGATCACCGAAGATCGTGCGGAAGAATTCAGAAAAGTCTCCGGCGTCGCCGTACTCCACCGTGAAGCCACCGGGCTGTTGACCCGTGGCCTGCTGCGTGTAGCGCTGCCAGTCGGGACCGAGGGTGTCGTATCGCCGTCGCTTCTCGGGATCCGACAGAACCTCGTACGCTTCGTTGATCTCTTTGAAGCTCGCGTCCTGACCTTTGTTGACGTCGGGGTGGTACTTCCGGGCGAGCTTCCGGTAGGCGGACTTGATCGTCTTGTCGTCGGCCTTCCGATCGACGCCCAGGATCCGATAGTAATCCTTGAATTCGACGGCCATCAGTTAAATCCTACACGAAGTGTAGCAGGTCAATTGAGTCTCCGCCACTCAAACCAAGCCAAATGGAAAGGGGGCCCAACGCAGGCCCCCTTTCTGGACCTCAGCCTGTCGGCCCGGACGGGATCAGCCGCGGCCGGTGGCGGTGAAGGCGACGTACAACGACATCTGTCCGCGCTGGAGCAGCACGGTGAGCCGGTCACCCTCCTTCACGTCTTTGGTGAGGCGCTCGTAGTCGGCCATCGAGCGCACCTTCTGACGATTGATCTCGCGGATCACGTCGCCGCGCTGCACGCCCGCGTCGCCGGCGGCGCTGCCCTCGTCGACGCGCGCGACGATCACGCCGTCGTTGGACTTGAGGTTCAGCTGGCGCGCGATCTCGGGCGTGATCGGACGGACTTCGAGTCCGAGCGTGCTCGGGGCCACGCGGCTTGGACGCGCCGGCGTCTCCTTGTCGTCCGGCGCCTCGCCGATCTTGATGTCGATCGTCTTCTCGCCCTGATCGCGCCACACCTTCATCTTGGCCTCTTGACCAGGCTGCGCCAGGCCGACGGTGCGCTGCAGGTCCGCCGGCGCCTCGACCTTCTTGCCGTCGAACTCCAGCAGGATGTCGCCCGGCTTGAGCCCCGCCTTGGCGGCCGGACTCTCGCCGATGACGTCGGAGATCAGCACACCTTTCGTGTCCTTGGCGTTGAATGACTTGGCCAGTTCCGCGGTGAGGGGTTGGATCGAGACGCCCAGCCAGCCGCGCGTCACACGACCTTTGCTGTTGATCTCCGTGTAGATCTTCTTGGCCATGTTCGACGGGATCGCGAAGCCGATGCCCGAGCCGCCGGCCACGATGGCCGTGTTGATGCCGATGACCTCACCGGCCATGTTCACGAGCGGGCCGCCGGAGTTGCCGGGATTGATCGCGGCGTCGGTCTGAATGAAGTCGTCGAACGGGCCTTGCCCGATGTTACGCGCCTTGGCGCTGACGATGCCGGCCGTGACGGTCGCCTGCAGGCCGAACGGCGAGCCGACGGCGATCACCCAGTCACCCACCTGCATGCGGTCGGAATCGCCGAGACGGGCGAACTTGAACTGCGCCTTGCCGTCGTCGAGCTTGAGCACCGCGAGGTCCGTCTTCTTGTCGGCGCCCACGACCTTCGCCTTGTGCTTGCTGCCGTCGAGGGTGATGACCTCGATTTCCGTCGCCTTCTCGACGACGTGCGCGTTGGTCAGCGCGATCCCGCTCGCGTCGACGATGACGCCCGAGCCGAGGCTGCGCTGCGGAATGCGCTCCGGCGCGTCGCCGAAGAACCGCCGGAAGAAGTCCTCGCCGAAGAACTCCTCGAACGGCGTGCGCCCGCCGCTGCCGGGAGTGCCGCCCTTCGAGACGGTGTTGATGTTGATGACCGCCGGCTTGATGATCTCCGCTACACCGGCGAAGGTGCCCGTGTTGAGCGGCATCTGCACGGGCAGCACGGGGGCCGTGGGTGCGGCCGCCTGCGGCGGGCGGTCGGTGCGCCCGCCGGCGACGGCGCCGAGCGTGACGCCGGCCACCAGCATCAGTACCAGGGCCGCGACGAAATAGGTTCGCTTGAGCTGCATCATGGAATTCAACGCCTCCTTAGGCCACTGTCGCGGCGGCTTCGCCGTTGAGCAAACGACGCAAAGCTTCGCCTTCGAGAGTTTCGACGCGTTTGAGCTCGCCGGCGGCGGCGACCAGCGCTGATTTTTTCGTTGTCAGAAGCCCGCGGACCCGGTCGTGCGTGCGGTCGAGGATGGCCCGCACCTCTTCGTCGATGGTGCGCGCCGTCGCATCGCTGAAATCGCGCTCGCCGCCGAGTCCGTTCGCTTTCAAAAAGAGCGGGCTGCGCTCGCCGTAGGTGGCGAGGCCGAGCCGCTCCGACATGCCGTACTTCGTGACCATCAGCCGCGCCAGCTCGGTGGCACGCTCCAGGTCGTTGTGGGCGCCCGTCGAGACCTCGCCGTACACCAGCTCCTCCGCCACACGCCCGCCGAGCAGGACCGCGATGCGGTCCTCGAGCTCCCCGCGCGTCAGCAGAAAGCGGTCTTCCGTGGGCAGCTGGTAGGTCATGCCGAGGGCGGCGATGCCGCGCGGGATGATCGTCACCTTGTGTACCGGATCGGCGTGGGCCACCGAGGTCGCCACGAATGCGTGCCCCATCTCGTGGTGGGCGACGATGTCGCGTTCCTTTTCGGAGAGCACGCGGCTGCGCTTCTCCAACCCGGCCACGACGCGGTCGATGGCCTCTTCGAAGTCCGCCATCTCGACGGCGTTCTTCTCCTTCCGCGCGGCCAGCAGGGCGGCCTCGTTGACGATGTTTGCGAGCTCGGCACCCGCGAAGCCGGGCGTGCGCGCGGCGATCACGGCCAGCTCGACGTTCGGCGCCAGCACCACGGCGCGCGCGTGCAATCGCAGAATGGCCTCGCGGCCGCGGATGTCGGGCTTGTCGACGACCACCTGGCGATCGAAGCGCCCCGGACGCAGCAGCGCCAGGTCGAGCACTTCGGGACGGTTGGTGGCCGCCATGATGATCACGCCCTTGGAGGAGTCGAAGCCGTCCATCTCCGCCAGCAGCTGGTTCAGTGTCTGCTCGCGCTCGTCGTGGCCGCCCACGAAGCCGCTGGCGCCGGCGCGCGACTTACCGATGGCGTCGAGCTCGTCGATGAAGATGATGCACGGCGCCTTGTCCTTGGCCTGCTCGAAGAGGTCGCGCACGCGCGCGGCGCCGACACCCACGAACATCTCGACGAACTCGGAGCCGGACAGCGTGAAGAACGGCACGTCGGCCTCACCCGCGACCGCGCGGGCCAGCAGTGTCTTGCCGGTGCCGGGCGGCCCCACCAGCAGCACGCCCTTGGGCAGCCGGCCGCCGAGGCGCTGATACTTGCGTGGGTTCTTGAGGAAGTCGATGATCTCGACCAGCTCCGCCTTCGCCTCGTCGACGCCGGCCACGTCGGCGAAGGTCGTCTTCAGCTCCTTGCGGTCGAAGATCTTGTGCTTGCTGCGCCCGAACGACAGTGCCTGCGTCGGTCCGCCGCCCACGCGGCGCATGAGGAACATCCAGATCGCGACCATGACCGCGAGCGGGATGACCCAGCCGAAGAGCAGATCCTTCCAGAACGTGGTCTCGATGCGGCCGGCAAACTCCACGTTGTGCGCGCGCAGCTCGTCCACCAGCTGCTGATCGTCGACGAGCGGGATCCGCGTGGTGACGAAGACCCGCGTTTCCTCCTCGGTGCCGAGGATCTTGCGTAGCCGATCGCCGGCGGCTGTCGGCGGCGCCGGCAGCGCGCCCGGCTTCGCGATGCCGCGGATCTCGCGCTCCGTCACCGCGACTTTCTGGATCTGATCGGCCTCGAGCAGCTCGAGGAACTTCGACATCGGGATCTCGATCGTGCGCGGCGCGAGCAGCCAGCTCTGTAAGAACGACAGGACGATGACCGCCACGAGCAGATAGGCGAGGGAAAACTGGATGCGCTGAGACATCCGCGGCTTCATCGGGCTTTCCGTTCGTCATGCTATGCCTCGCGCTCGAGTGTGTCAAACCGGTTGGGGTACATTTCGCTTGACACACCAAGGAGTTGGCCATACAACATGCCTCGACGCTCATGTGACTGCGGGAACAAGCGCGTCTTTCGAGAGGGTTTTCCCATCGTGACCTTTGCGCGCCGTGCCGTCTGGCTGCTGGTTTTCTGCGGCGTCGCGCTAACCGTGCTGGCGGTGCTCCCCGTCGATGCGCAAACGGCGCAGAATGCGGCGAAGGAGCCTGCGTACCGCGCGTTTCCCGTGTTCGGATCGCGTCTGGCCGTGTGGGCGGTGGCGCAGCTGCATCTGAACTTCGCGGCGTTCATCCTCGGTGTGCCGATCTTCGCGGTCATCATCGAGGCGATCGGCTGGCGAACGGGCGAGGCACGATACGACTGGCTCTCCCACGAGCTGGTGAAGCTGACCTTCGCGGCGTTCTCAACGACGGCGCTGCTCGGCGCCTTCCTCCTGTTTTTGTTCGTCGGCTATTACCCGAAGTTTTGGACGTACATGACCTCGATCTTCTTCCCGACGTACTGGGTCTACGCGCTGCTGTTCTTCGCGGAGACGTTCACGGTCTACCTCTGGTACTACGGCTGGAACTGGCTTTCCGGATCGCGCAAGTGGATCCACGTCGGCCTCGGCGTCCTCAGCAACCTCTTCGGCACGGCCATCCTCGTCGTCGCCAATTCGTGGGTGACGTTCATGATGTCCCCGGCCGGCATCGATGAGTCCGGTGCGCTCAAGGGTGGGGTGTGGGCGGCCATCAACAACTACACGTGGATGCCCATCAACATCCATCGCCTCATCGCCAACATCGTGTTCGGCGGCACCATTTGCGGCGCCTACGCCGCCTTCCGGTTCCTCGGTGCGCAGACGCAGGAAGAGCGTGCCCGCTACGACTGGATGGGCTACATCGGCAACTTCATCGCGCTCTCGGCGTTCATCGTGCTGCCGTTCGCCGGCTACTACCTGGGCCGCGAGATCTACGCGTTCAACCAGACCATGGGCATCACGATGATGGGCGGCTTCATGTCGTGGCTGTGGATCATCCAGGCCATCCTGATCGGCGTGCTCTTCCTCGGCAGCAACTACTATCTGTGGCTCGGCATGGAGCGCATCCCCGGCTCCGAGCGTTACCGCAAGTACGTGCCGCCGATGCTCATCATCCTCACGGTCGGCTTCATGATCTGGGCCACGCCGCGCTCGATGGTGGTCACGCTCGACGAGGCGCGCGCGATGGGCGGCACCCATCACCCGCTGCTCGGCTTCTTCGGCGTCATGTCGGCGAAGAACACCGTCGTGAACCTCATGATCCTCACGACGTTCCTGTCGTTCGTGCTCTACCGCCGCGCCAACAAGATTCCGACGAAATCGTGGGTGAAGACGGGCATGGCCATCCAGTGGGCCGCGTTCGCCGCGGCCGCGGGCGTGGTTGTCTTCTACGGCGTCTACGGCTACTTCGTGGAGTCGATCATCCGCATCGGATTCTCGGTCTACCAGGTGCTGGCCGTGCTGGCCGCCATCGTCCTCGTGATGGCGATCGACATCCCGATGTTCAAGGGCGCCCGGACGACGGGCCAGATCCGCTGGGGTACGATCGCGCCGCACTCGCAGTACGTCCTCATCTTGTTGGCGGTGACCTTCACCTGGCTCATGGGCCTCATGGGCTTCGCGCGGTCGGGCATCCGCCAACACTGGCACGTCTACGGTGTCCTGCGCGACAGCTCGGTGGACGCGGCGACGCCCGCGCTCGGCTACGCGGCCAACGTCATCACGGTGGTGACGCTCGCGTTCTTCGCGCTCGTGCTCTTCATCTTCTGGCTCGGCGGGCTCGGCGAGCGCGGTGCCGCCGAGGTCCACGGCCACGCGGCGCCGGTGATCGCCGGCGGTCGTGATGACATGCGTGCCTGATGCGCGTCCCCGTCGTCGTTCGCGTCGGCGTCTTTGCCGTGCTCGTGATGGGCAGCTATGCGATGTTCGCGAACTCGATTCCGCAGATCGAGTCCAAGCCGCCGCAAGAGCTGTCGCTCGAGGGCGGCAACGTCACGCCCGCGCAGCTCGTGAAGGCCGGCGAGGAGATCTTTCACACGAAGGGCACGTGTGAGATCTGTCACCGGATCGGCCAGAAGGGAACGCGCGCGCCGGACCTGGCCGGCATCGGTGCCCGTGCCGCCAAGACCAAGCCCGGCATGAGCGCCAAGGCCTACATTCTCGAGTCGTTGCTGCAGCCCGCAGCGTACATCGTGGAGGGCTATCCGCCGATCATGCCGGCGGTCGACAAGCCGCCGATCGCGCTCAACCGCTCCGAGGTCTGGGCGCTGACGGCGTTTCTCGAGTCGCTCGGCGGCAACGTGGACGTCACGCTCAACGACGTGCCCGCGACGGTCGGCGCGGGGAGCGGCGGCGCCGGTGCGGTGGCCGAGCTGAAGATTCCCGGCGATCCCAAGGCCGGCGAAGCGGTGTTTCAGGGTAAGGGCACGTGCATCGCGTGTCACAAGGCGGGGAAGATCGGTGCCGCCCAGGTGGGACCCGATCTCTCGCAGATCGCGAAGATCCAGACGCCCGACTACATCATGAAAAAAATCCTCGACCCCAAGGGCGCGGGGACGGTGGCGAACTTTCCGCCCGGCGTGATGCCGCAGGATTTCGGCACGCGGCTCACGTCGAAGGAATACGTCGACCTCCTGGCCTTCCTGCTCACCCTGAAATGAGACTCCTCCGCTCGCGATTCCTGCAGGCAGTGCTGATCCTCGTACTGGCCTTCGTGATCCTGCGCTTCGGCATCCGGCCACCGGCGCCCTGGAGCGTGCTCACGCTCTACCTGGCGATCATCTTCATGGCCGTGATGGTCTTCGTCTCCTCCGACAGGGACTCGTGGCGCAGTTTCATCGGCCCGATCTGGACAACGCTGGTCCGGCCCGAGCGTCGCCCGCTGCGCATCGCGCTCGTGATCGTGATCCCCCTGCTCGTCGGCTACTACGCCTACACGCAGGCCGCGGCGAAGCCGCAGGCGCCGCCCGAGCTGCGCGCCGTGCACCCGGCGCCGCCGGCCTCGATCCAGTTCCGCAACAAGGAGTTCAACATCTCGGGCGCGGAGAATCCGCTGCGCAAGGATGCCGCGAAGTTCCGCGAGCACGTGTCGAAAGGCGGCGAGATCTACATCCGTAACTGCGTCTATTGTCACGGCGACAACCTCGACGGCAAAGGCCACTTCGCGCCGGGCTTCAATCCGCCGCCCGCCAACTTTCAGGATCCGGGCACGATCGCGATGCTGCAGGAGGCTTTCCTCTTCTGGCGCATCGCCAAGGGCGGTCCGGGCCTCCCGAAGGAATCGACGCCGTGGAACTCGGTGATGCCGCCGTGGGAAGACCGGCTGACCGAGGAGCAGATCTGGCAGGTCATCATGTATCTCTACGACGCGACGGGACAGCAGCCGCGACGGTGGGAGGCGAGCGAGCATGCCTCGCACTAATAGATCGGGGGGCCCCTGCGGCTCCCCCCGAACCCCCCCATCGCCTCTCGATCGAACCTTCGGTTCGATCGGGCTGGCTTTCTTTGCTGTCGTCTTCACGGCGGCGCCAGCGTGGGCGCAGGATGCGAATGCGGGGAAGGTGGTGTACGAGCGGAAGTGTGTGGGGTGTCATGGGGAGAAGGGGGACGGGAAGGGGGCGGCGGCGGAGTTGTTGCTGCCCAAGCCGCGCGACTTCACCAAAGGGCTGTTCAAGATCCGATCGACCGCGAACAAGACGCCCACCGATCAGGATCTCTTCCGCATCGTGAGCGCCCTGAGGCCTTCAAGGAGCCGCCGAAGAAGCTCGAGCTGCCGAAGGAGGTCGGCTCCTCCGAGGCGTCGATCAAGCGCGGCAAGGAAATGTTCGAGGCTATCGAATGCCACAAGTGCCACGGCACGGAGGGCCGCGCCGACGGTCCCTCGCACCCCGAGCTGAAGGACGAGTGGGGCAACCCGGTGGCGCCGGCGAACCTCACCAAGCGCTGGAACTTTCGCGGCGGCCGCTCGCGCACGGAGATCGCCACGCGGATCGCCAACGGCGTGCTCGGCACGCCGATGCCGGCGTTCCTCGAGGCCGTCGAGAAGCCCGAGGACATCTGGCACCTGACCAACTACATCGTGTCGCTCGGGCCGGACTCGCCGCAGCCGGCCACGCTCGTGACGGTGAGCTCGGTGAAGGACGCGATTCCCGACGATCCGGCCGCCGACTTCTGGAAGAAGATCACGCCGAACAACATCCTGCTCGAGGGCCAGGTCATCGTCGATCCGCGGAACTTCAACCCCGCCATCGACCTGGTGAGTGTGCGCGCCGTCTACAACGACAAGGAAATCGCGTTCCATCTCACCTGGGACGATCCGAGCGAGACGAAGGGCGACGGCAAGACGACGTTTCCCGACGCGATCTCGCTGCAGTTCGCTCCGCAGCAGCCGACGGGGACGGAGCGTCCGTACTTTTTGATGGGTGATGCCACCGCCGGCGTCTATCTGCTGCGCTGGGAGCAGGGCAAGGGCGTCAGCGAGCTGAGCGCGCACGGTCCGACGAAGCTGGCGGCCATACCCGGCGGCGAAGCGTCGGGCAAGGCGGTGTTCAAGAATGGCCAGTACGCGCTCGTGATGAAGCGTTCGCTCGCGGCCACCGGCACCGAGCGGCCGAGCTTCCGTCCGCGCGTGTTCACGCCCGTCGCGTTCCAAGCGTGGGAGGGCGGCGCGGGGGAGAGCGGCCCCAAGATGTCGCTGACCTCGTGGTACTATCTGCGGCTGGAGGAGCCGCAGTCGAACCGCAGGTTCTTCATTCCTCCCGCTGTCGCTCTTCTCACGTTCGCTGTGCTGGGGCTGATCGTGCGCGCGGCGCGGAGCCGCGCCGTCCAATAGGGAACTCAACGATAAGGAACTCGAGCCACGCAGCTCGAGCCACGCAGGAGGACGATCCATGCGCAAGACGTTCGTGGCGCTGACAGCAATGGCGCTCGTCGGCAGCGCGGTGATGTTTGCGGTGGGGCCGCGACTCGCGGGCGCCCAGGGCGGCGGAACGGTCGAGGTCGAGGTGAAGTACAACGGCGCGCCCCAGGTCGAGAAGCTGAAGGTCAACAAGGATACCGAGAAGTGCGGGCAGGAGGCGACCATCGAGAAGGTCGTCGTCGGCTCGAACAAGGGCCTCGCCAACGCCGTCGCCTCCGCGCCGAACGCCAAGGGCGCCAAGCCGATCAAGGCCGTCGTCGATCAGCACGGCTGCAAGTTCGTGCCCCACGTCAGCGTGATGGCGCCGGGCGAGATGGAGCTGAAGAACTCCGACGACATCCTGCACAACATCCACACGTACTCGACGGCCAATCCCGCCATCAACAAGGCTCAGCCCAAATTCAAGAAGACGATGACCGAGAAGTTCGAGAAGCCGGAGATGATCAAGCTCACGTGCGACGTCCACTCGTGGATGCTCGGCTGGCTGGCGGTGGTGCCCGGCATCGCCGCGGTGACGGACACCAACGGCGTGGCCAAGCTCGAGAACGTCCCCGCCGGCAAGCAGAAGATCGAGGTCTGGCACGAGACGCTCGGCAAGCAGGACAAGGAAGTCGACGTGAAGGCCGGGCAGACGACGAAGGTCAGCTTCGAGATGAAGGGCAAGTAAGGAGAGCCAGAGCCCATGCTCGACTGGTGGCTGCCGGAAAACGTCTCCACGTTCGGCCGTGACATCGACTGGCTGTTCCATCTGATCTACGCGATCACCGGTGTCACCTTCGTCCTCGTGGCGGCGGCGATGATCGCCTTCCTCATCATGTATCGTGACCGCCCCGGCCGCCGCGCCCGCTACACGCACGGCAACACGACGCTGGAGATCGTGTGGACGATCGTGCCCGCCCTCATCCTCGTCGTGCTCACCGCGCTGTCGGCGCCCGCGTGGTCGAAGATCAAGATGACGCGGCCGCCCAGCGACTTCGTCGTCGACGTCACGGCCAAGCAGTTCAACTGGCAGGTCAAGCATCCGAACTCCGACAAGGTCTTCCTCGACGAGATGCACGTGCCCGTGAACAAGGTCATCCACGTGGACCTCAAGTCGCAGGACGTGATCCACAGCTTCTTCGTGCCGCAGTTCCGCGTCAAGCAGGACGCCGTTCCCGGTCGGTCGATCATCGCGTGGTTCGAGGTGACCAAGCCGGGCAAGTACGAGTGGCCGTGCGCCGAGCTGTGCGGGTTCGGTCACTCCGGCATGCGCGGCTGGATCTACGTCCACTCGGCCGAGGACTACAAGAAGTGGGCGGCCGAGAACCTGACGGCAGAGACGGGAGGGGGAGCGAAGAAATGAGCGCCCACGCCGCGACCGCGCATACCGCGCACGCGCACCACGACACCAGCTTCGTGCGCACGTACGTCTTCTCCACCGATCACAAGATGATCGCGCGCCAGTTCCTGTTCATGGGACTGTTCATGATGATCATCGGCGGCCTGCTGGCGCTGATGGTCCGCTGGCAGCTGGCGTGGCCCGAGACCGCGGTGCCGGGCCTGAGCGTGATCCTCAAGGACACCGGCGGCATCCTCGAGCCCTCGACCTACAACATGGCGTTCACCATGCACGCCACCATCATGATCTTCTTCGTGATCATGCCGATCCTGGCGGGCGCGTTCGGCAACTTCTGCATCCCGCTGATGATCGGCGCGCGCGACATGGCGTTTCCCACCCTCAACATGCTCTCGTTCTGGGTGACGGCGACGGCCGGCGTGATCATGTTGAGCGGCTTCTTCGTCGAGGGCGGCCACGCCGCCGCCGGCTGGACGTCGTACGCGCCGCTGTCCGCGGTGCCGCAGTACACCGGCGTGAACTGGGGCCAGAACCTCTGGTGCATCGCCCTGTTCGTGATGGGTATCGGGTCGATGATGGGCTCGATCAACTACATCACGACCATCATCAACATGCGCGCGCCGGGCATGCACCTCTTCCGCATGCCGCTCGTGGTGTGGTCGCTGTTCATCACGGCCATCTTGCTGCTGCTCGCGCTGCCGGTGCTGACGTCGGCGGTGGCCATGCTGCTCTTCGACCGCACGCTGGGCACGTCGTGGTTCGCGCCGTCGGGCGGCGGTGAGCCGCTGCTCTGGCAGCACCTCTTCTGGTACTTCGGCCATCCAGAGGTTTACATCTTGATCCTGCCCGCCATGGGCATCGCCTCCGAGATCCTGCCGGTCTTCTCGCGCAAGCCGATCTTCGGTTACCACGCGATGGCGTTCTCGATGATCGCCATCGCGTTCCTGTCGTGGATCGTCTACGGCCACCACATGTTCGTGTCCGGCATGAGCCCGTCGCTCGGCATGGCCTTCACGGTGACGACAATGGTCATCGCGGTGCCGTCGGCCATCAAGACGTTCAACTGGCTCGGCACGCTGTGGGGCGGCCGGATCCAGTTCACCGTGCCGATGCTGTTCGCGCTCGGCTTCGTGTCGATGTTCGTCATCGGCGGCCTGAGCGGCATCTTCATGGCCAGCACGCCCGTCGACATCTACATCCAGGACACGTACTTCATCGTGGCCCACATCCACTACGTCGTCTTCGGCGGCTCGATCTTCGGCGCCTTTGCCGGCATCTACTTCTGGTTCCCCAAGATGTTCGGCCGGATGATGAACCCGCTGCTCGGCCACCTGCACTTCTGGTCGACGTTCATCTTCTTCAACTGGACGTTCTTCCCGATGCACATCATCGGCGTGGGCGGCCAGATGCGACGGATCTACAACCCGATGCAGTACGAGTTCCTGCAGCACCAGCAGCACTGGAACGTCTTCATGACGTACGGGGCGCTGATGCTCGGCGCCGGCATGATCCTGTTCGTCATCAACTTCTTCTGGTCGCTCTTCGCCGGCAAGAAGGCGCCACTGAACCCGTGGAATTCGAACACGCTCGAATGGACCGCGCCCTCGCCGCCGCCACACCTCAACTGGGGTGCCCACGTTCCGACCGTGTACCGGGGGCCCTACGAGTACAGCGATCCGGACGCGCGCGAGGACTTTCTGCCGCAGTCGCAGGCGCCGGTCGGGGCCGGGGCGCGGCGCCACCACTGACACGCGCGCGGAGCAAGGTGTGAGGCTCGCTCATCGTCTGGCGCTCGGGACGGCGGTCGCCACCGCCGTCCTGATCGTGTTCGGCGGCCTGGTGACCAACACCGGGGCGGCGCTCGCCGTCCCGGACTGGCCCAACACGTTCGGGCACAATCTCTTCCTCTATCCATGGTCCGGCATGGTCGGCGGTGTGTTCTACGAGCACAGCCACCGCCTGCTCGGCGCGACGGTCGGCCTGCTGACGCTGACCCTCGCCGCCGCGCTCTGGCGCCGTGGCCCCGCGCTGCGCGCCCTCGGTCTCGTCGCGGTCGCCACGGTGATCGCACAAGGCGCGCTCGGCGGCCTGCGCGTGGTGCTGCTGCGCGATGAGCTCGCGCTGGTGCACGGGCCGCTCGCTCAGGCCTTTTTCGCGCTCATCGCCACGCTCGCGTACCTGACCTCGCCTGCCGCGAAGGCGCCGGCCTCGGTGGACGGCGGCCTGCGCCGTCTCGCCCTCGTGGGGGCGGCGCTGATCTACGCCCAGATCGTGCTCGGCGCGCTGCTGACTCACGCCGGCTGGCTCTGGCTGCACATCGGCGGCGCCGTCGCCGTGTTCGCCGTCCTGCCGGTGCTCACCGTGCGTACGCGCAGGACGGGCGACGCCG
>QHSO01000260.1 GCA_003220475.1 Candidatus Rokuibacteriota bacterium | reverse complement strand
AAGGTGGGCGAGCGCAACAACACGCTGGCGCGCATGTTCAACAACCGGGAGGGCTTCACTCCGGCGGACGACGTGCTGCCGCAGCGCATGCACGAGGGCATCGGCAACGGCGCCATCAAAGGCGCACGCATCGACCCCGACGAGTTCCTCGCCGCGCGTAAGACCTACTACGAAATGGCAGGTTGGGACGGCCAGACGGGGAAACCCACCGACGCCAAGCTGGCCGAACTGGGGATCAGTTAACCGAGGAGCGCCACGGCTTCGCCGGGGCGCTGCCGAGTGATCGGGGGGTATGGGGGGCCATTTCGTGGCCCCCCATCTAAACAGCCAACGGGCGGGGCGTCGGCCCTCGATGATTCGGGTTTTCACCCGAAATCGAGCGGCACGTGGCCCCGCCCGCTGTAATAACGCCTCCGCCGTCAGCCGCCGTTTCCGGCGGTACCCACGGTGCTCGGCGTCATCGCCCTTCAGTATTGCACGCCCGATGCCACCGATCCGCGCAGCAGCGCGCTCAGGGCTTGTGGAAGCGCTCGATCCCGTCGGCGCCGAGCTCGCGCACGGCGCGGCCCTCGGCCTCGAGGAAGTTCAGGTGGGCGAGCGTCTCGCCGATCGCGAAGCCCAATTGATGGGTGTCGAGCTCGCGGCGGAACAGGACGGGAATCAGCTCGGCGCCGGTCTTGGGCTCGATGAGCGCGTCGGCGGCCTCGGCCAGCCGCGCGTCGTGATGCTGGACGAGCGTCGACAGCCGGTGGTGCAGACCCCGGAACGGCAGGCCGTGTGACGGCAGCACCAGCGTGTCGGCGGGCAGGCGCAGGAAGCGCGCGAGCGAGTCGAGATAGTAGCGCAGTGGATTCTCGCGCGGCCGCTCCGGCCAGACGCTGACGTTGGTCGTGATCTTCGGCAGCACCTGATCACCCGCGATCAGCACGCGCAGGTCCTCGCACCAGAGACACGCGTGCTCCGGCGAGTGGCCGCGCGCGGTGATGACCCGCCAGCGCCGGCCGTCGACGACCACCGTCTCACCATCCGCGATCGGCATGAAATGAAACGGCAGCGCGCCCACCAGGCCGGGATAGTGGTTGCCGCGCGCGCGCATCTTGGCCGTGTGCTCCTCGGCGATGCCGTGGCGGCGATAATGCGCCACGCGGCGGTCGAGGTCCGCGTCGTCACGGCTGCGCAAGGCGTATTCCGCCGCCAACCATTCGGTCTGCGTGCACCAGAGATCGGCGTTCCAGCGCTCGGTGAGCCACGACGCATTGCCGATGTGGTCGGGATGGAAGTGCGTCACGAGCACCCGCCGGATCGGTTTGCCGTCGAGCCCGTGCGCGAACAGCTGCTCCCAGCGCTCGCGCGTCGGAACCAGCGCGACGCCGGTGTCCACCGCGGTCCAGCCGTCGCCGTCCGCGAGCAGCCACAGATTGATGTGGTCCAGCTGGAAGGGCAGCGGCATGCGCAGCCAGCGCACGCCGGGCGCGACGTCGATCGTCTGTGCCGCCGCCGGCGGCTCGCTCCACGGATGCTCGAGGGCCATACGTTCGAGTCTACGCGCGCAGTCCGGGCATGTCGAAGTTGCGCGCCTTCAAATCGGCCACGAGCGCGGCCGCCTGCTCGCGCGTGAGCGCCACGAGCGGCGGACGCACGGTCGCCCACTCGGCATCGCCCGACCAGTGCGCGATCGCGGCTTTGAGCGCGGGGATCATCGGATACTTCGCGAACGTTCCGCGGATCTCGTCCAGGCGCTTCTGCTGCGCGTCGGCGTCGGGCTCGCGCCACGTGTCGTAGAGGCGCGCGATCGCGGCCGGGTTCGTGTTGGCGGTGGCGCTGATGCAGCCGGCGCCGCCGTTGCGCATGCCGGCCAGCAGGAACGTCTCGGCGCCCGGGAACACGTCGAACCCCGACGCGGCGAACCGATCGAGCATCGCTTTCGTGTTGTTCCAGTCGCCGCCCGAGTCCTTCGCGCCGGCGATGACGCCGGGATAGGCCTTCAGCAGCCGCTCGATCAGCGTGAGCGTGATCGGGACATTGGAGACCGGCGGGATGTGATAGAGGTAAATCCGCAGCGCGCTGTCGCCCGTGCGCTCCACGATCTCCGCGAAGTTGCGAAAGAGCCCGTCGTCCGTCACGCCCTTGTAGTAGAACGGCGGCAGCATCAGCACGCCGCCGCAGCCGAGCTTCACCGCGTGGCGGGTGAGCCGCACCGAATCGGTGAGCGCGCAGCAGCCGGTGCCCGGCATCATCCGCGCCGGATCGAGCCGGGCGCCCACGAGGCGATCCAGCAGCTCGATCTTTTCCTCCGTCGCGAGCGAGTTGGCCTCGGAGTTCGTGCCGAACACGGCGAGGCCGACGTTTTGCGACAGGAGCCAGCGGCACTGTCGGACGAACCTGTCCGCGTCGGGCGAGAGATCGGCCTTGAACGGCGTCACGACGGGCGAGAGCACACCGGTGATGCGCTTGGGGTTCACGCTGTCGGCTCCTGTGTTCGGAGAAAGTCGAAATCGCAGCCGTGCTCGGCCTGGAGCACCGACTGCATGTAGAGCTTCGCGTAGCCGCGCGTCGGCGGCGGCGCGGGCGGACGCCACGCGGCGCGGCGCCGGGCCAGCTCGGCCTCGTCCACGATCAGCTCGATCGCGCGGCGCGCGACACTGAGCCGGATGCGATCACCCGTCTTCACGAGCGCGAGCGGGCCGCCGACGGCTGCCTCCGGTGAGACGTGCAGCACGATGGTGCCGTAGGCGGTGCCGCTCATCCGCGCGTCCGAGATGCGCACCATGTCCTTCACGCCGCTCTTCGCGAGCTTCGCCGGAATCGGCAGGTAGCCGGCCTCCGGCATCGCGTAGCCGCTCTTGGGGCCGGCGTTCTGGAGCACCAGGAAGTCGTCGGGCGTGACGTCGAGATCGGCGCGGTCGATGCGCGCGGCGAGATCGTCGAGCGACGAGAACACGACGGCGCGCGCCTCCCGCTCGAACAGCGCGGGGTTCGCGGCCGAGCGCTTGAGGATGGCGCCGCCGGGCGCGAGCGAGCCGAAGAGCGCCACGAGGCCGCCCGCCTTCTGATAGGGATCGTCGAGCGCGCGCACGACGGCGCGGTCGACCCACGTCGGCTCCGCCGCCAGCCGGGCGCCTAGCGTTTCACCGGTGACCGTGAGGCAATCGAGGTGGAGCAGCGGCTTGAGCTCGCGCAGCACGGCGCCGACGCCGCCTGCCGCGTGGAGATCGGACATGTAGTGCTGACCCGTCGGTTTCAGATCGACCAGCACCGGCGTCGAGTCGCTCAGCTCGTTGAGGCGCTCGAGCGAGACCGACACGCCGACGCGCCCGGCGATCGCGGTGAGATGGATGATGGCGTTGGTCGAGCCGCCGATGGCGAGCAGCACGCGCAGCGCGTTCTCGACGGACTTCGCGGTGATGATCTTCGACGGCGTCAGCTTCGCGGCGGCGAGCGCGACGGCCTGACGGCCGCTGGCCTCGGCTGCGCGCAGGCGATCCGCGTGCACCGCGGGGATGGCGGCGGTGCCCGGCAGAGCCATGCCGAGGGTCTCGGCGATTGACGCCATCGTCGAGGCGGTGCCCATCACCGCGCAGGTGCCCGCCGTCGTCGCGAGGTTGCCCTCGATCTCCTGGAGCTCCGTCGCGCTCAGTCCGCCCGCGCGGTACTTCGCCCAGAAGCGCCGGCAGTCCGTGCAGGCACCGAGGCGCTCGCCGTGGTAGGGCATCGGCATCATCGGTCCCGCCAGCAGCTGCACGGCGGGCACGTTGGCCGAGGCGGCGCCCATGAGCTGCGCGGGCACCGTCTTGTCGCAGCCGCCGACCAGGACGACTGCATCCATCGGCTGAGCGCGGATCATCTCCTCGACGTCGATCGACATCAGGTTGCGGAACATCATGCTGGTCGGCGACAGGAACACCTCGCCGAGCGAGATCGTCGGGAAGTCGAGCGGCAAGCCGCCGGCGGCGACCACGCCACGCTTGACGGCGTCGATCAGCTCGGGAAAGTGGCGGTGGCAGTTGTTGAAGCCGCTCGCCGACTGGGCGATGCCGACGACGGGGCGCGCGAGCATCTCGCGCGAGTAGCCCATGGACGTCGCGAACGAG
>QHSO01000259.1 GCA_003220475.1 Candidatus Rokuibacteriota bacterium | reverse complement strand
TCGTACCGATGGCGAATCGCTTCATTGTCGTGCGGGCCCGGATGGCGATACTCTCCCGCCATGCCCGCGCACAAGCTCGCGGCGGTGTTGAGCGTGCTCCTCGTGAGCATGACCGTCGCCGGCGCACGCGCGCAGTCCTCCGTCCGGGCCGTGGCGATCGCCGGCGATCCCGCTCCGGGCGGCGGCACGTTCGAGCACTTCAGCGTCGAGGCGCTGCCGATCGTCGCGCCGGCGAACACGAAAGGACAGGTGGCGTTCTTCGCGACCATCTTGCGCTCGACCGCCAGCGAGGCATTCTTCCTCGCCTCGCCGCAGCGCACGGTCCGCGTGGTAGCCGAAGGTGATCCCGTGCCGGGCGGCGGCACGTTTTCGGGCTTTGGCCGCCACCCGATTCCCGCGCTGAACGAGCGCGGCGACGTGGCGTTCGCGGCGGCGATCGTCGGCGGCCGCACCGTCGAGGGAATTTTCGTGCGCGACGCGCGCGGTCTGCGGCCGGTCGTGCTCACGGGGCGCGGCGCGCCGGGAATGGCGTCCGGAACGATCGCGGCCGTCGACGCTCCGGCGCTGAACGATCACGGCGATCTCGCGTTTCTGGCCTCGGTGCGGCGCGGGCGCGAGACCGTGGAGGCCGTGTACACGGTGATTGCCGGGCGGCTGGCGAAGGTGGTGGCGCAAGGCGATCCCGCCCCGGCGGGTGGCACGTTCGCCGGCTTCGGCCCGCCCGCGATCAACAATCGACGTCGCGTCGCATTCGCCGCGGTGGTCGAGGGCCGGGCCGTGCCTGGCGGGGTCTTCGCGGCTGACGGGGCGACGGTGCGAATGCTCACGGGTGCGGGAAGCGAGACCCCGATCGGCGGAATCTTCGTCAAGTTCTCCGAGCGCATCGCGCTGAACGACGCGGGCGCCGTTGCGTTCACCGCCGTGCTCAAGAACGCCGAGGCCGAGCAGGGCGTCTTTGTCATCCGCGACGAGCATGTGCGGAAGGTCATCGCCCTCGGCGAACCGGCGCCCGACGGCGGGACGTTCTCGCACTTCTCGCTCTGGCCGGCGCTCGCCGCCGACGGCACGGTCGCGTTCGCCGCCGCTCTCGATGGCAGCGCCGTGCAGGTCGCCGTATTCATGACGTCGCCGCGCGGCATGGTTCGCGTGGTGGCGCTCGGCGACGAGGTCGGTGCCGGTCGCCGCGTCGGTTCGTTGGGCCTCTATCCCGCCGTGTCGCTGAGTCCGGTGGGCGGCGTCACCTTCGCCTCGACGCCGGGCGCCGAGACGGGAACCGAAGGTCTGTTCTTCGTCGCGCCGACGCTCCACTGACGTCACTGCATGTCGTAGGGCGGATATTCCCTGAAGACGTTGGCCGCCGTGATCAGCTTGTGCGCGGTCATCGTCCGAGAGGGCACACGCTCGCCGCGCAGTACGCGAAGCGCGAGCGGCAGCACGTCATACCCGTAGCGGTCGAGATAGAACGCGACGGAGCCGAGGACGATACTGCCGCGATTGCTGGGATCGATCTCCTTGCGGTCGTTGGCGCCACCGTGGATCGATCGGTCGCAGCCGAAGCCGACGATCGCGGCATCGGCCAGGCGCCCGCCCGCCTCCAGCGCGCTCTTGGCCGCGAGCGCCGTCGTATCGTCCAGCGCGGCGACGAGAAGCTTGGCCTTCGGCTGGGCGGCGAGAAGCTTGCCGATCAGCGTCGCCACCGTCGCGGGGTTGCCCTGTGTATCGAGACTGACGATCCGGGTCGACGGCTGCCGCCGGCGAAGCCCGTCGACGAGGCCCTGGACACGCTCCGGGACCCCGTCGTGCCGGTTGCTCACCGCGCCCACCACGACACCGATCACGTCGGCTGCCTGCCACGCGCGCGCGCCGAACTCGGCGAGCGCCTCGCCGCCGATGCGACCGGCCGTGACGTTGTCGGCGGCATAGAGCGGCGCATCGCCGACTGGATAGTTGATCGCGAGGACGGGAATGCGCGCCTCGCGGAACGCGCGCGCGACCGCCTCGTTGGCACCGGGCTCGTGGAAATACTCGATGAACAGATCGACGCGCCGCCGGACGGCATCGCCGGCATTGTCCAGCGCCGTACGGCTGTCGCGGCGGTTGTCGTAGAAGACGAGGTCCACCGGCAATCGGCGCGCCGCGAGGACGAAGCTCTCGCGGACCTCGCGACCGGTGAATCCTGTCGCCCCGAGCGTCGCGCCGGGCTCCTCGGTGAGATTGGCGAAGGCGATCGTGTACCGGCGCTCGTCGGCGCC
Organism: Candidatus Rokuibacteriota bacterium; assembly: GCA_003220475.1. Lineage (GTDB taxonomy): Bacteria > Methylomirabilota > Methylomirabilia > Rokubacteriales > CSP1-6 > AR12. The sequence continues at coordinate 2,067 of QHSO01000259.1, read as the reverse complement.
CGCGCCGAGAGAGCCGACGATCAGTACGCCGACGAGCGCCAGCACGAGTGCAGCCCGCCGGCGCGTGCGCGCACGCGCCGGCGGCACAGCCGAGGACACCGCCACTGCTTTACCGGATGCCGTCGATCCCGACAAAGTTGCCGGTCATGCCGACGGCCCGCGGCACCGTCATGTTGAAGAAGAACGTCGCTCGGTTCGTCCGCGCGGCCTCGGCCGCCATGAGATCCGTCCGCACGTTTTCGATGATGTGGATGCCGGCGTCGGTGATCAGCATGTTGTGAACGATGAACGCCTCCTTGGGATCCTCGCCGGGAATGACCTCAACGGCCCACGTGTCGGAGCCGACGGCGACGACCTTCTGGTCGGCCAGCCACTTCGCCGCGTCCTTCCCGATGCCGGGCTCGCCCGAGTTGTAGGTGGCGTTCTGGGCGGGGAACTGCTCGAACAGATCGCCCCACCCGGTATGGATGATGACGATGTCGCCCTCGCGCAGCGTGACGTTGTACATCTTGAGGCCGGCCTGCAGATCCGCCGACGTCAGAACCGTGCCCTTGTCGACGCACGGCTTCTTGCACGCGGAATTGCCCTTGAACTTCCCCGACTGCTGAAGAACCTTGACGACGTCGATCAGGACGCCCCGGGTCGCGAAGGACTTGAGGTGCTCGAGGCCGAGCTTGGTCATGTTGTTCTGCGTGATGTACTTGCCCATCGCGATCTGATTGAAGTAGCAGTCCTTGCGCCCGATGTGGCCGAGTCCGTCCAGGTGCGTTCCCACGTGGCTCTGGCTCAGCCACGTGTCCTCCATGTAGGTCAGCTCGTTCTCGCCGAAGGATGCGCCGGGCGCCAGCGAGGTCGCGGTCAGGATCGTCTTCGTGAAGCGTGTGCCGAACAGCGGCACGCCGTCCACGAGCGGATAGGACATCGGGACGACCTTGCCCTCCTGGATCTCGGCCGCCGCGGCTTTTGTCACGGCCGGCGTCACGCGGTTCGTCGCCCCGGTCTGGTCGTTCGGACCCCAGGGTGACGGCGGGACCAGCTTCTTGCAGTCGGTCTGGGCGACGGCGCCCGAGGCTGAGAGGAGCAGCAGCATGCCGGCGGCGAGAATCGAGGCGAATTTCATGACGACCCACTCCTTTTCGACGGTGCACCGCATACGGCCGACGAGAGACCGCATCCTAGCCGGATGGCCCGCCATCTTCAAGTCGCCCCAGACCTCGCGTAGCTTACGCCGGTGGACGATTGCTGCGAGATTCGGGACGTCACGCGCGAGCAGCGGCGCGTGCTCCAAAACGACGTCGTCGCGAACGTGGCCGTCCTGCTCGCGGCGCTGGCCGTCGGGCTCAGCGGCTCGTCGTGGCCGGACATTATCATCGGCCTCGTCATCGCCGGCGTGTTCGGTCGCTTGACACCTCGACGTCGCAAGCGGAACATCCCGGCTCGAGCGGGCGAATGCGGCCAATTGCCGAAGACGAACGGTTGCCCTCCGATCTCGACGCGGAGCCGGTGGTGCAGGCCGCGGCAACGTTGCAGTCCGTCATCCGCAGGTATCACGCTGAGCTCGAGCGCGAGCAGCGCTTGCCGAAGGCGCTGGTCGAGCAGTGCCATGCCTTGGGCTTCTATAGCCTCGTGAGACCGCGGGAGCTGGGCGGTCTGCAGTGTGACCCGCTCACGTACTTACGCGTGGTCGAATTGCTCGCCGAAGGCGCCGGCTCGGTCGGCTGGAATCTCTGCAACAACAACATCGCGCAGCTGGTGTCGCTCGGTTTGCCGGACGAGGGCGTTCGGGAGATCTTCGGGCACGCGCGCGACGTCGCGATTGCGGGCACCGCCGTGCAGGGAGGCGGACGGGCCGTGCCCGTCGATGGCGGTTACCGCGTGACCGGTCGTTGGCCCTTCGGCACCGGTTGCCAGGAGAGCGCCTGGATGCTTGGCAGCTTCCAGATTCTCGACGGCGGCGAACCGCGCCCGAGCCCGGATGGCAGGTCGGTCTACTGGCGCGGAGTGTTCGCGCGTTCCGAAGTGCAGATCGTCGACGGGAGTTGGGACGTGTCCGGGCTACGTGCGACC
>QHSO01000258.1 GCA_003220475.1 Candidatus Rokuibacteriota bacterium | reverse complement strand
GGGGCGCGCGCCGCCAACAGGCGCGCGGGGGATTTTTTTGCCCGCAGGCGGAGGCTGCGCGCGGGTGAACCGGAGGCGCCATCGACCCCGCATCGGGGGTCGGCGGCCGCGGGAATTCCGTCCTAGATCAGACCGGCGCGGAACGCTTCGGCGACGATCTCCGCGCGCGAGCGCACGTCGAAGGTGTTCGCGATTTTCTCGAGGCGATCCTTGATCGTGTGGGAGCTCAGGTGGACGAGCGAGCCGATCTCCTTGTTGGTGAGGCCGCCGGCCACGTACCGGATGATCGCGACGTCGCGCTCGGACAGGCTCGTGCCCGGCCGGCCGCCGTTGCCGTTGGTGGCGTTGGCGATCACGCGCGGAGCGACCTTGGGGTCGAGCACCGAGTGCCCGCGGTAGACCGCGCGGATCGTCCGCTTCACCTCGGCGAGCTCGACGTCCTTGATGAGATAACCCTTGGCGCCGGCGTTGAGGCTCTTGAGAATGATGTTGTCCTGGCAGTAGCTCGTCAGCATCACCACGGCGGTGCCGGGCGATGCGGCCAGGACCCGCCGGCAGACTTCGGGTCCCTCGACGTCTTCGAGCTTGACGTCGAGCAGCATGACGTGAGGACGGAGCGTCTCGGCGATGTAGACCGCCTCGTTGCCGGTACGCGCCTCGCCGACGATGGCGATGTCGGACTCGCGCTCGAGCGCCTGCTTGAGACCGGCCCGGACGATCTCGTGGTCGTCGACGATCGCGACGCTGATACGGTCCAGGGCCTGGAGTTTCGGTCGGACGCCGTTACCGCCGTGAGGAACGTGCCGCTCCACCCGTTGCGCCACTTGCGTTCTCCTCGACTCAGCGCTCGACTACGTCGATTGAGTAGACCACGCGCCGGTGACGGTCTGTACACCCGCGCGAGGGTTTTTTCGTCCCCCCAAACGGGGGTCGCTCACGACCGGACCCGACGCCGCCGCTTGACGGCCCGGCTGAAGCCCAGGAGTTCGCCGGGCGGCACGACCTCGCGCATCTGCGCCATCATCACGGCGGCGTCCTGCTTGAGGCCGTGCAGTGTCGTCCGGAGCGCCGACGACTTGCTCTTGCTCATCAGCGCCATCTCGATCTTCATCGCCATCGAGAACACGGTAGGCTTTCCACCAGGTTGATCTCCTCGCGAGTGACGCGATGCCGGCGAGTCCACCAGGCACAGGCCAGCACGCCGATGACCCCGTCCTTGGCGCGCAGAGGGGCCAGGATCAGCGACTTGGCCGGGAACTGCCGGAAGATCGGAGCCTGGAACACCGGATCGTTGGGGACGTCCGCCGACCAGTGCGTTTGCAGATCCTGGAAGTGCTTGAGAATGATCGGGCGCCGGCGGATCGTGTCCAGGATCTCCTTGGGCATGTGATAGGCGGCGTACGGCAACAGCCGGTCGCGGCTCTCGGTCATCAAATAGATACCGGCGGAGTCGGCGCGGACGGCCTGCGCGGCTTCGCGCGTGATCCGTCGAACGACCTCCTGCAGCTCGAGCGTCGAGCCGATCGTCCGCCCGACGTTCAGCATCGTCTCCGAGGCGCGCAAGCGGCTGCGGATCTCCCGACCCGAACCCGGGCTATCGATGGCGAGCATGATGGCCCGGGCGAGCTGCGAGGCTCGCCGGCGCTGGCGCGCGTCGATCGTCGGTGCGGTGGTATCGAGGACGACGAGGCCAATGACAGTATCGTCGCGAACCAGCGGAACGAGCAAGATCGCGGCCGCGCCGAATCGCTTCCAGTCGGTCGGAACGCGTGGATCGTTCGGCACGTCGACGATCAACCGTGGACGCCGTGCCGCGAGGACGTCCGCGACGACGCCCGGTGCCTCGAGCTGAACCTTGGTCTCGAGGGACTTGAAGGCCTCCCAGAGCTCGGGCGAGGTGGCGCCACCGGCGAACTGGCACATGACCGGCTGCAGCACATCGCCCCTGGGGACGAAAACCGCGGAGGCTCGATGTTGCCCAGCGGAACGACGCTGCCGTCGAGGAAGGGGCCGTTGGTCCCGGCTGTCTCGAGAGAGCTCATCGATCAGCCGCGCGAGACCCGGCGTGCACGATTTTCACCGGCGCAGTCGAACGCACTTTCGTTGCCAAAGATTCGCCCTTCGTTTCCGCGCACTTCGCGATCGTATGCGGATTGGTACTTCTACGGAAGCTGCATTTTTATCCGCATATGTTCCAACGAAGTCGCTGCCTCGCTTGACCATCCGTCCTCAAAATGAGTCACTACCGCCTCATGGGACAGTTCGGGATCGGCCAATCGGTCAGGCGCTTCGAGGATGCTCGCCTCGTGCGCGGCGAGGGGCGCTTCCACGACGACGTCAGCCTGCCGGGTCAAGCGCACGCCGTCTTTGTGCGCTCGATCCACGCGCACGCCCGCATTCGCAATTTTGACGCCGTCGACTCGTCGAGAGCGCCCGGCGTCCTGGGGGTCTTCACGGGGGCTGACGTCGCCGGCCTCGGGACGATGAAGATGACCCTCAAGCGAAGGCGCCCCGACGGCTCGCCGATGTTCGCCCCGCCCCACCGCGGCCTGACACGTGACCGGGTCCGCTACGTCGGCGACCCGGTGGCGATGGTGATCGCGCAGACGCTCGCCGAGGCGGAGGACGCGGCCGAACGGCTCGTCATCGACTACGAGCCGCTGCCGTCGGTGACCGCGACCGCCGACGCGGTCGGAGGTCCGGCGGTCTGGGACGAGTGCCCGGACAATATCTCCAACGTGCACGAGGTCGGCGACCGCGCCGCCACCGACGCGGCGTTCGCCGGCGCCGCGCGCGTCGTGCGGCGGCGCTACGTCATCAGTCGCGTCCACGCTCAATACATGGAGACGCGGGGCGCGCTGGGCGTCTGGGACGCCGGCGAGCAGCGCTATACGCTCTACGCGGATGTGCAGTATCCGCATCGCGTGCGGACGGCGCTCGCCACGAACATCCTGAACGTGCCGGAGCACCAGATCCGCGTGATCGCCGGCGACGTCGGCGGCGGATTCGGCACCAAGGGCTGGCAGTATCCCGAGCATCGGCTGGTGCTGTGGGCGGCGCGCCGGCTGGGACGACCGGTGAAATGGCGCTGTGAGCGGCGTGAGGCGATTCCCGCGGACGAGCACGCGCGGGACAACGTGACGGACGCCGAGCTCGCGCTCGACGCCGACGGCCGCTTCCTCGCGCTGCGTGTGCGCACGCTCGCGAACGTCGGCGCGTACGTGTCGTCGGATCGCAATCTGCTGGCGACGTTCAGCAACATCGCCACGCTCGTCGGCGTGTACACGTTCCCGACCGCCCACGTGCAGGTGACGTCCGTGCTGAGCAACACCAACTCGACGGCCCCGTATCGGGGCGCCGGACGGCCCGAAGCGACGTACGTGATCGAGCGGCTCATCGACGACGCCGCGCGCGAGCTCGGCCTGGACGCGATCGATCTGCGGCGCCGCAATCTCGTCCCCGCCTCGGCGATGCCGTACAGGACGGCCACCGGCGTGACCTACGACTGCGGGGATTTCTCGACGCAGATGGAGGCCGCGCTCAAGCTCGCCGACGTGGGCGGGTTTGCCGCGCGCCGCGAGACGGCGCGTCGACGCGGCCGGCTTCGCGGGCTCGGCGTCGCCAACGCGATCGAGCGCGCGGCGGGCCCGCAGCCGGAGTTCGCCGAGATCCGCTTCTCGCCCGGCGGCACCGCGATGCTCTTCATGGGGACGAAGAACCAGGGGCAGGGGCACGAGACGACGTTCAAGCAGATCCTGCACGAGCGGCTCGGCCTCGATCCGGGCGATGTCCGCTATGTCGACGGCGACACCGATCGCGTCGCGTTCGGCATGGGCTCGATGGGCTCGCGCTCGACGGTGATCGGCGGCACCGCGATCTGGATGGCCGCCGACAAGATCATCGCCAAGGGCCGGCGGATCGCCGCGAAGATGCTCGAGGCCGCCGAGGCCGACATCACGTTCGCCAACGGCGCCTTCGCCGTGGTGGGCACCGATCGCACGCTACCGCTGAAAGACGTCGCGCGCGCCGCGTTCCAGCCCGCCGCGCTGCCGAAGGGCCTCGAGCCTGGGCTGTACGAAACGGCGACGTTTTCGCCGCCGTCGGACACGTGGCCGAACGGGTGCCACGTGTGCGAGGTCGAGATCGATCCCGAGACGGGCGCGGTCGCCCTCGTCGCATACGTGATCGCCGACGACGTCGGCACCGTGATCAATCCGCTGACCCTCAAGGGCCAGATCCACGGTGGCGTCGCCCAGGGCGTGGGCCAGGCGCTCATGGAGCAGATCGTGTACGACCCGGACTCGGGTCAGCTGCTCACGGGCTCGTTCATGGACTATGCGATCCCGCGCGCCGATTCGCTGCCGGAGGTCGTCGTCGAAAGCCATCCGGTGCCCACGAAGCTCAATCCGCTCGGCGCCAAGGGTGCCGGCGAGGCCGGGACCGTCGGCGCATTGCCGGTGGTGATGATTGCGGTTCTCGACGCGCTGGCGCCGCTCGGCGTGCGGCAGCTCGACATGCCGGCCAGTCCCGCGCGCGTCTGGAGCGCGATCCGCGAAGCGCAGCGACCAGGAGGACGAGCGTGACCGCGGCCCTCGATCAGGTGGCGTTGGATCGGCTGTTTCTCCAGGCGCGCACGCAGAACGGCTGGCTGCCGACGCCGGTGAGCGACGTCGAGCTTCGGCGCATCTACGACATCATGAAGATGGGGCCGACGAGCGCGAATTCGTGTCCGGCCCGCATTCTGTTCGTGCGCACGCCGGAGGCCAAGGCGCGGCTGCTGCCGGCGTTGAGTCCCGGCAACGTGGACAAGACGAAGCAGGCGCCGGTGACGGCGATCATCGGCTATGACACGCGCTTCTACGAGTGGATGCCGAAGAAGCTATTCACCCATCGGCCGGACATGGCGGAGAACTACGCGAAGAACCCGGCGTTGGCGGAGATCGTGGCCTTTCGCAACGGCACGCTGCAGGGCGCGTACTTCATGCTGGCCGCGCGCGCGGTCGGGCTGGACGTCGGCGGCATGTCGGGCTTCGACAACGCGAAAGTGGACGCCGAGTTCTTTCCGGACGGCCGCGTGAAGTCGAATTTCCTGTGCAACGTCGGGCACGGCGATTCGGCCAAGGTACTGCCACGCCTGCCGCGCCTCGACTTCGAGGAAGCGTGCGCGCTGCTCTAGGTGCGCGCCGCGCTAAAAGATGGTGGAGGCGGTGGGAATCGAACCCACGTCCGGAAACCCTCAGCCGCAGGCGTCTACGTCGATAGCCGGTTTATCTTACTGCTCTCTCGCCCTTCGACCCTCCATCCGGCAGGAGGACCGCGGGGCCAGCCTCATATGTCTCGCTCTTCCCCTGAGGCGAAGTTCAGAGCCAGCCACCAGAGTATGATGCCGGTTCCCAGGCCCTGATGGCTCGACCTGGCCGACACTAGCGGTTGTTAGGCCGCCAGAGCTAGCTGTGTGTTGGCAGCTAGATGGTTCTCACTTATTTACGAGGGGTGAGAAACCTCGAGACGCAGCCTGGACCTCGTTGATCCCCGTCGAAACCTGTCGCCCCCCTTAGTCTGAGTCGCCGCGAGCGCGCGGCGTACCACCGAGTATAGACGCCGCCCGGCGTCGCGACCACTCTTCGTCCTGACTCCGTCGCCGCGGCTAATCTTCGTCCCGGCTCCGTCGCCGCGGCCCGCCGGCGCGGGTCACCGTGCGCGCCGCCTGATCCATCTCACGGCGCTGGTCGCGCTCACGAAGCGTGGCGCGCTTGTCGTGCAGCTTCTTGCCGCGGCCCAGCCCCAGTTCGACCTTGGCGCGGCCGTGCTTGAAGTAGAGTCGAAGCGGGACCAGCGTGAGGCCGCGCTCGGCGACCTTGCCGGTCAGGCGGCCGATTTCCTTGCGGTGCAGCAGCAGCTTCCGGTCGCGGTCGGGGTCGTGGTTCGCGTCGGTGCCGTGACTGTAGGGATTGATATGGCAGCCCACGAGCCAGCCCTCGCCGTTGCGGATCGTCGCGTACGAATCCTTGAAGTTCACGCCCCCGTCGCGCAGCGACTTGACCTCGGTCCCTCGCAGCACGAGCCCGGCCTCGACCGTCTCGAGGATCTCGTACTCGTGCCGCGCCCGGCGATTGGTCGATATCGTCCGGTCGCCGTTGCCCTCGGCTTGACTGACCATCGCTGCTGGGTATTATGAACGACGCCCTCCGAGCCGAAGTGGCGGAATTGGCAGACGCGCATGATTCAGGGTCATGTGCCCGCAAGGGTGTGGGGGTTCGAGTCCCCCCT
>QHSO01000066.1 GCA_003220475.1 Candidatus Rokuibacteriota bacterium | reverse complement strand
ACGAGGGTGCAACGCGCGGCTATCAGTTTGCCGGACCTGGATCGTACGGAGAAGTGCTACTCGGTGATACGTGTCCCACCAGCAATGGTGGCCCCAACGGGATTCGAACCCGTGTTTCAGCCTTGAGAGGGCCGTGTCCTGGGCCTCTAGACGATGGGGCCGGCCAGACGCGCGATGATGGCTGGGGGAGGAGGGCTCGAACCCCCATTACCGGGGCCAGAACCCGGCGTCCTACCATTAGACGATCCCCCAGGATCAGCGCAACGACGGCCGATTAGACCATGGTGCGCGCGATGGGTCAACGCGCCAACGTGCGTTGACCGCTGAGCGACCGTGTGGTCTGCTGAGACGGCCGTCACCTGCCGCGTCGTCGGAGGTCGCGCATGCCAATCACTCGGGTTGCCGTCGCACTTCTGTGTGCCGTGCTCGTCTCCACCGTCGGCGCCGCGGCGCAGGAACGGAAAGCCACGGAGCGGCCCGAGACGCAACCGCCGCCCGGGCGTGAGCACTTTCAGCTCAAGTTCGGCGCGGGCTACGATCAGGGCGACTTCGGCACCAACGACACCACGCGCAGCGTCTACGCGCCCGTGACGTTTCGCTACCTGGGTGAGCGGTTCGACGTCGGCGTCACCGCCTCCCTCCTCTATCTCGACACCGAATCGAACGTGGTGGTGATCGATGGGCAGCCGACGCAGTCGGATCGACAGCGACGCAGCAGGGACGCCGGCTTCGGCGACCTCTATTTCAAAGGCCTTTACTATCTGCTCGACGATCCGGGGCCGGAGTCGTTCGTCCCGGGCGTCGCCCCGTTCCTCAAGGTGAAGGCGCCGACGGCGGATGCGGGCAAAGGACTCGGCACCGGCGAATGGGACGTCGGCTTCGGCGTCGAGTGGGACAAACGGTTTCGTGAGTTCTTCGTGCTCGGCGATGTCAGCTACATGGTCATGGGCGACCCGCCGCACCAGCACTTCCGGAACCGGCCGGCGTTCAGCGTCGGGATCGGCCGGCAGTTCACTCGCGATATCGCGGGCACGGTGATGCTGGACTGGCGGCGCGCGATCGTGAGCAACGGCGACGATGCGGTCGAGCTGACCGGTATCGTGCAGTTCCGCCTCGCGCGCACGGTGACCGCGTCGCCGTACGTGTTCGTCGGCCTCACCGACGGCAGCCCTGACTTCGGCCTCGGATTCGAGGTCTCGTGGAAATTCGGGCGCTACTGAGCGTCTGACGCCCACTGCCGATACCCGGCAGCGCCGGTCACATCGGATCGGCAGCGCGAGTCACACGGCCGCATCACTGCACGGCGCCGAGACGTGGCGTAGTCGTTGCAGGCAGACGAGCGGCATGGACGCACTCGCTCGCTACGCGCTGTTCGGGTGCGTCCTCGCGAGCAGTCTTGGCGGAATCGCCGTATGTGTCGTCGGCTTCAAATATGGCCTCGCACCGCCGGCGGAGGACGATCCGATCGAGGCGACGCACCGCCGATTGTTCGTCACCCATCTCGCGCATGCCTTTGCTGTCGTGGCCTTTGCGCTCACCGCCATGCTCGCGGGCAGCGTGCTGATGCTCGACCGCCGCGCCCCGTCGAGCGCCGCCGGGCAGCGCAATGAAGTGCAGAGCTTCCAGCGTCGGCTCGACGGCGTGGAAGCGCTTGTCACCCAGATGACACAGACGTTGGAACGGGCGATCCGCCGCTTCGACAAGCACGACCCCATCGAGCCGCGTCGCTGATCGGCAAGCGGCTTGCTGCCGTGGACGGCATGGACGTCTATGGGTACGCGCTGTTCTGGAGTGCGACGGCCTGTGTCGTCGCCGCGGTAGTCGTCTGCACACTCGTCGTCCGATACGGCTTCACGCGCGACCCGGATCTTGCCGGTCGCTGGGGCTGGCGACCGACGCGCGTCGGCCACGGCTTGGCTGCGGCGTTGTTCGGCACCGGCATCGTGCTCGCGATCCTCGCGCTCACGGCAGTGCCGATCGGCGGGAAAGAGGGCAATCCGGGCTTCGGCCACACGCTGCGCGCGCGGCTCGAAACGCTGCGCGGCCGCCTCGGCGAGTTCGAACATGCCGTCGCGCGGCTCGGCGAAGAAGGTATGCGTCGTGTGCGCGCCGAGCGTGCGCCCGAATCCACTGCCGACGTGTCGCGCGGAATTCCGATGGCCGACGGTGGGCGCGCCATCGTGGGATCCGCGCCGCTGGCGCGGACGCAGCCCGCACCGACCGTCGACCCTCGCTCGAGCAACCGCTCTGAGCATCGCGCCACACGACCGGAGGTCGGCAGCGTCGCCGCCGCCGTGCCGACCACGCCCGTCGCCATCGTCCCGCCCGCTCCGGTCGTCACGCTGACGCCGCCGCCGATCGCGCCACCACGGATCGCGCGGCCGGACGTGCCGGCCTCGACGCCGCCCGCCGTCGAGCGCGCGCAGGCGCAGGACCGCGAGGCGGACGTCGGCAAGCCGCGCGATCGCGACGCTGATCCGTCGAGGCCGTCGGAGCGCGAGTCCGACACCAAAGCCGGCAAAGACGGCGATCTCGGCACGCCGCGTGAGAAGCCGGAGAAGAAGGACAAGCGCGAGCGCACGGCGGTCGCCGACGCCAAGGCGCTCCGGCCCGTGCTCATCGACCGCCTCGATCGGGCGGAGCGTCCCACCGTCGATCGGGTCGAGCGCCCGGATCGCGTTGACCGCGGCGATCGTGTCGACCGTCCGGACCGTATCGAGCGTCCGGACCGTATCGACCGTCCCGACCGCGTCGAGCGCCCGCCGCGCATCGAGATCGAGCGCCCGCCGAAGATCGAGAAGTTCGAGCGCGTCGAGCGCGGCGGCAAGCGCTAGCGATCGCCGCGCCGCGGACGCCTCAGCGGACGGCGATCTTCAGCGCGCGGCTCGCGCGAAACTTCGGCACGCGCGCGCCGGGGATCGTGATCACCGAACCGTTGCGGGGATCGCGCCCGTGACGCATGGCGCGCCGGGCGACGACGAACGTGCCGAAGCCGGAGATCGTGACCGGCTTGCCCTGACGCAGCGACTCGTGGACGCCGACGACGAACGCGCCGAAGGCGCGATCCGCCGACGCGCGCGAGCCGCCCGCCGTCTTCGCCAGGATCGAGATCAGCTCGGCCTTGGTCACGGCCCGGCCGCCGTCATGACGCGCCATACGGCTTCCTCGAAGGCCGTCGGCGAGAACGGCTTCTCGACCACCGGCACCTCCGCGCCCTCGATGAACGTGCGTGACTCGTCGCCCGCCGTGTCGCCCGTGATGAAGATGAAGCGGTGGCGCAGCGCGGGATCGTGCGCGAGCGCCTGCTCATAGAACTCCTGGCCGTCGCCGTCGGGCATGCGGATGTCGGACACGATGAGATCGTACCGATTGCGCCGCACGCGCCCGAGCCCGGCGCGGCCACCGGGTGCGACGTCGATCCGCCAGCCCGTCTCGCTGAGCAGCGTCACGACCAGGTCCAGCACGCTCGGCTCGTCTTCGACGACGAGCACGAGCTTGCCGACGCCGTCGAAGACGCGCCGCTCACCCGCGGCCGCCCGTGGCGTCGGCAGTGCGGTAACAGGCAATTCGAGCGTGAACGTCGTCTCGCCCGGCCGGCTGTCCACCGTCAGCCGACCGCCGTGCTCCTGCACGATGCCGTACGAGACCGACAGCCCGAGACCGGTGCCCATGCCGACCGTCTTCGTCGTGTAGAACGGCTCGAAGACGCGCGGCAGCGCGTCGGCCGGGATGCCGGGCCCGTCGTCGACCACCTGCGCGAAGATCGCACGGCCGTCGGGACGCAGCCGTGCTCGCAGCGCGATGCGGCCGGCGGCCTTCGTCTCGTGGATCGCCTGCTCGGCGTTGAGGAGCAGGTTGAGGAACACCTGCTCGAGCTGCTGCGCGTCGCCGTTGATCACCGGCAGCGCGTCGGGGAAGTCGCGCTCGACCGCGATCCCGGACAGCGTGAGGTGATTGAGCCGCAGCGACAGCGTCTGCTCCATGACCTGGCGTATGTCCACCGCCGCGCGCTCCGGCGGCCGCTGGCGCGCGAAGTACAGCAGGTTGCGGACGATCTTCGCCATGCGGTCGCCCTGCGCCACCATGAGCTCGAGCGGACGCTTGAGCGTCGCCGGCACGTCGCGCGCGAGCAGCAGCTGGCCGTAGCCGATGATCACGCTGAGCGGATTGTTCAGCTCGTGCGCCACGCCCGAGACGAGCTGGCCGAGCGCGGACATCTTCGCCGCCTGCACCAGCTGCGCCTGCGTCTCGCGCAGCCGTGCGAGGCTCTCCTGCGCGGCGGCGTACAGCCGCGCGTTCTCCAGCGCCAGCGCCGCCTGGTCGGCGAACGCCTGCAGCGCCTGCAACTCGTCGGCGGAGAACTCGCGGCCGCGGCGGTCGCCCAGCGCCAGCGCGCCGACGATGCTGTCGCGCGTGAGCAGCGGCACGCCGACGACGGCGCCGATGTCGTTGCGTACCACGCGCTCCCGCAGCTCCGGCGAGAGATTCACGCGCGGCTCGCGCAACACGTCGGGCGTCGTCACGATCTTGCGCTCGGCGATCGCCCAGCCGGGCACGCCCTCGCCCGCGCGGAAATCGAGGCCGCGGACGACGTCGGCGCCGGCGCCGTACGCGGCCAGCTGGCGCAGCCCGCCCGTCTCGGCGTCGTAGCGATACAGCGCGGCCGCGCGCGTGTCGAGCAGATCGACGAGACCGCGCGTGACCATTTCCGCGATCCGCTCGACCTCCAGGCTGCCGGTCATTTCGCGCGCCACGCGCGCGAGCGTCTCGGCGACGTCGCGCCGGCGCTGCGCCTCGCGATAAAGCTGCGCGTTGCGCACGGCCACACTCGCCTGCGCCAGGAACATGTCCACGACGTCGGCCGCATCCTCGCCGACGCGGATCGGCGTCGAGTTCAGGAACGCCAGGATCGCGAGGAGCTCGTCGCCGGCCAGCACGGGGTAGGCCGCGTACGCCGTCAGTCCCCAGCGCTCGAGCCACTCGCCGTCCATGATGCGGTCGTCGTTCGTGATGTCATCGATCACGAGCCGCTCACGATGGCGCGCGACCCACCCGGTCGCGCCCAGGTCGTACGACGCCATGCGGCGTGGCGCATCGCCCGCGATCTCCGGCTCGCTGGTGCTCGCCAGGGTCACCGTGCGCGCGTGCTCGTCGGCCAGCCAGAAGGCCACGAAGCGCACGCCGATGAGCGCCGCCGCCGACTCGCAGATCGTGCGCAGCAGCTCGTCGAGATCGAGCGTGCTCGACATCTGCTGGTTGACGGCGGCGAGCGCGCGGATGCGCTCGGCCTGCACGCGCTCGGTCTGGTAGAGCCCGGCGTTGCGCAGGGCAATGCCCGCCTGTGCGGCGAGCAGGCGCAGCGCCTCCTGCTCCTCGGCGTCCGGCAGGCCATCGGGAAGGATGTAATCGAGGACGCCGACGAACGTCTCACCGACGGCGATCGGCACGCCGTAGTACGTGCCTTTCGGCCGCTTCTGCCACCAGTCGCGCGCGATCGAGCGCGGGTGCGTCAGCGGCTGCGGCACCAGCACCGGCGTCTGCGCCTCGAACACGACGCCCGGCAGCCCCACGTTGGCCGGCCGCTCGATCGGCAGTCCGTCCCACTCGGCGCCCGACAATGCCTCGGCGCGCAGCACCCCGCGCGCGGCATCGTAGAGGTGCACGGCGCCGAGTGCGCCCGGACGCATGCCCGCCACCGCCTGCGTGATGCGACGCATGACGTCCGCGGAGTCGAGCGAGCCCGTGATTGACTGGCTCACCGCCACCAGATCGCGCAGCCGGCCCGCGCGATGCACGGCCTCGGCGTACATGCGCGCGTGCTGCATGGCGATGGCCGCGCGCGCGGCGAACGAGGTCACCAGTGCCCGGTGCTCGTCGTTCGCGAGACTGTCGTCGCGCGCGCGCACGACGAGCACGCCGAGCAGGTCGTCGTTGCCCGCCAGCACCGGCACCGTGAGCATGCGCGCGATGCCGGTCTCGCGGGCCCACTCGCCGGACAGCGCGCGCGGGTCGCCGGTGACGTCGCCGACATAGACGGTCGTCTTCGTCTCGGCCACGCGGCCCACCACGCCCTCGCCGAACGGCACGATGCGCGGCATGCGCACCTCCGGCAGGCCGGGCTCGACGCTGGAGGCCGACAGCCGCACCACGCGCTCGGCGGGATCGGCGGTCCACAGCTGCACGATCGGCGCGTCGAGGAGTCGCGCGGTGGCCTGGGCGATGCGGCGCAGCACGTCGTCGACCACGAGCGACTCGGTCACGAGCTGCTCGAGGTCCGTCAGCTCGCGCAGACGCTCGGCGCGGCGCGTGGCATCCGCGTAGACGCGCGCGTTGTCGATGGCGAGCGCGGCGTGCTCGGCGAGCAGCTGCAGCGCCGCCAGGTCTTCCTCGCCCAGCGTCCGCACCGACCAGTAGTGCACGACGAGCGCGCCGTGCACGCGTCCCTTGCTGCGCAGCGGCGCGGCGGCGACCGCGCGAACGCCGTCGCTCTGCCACGCGTCCTCGTCGTGCAGCATGTCCGTGGTGGTGACGGCTTCGCCCTTCAGGATGGCGCGGCTCACCGGGCCGCCGCCGAGCGGAATGGATCCCGTGCCGGCGTCATGATCCGAGAGACGGCCCGCGGCGTGCAGCACCGTCAGCTCGGAGGCGTGAGCGTCCCCCGATACGACCAGCGCCGCGTCCGCCGCCATGACTTCGAGCGCGCGCTGCACGATCGTGTCGAGCGTCTCGTTGAGGTCGAGCGACGACGTCAGCGATCGACCGATGGACTCCAGCGCGCGCACGAACGCCGCGCGTCGATGGCGTTCGGTCACGACGGTGTGAAAGCCGATGACGCCCACGATGGTGCCCGCGTCGTCACGCCACGGCACGTAGCGCGCGGAGATCCAGCCACCGCGCCGCTCGGAGGGAAACTCGTATCGCGCGTCACCGGTGGTCGCGGTCTCGCCGCCGAGCGCGCGTGCGAGTTGTGAGGCCACGTCGATGTCGCACAGGAAGTCGAGCGTCTCTGCGGCGGGCCGGCCGAGCGCGGCGGTGCGGGCGAGGCCCGTCAGGCGCTCCATCACCGCGTTCCACGCCACCACGGTGAGCCTGGCGTCGGTGACGACGACCGCGTCTTCCAGACCCTCTATGAGACTCGCGCCGAGCGCATCCAACGCTCGAGCAGTATAGCAATCCTCACGGACGCTGAGGCCTACTGGCATCCCGATTGCTAAATAGGCCAACCACAAAGAATCCATGAGCCTCAGGGGTCTTCGCATCCTTGTCATCGAAGACGCCCAGGACATCCGCGAGGTATTCACGCTCCTCCTCCGGGCCGAGGGCGCAGACGTAGAGTCTGCAGCCAACGGCCGGGAGGCGACAGAGCTCGTCGGGCAGCAACCGTTCGACGTGGTGCTGAGCGACCTCGGACTGCCGGATATCCCGGGCGACGTGTTGATTCGCGAGCTTCGGGCGCGGTCGGGCCGCAGCACGCGCGTCATGGTCGTCACCGGTTATGGCGAGCCGTTCCTCTCGCGCGCGCGTCAGGCGGGTGCCGACGTCGTTTTTACAAAGCCGGTCGAGTGGTCTCGCATCCTCGATTACCTCGAGCGGCGCGATCTCGCCGCCTCCGCCTAGTTCCGAGCACCCCAACCCGACAAATCGCCGCGGTACGATGTGCCATAATCCCGGGCGATGCGCCTCGATCCTTCCACCCTGGTGCTGGCCGGCCTCGCCATCGTGTTCGCAGTGATCGCGTATGTGAAAGACCCGTCCCTGCCGGCGATCGGCGCGCGCAACGGCTTGGCCATGCTGGGCTTTATCCTGCCGCGCCTCATACCGGCGCTGCTACTCGCGGGCCTCTTCCAGGTGGTCGTGCCTCAGGAGATCGTCTCGCGTTATTTCGGGCGCGAGGCAGGCTTCAAGGGTCTGGTCATGGCGATGGGTGCGGGCGTCATCACGCCCGGCGGCCCGATGGTCAGCGTGCCGTTTCTCGTGGCACTCGCGCACTCCGGCGCCGGCCTGCCCGCGCTCGTCACATACATGACCGCGTGGTCGCTGTTCGGATTGCAGCGCATCATCGCGTGGGAGGCGCCGCTGATGGGGTGGAAGTTCGTGTGGGTGCGCGTCATCCCGAGCCTCGCCTTCCCCGTCGTCGCCGGCTGGCTGGTCGCGACCTTCCACCACGAGTAGGGCGGTGTCCTTCAGCGACCTGCGCGAACTCGTCGCGCACCTCGAGCGTCGCGGGCAACTACGTCGCGTCGGCACGCCGGTCTCGCGCGATCTCGAGATCACCGAGATCGTCGATCGCGTGAGTAAAAGCAATGGCGACGCCAACATCGCGCTGCTGTTCGAGCGCGTCGAGGGCTTCGACATCCCCGTGCTCGTCAACACGTTCGGGAGCGCGGATCGCATGGCCACGGCCCTCGGCGTCGAGCGGCTCGACGACCTCGGCGCCCGCGTCGCGAAGCTCCTCGATCTGAAGTTGCCGGGCTCCTTCCTCGACAAGATGCGAAAGCTCGGCAGCCTGCTCGACGTCGCGAAGGCCTCGCCCCGGCACGTCCGCACGGCCCCCTGCCAGGAGGTCGTCGAGACGGCGAATCCGTCGCTGGCCGTTCTGCCGATTCTCACGTGCTGGCCGCGCGACGGCGGCCGTTACATCACGCTGCCGGCGGTGTTCACCCGCGATCCCGTCACCGGCGCGCGTAATGTTGGGATGTATCGTCTGCAAGTGTTCGACGACCGTACGCTCGGCATGCACTGGCAGACGCACAAAGGGGGGGCCGAGCACCAGCGCGTCGCGCTCGAGCGAACGACGGAGCCGGGTCGCGGCGGGCACGCGGCCCCCGCTACAACAATGCCGGTGGCCATTGCGCTGGGCGGCGATCCCGCGATGATCTACGCCGCCTCGGCGCCGCTGCCGCCGGGGATCGACGAGGTCGTGTTCGCCGGCTGGCTGCGTGGCGCGGGCATCGAGCTGGTGCCGTGCCGGACGATCGAGCTCGAAGTCCCCGCCCAGGCGGAAATCGTCCTCGAGGGCTACGTGGATCCCGCGGAGCGACGGACCGAAGGCCCCTTCGGCGACCACACGGGCTACTACTCGCTGGCGCGCGAGTATCCGGTGTTCCACCTCACGGCGCTCACGCGCCGTGCGCGCCCGATCTACCCCACGACGATCGTCGGTCGGCCGCCGCAGGAAGACTACTGGCTCGGCAAGGCGACCGAGCGGATCTTCCTGCCGATCATGCGGCTGATGCTGCCGGAGATCGTCGACGTCAACATGCCGGCCGAGGGCGTGTTCCACAACCTCGTGATCGTCTCCATCCGCAAGCGCTACCCCGGGCACGCGCGCAAAGTCATGCAGGCGCTGTGGGGCATGGGCCTCATGATGCTCGCCAAGACGATCGTCGTCGTCAGCGAGCACGTCAACGTGCAGGATCTCTCGGAGGTCGCCTGGCGCGCGACCGGCAACATCGATCCCAAGCGCGATCTGATGATCCTCGAGGGGCCGATGGACGACCTCGATCACGCGGCGCTGCGCCATCGGTACGGCGGCAAGCTCGGCGTCGATGCGACCGAGAAGGGCCCGCTCGACGACGTCGCCCAGGCGTGGCCCGAGGAAATTCGCATGAGCGACGAGGTGCGCGAGCTCGTCACGCGCCGGTGGAAGGACTACGGGCTCTGACGAGCCGCGCACGGCACCTGCTCGACGCGATCAAGTTCGAGCACACGGTCTTCGCCCTGCCGTTCGCCTACATCGCCATGGTGCTCGCTTCGGGAGGCTGGCCGGGGTGGCGGACCGTTGGCTGGGTCACCGCGGCCATGATCGGCGCGCGTACCTGTGCGATGGCGACCAACCGCGTCGTCGACCGCTGGATCGATGCCGCCAATCCGCGGACGGCCGGACGGCACCTGCCGCGCGGCCTGCT
Organism: Candidatus Rokuibacteriota bacterium; assembly: GCA_003220475.1. Taxonomy (GTDB): domain Bacteria; phylum Methylomirabilota; class Methylomirabilia; order Rokubacteriales; family CSP1-6; genus AR12. The sequence goes on along the minus strand of QHSO01000066.1, from coordinate 6,118 downwards.
GCAGGTCGGCGAGCTACGCGCGCTCGCCATCGGCGGCGCCGCGCTGATGTTCGTCGCCGCCTGGCGACTGAATCCGCTGTGTCTCGCGCTGGCGCCGCTCGCGCTCGTGTTCCTCGTCGGCTACAACTACACGAAGCGCTTCACGTGGACCTCGCACTGGATCCTCGGCTTCACCGACGGCATCGCCGCCGCCGGCGGCTGGATCGCGGTGCGCGCGAGGCTCGAGGCGCCCGCGTTCGTGCTGTGGTTCGCGCTCACCGTCTGGATCGCCGGCTTCGATCTCATGTACGCCTGCCAGGACGTCGACTTCGACCGCGTCCACCGCCTGTCCTCGGTGCCGGCGCGCTTCGGCATCCGGGCGGCGCTGCGGATCGCGCGCGTCTGCCACGCGCTGACGGCCGCGGCCTTCGCGCTGCTCGGCCTCATGCTCCGGCTCGGCCCCCCCTACTGGGTCGGCTGGGTCGTCGTCGTGGCGCTTCTCGTCTACGAGCATTCGCTCGTGAGCCCGCGCGACCTGTCGCGGCTCGACGTGGCGTTCTTCAACGTCAACGGCTACATCGCGGTCATCGTGCTGGCGTCCGTCGTCGGCGGACTCTGGTGGTAGAACGCGAGCCCGCGCGCGCCGTCCGCGAGATGTTCACGCGGATCGCGGGGCGCTACGACGTCATGAACTCGCTGATGACCGGCGGGCGCCACCACGCGTGGCGGCGTCTGGCCGCGAACGCCGTCGTCGCCGCGCCGCCGGGCCCCATTCTCGACCTCGCCACCGGCACCGGCGACCTGGCGCTCGCCGTGCGGGCCGCGCGCCCGGCCTCGACCGTGGTGGGCGCCGATTTTTCCGAGGCCATGCTGCGCGAGGCGCGCAGCAAGCTCGCGCGGCGTCGCGAGGCGCGCGTGCGGTTGCTCGCCGCCGATGCGCTCACGCTGCCATTTCACGATCGCACGTTCGCGGCGGTGACCTCGGCCTTCCTCGTGCGTAACCTCGCAGATCTCGCGCGCGGCCTCGCCGAGATGCGGCGCGTCGCCGTGCCCGGCGGTCTCGTCGTCACCCTGGACATCACGCGCCCACGCGTGCCGGGGTGGGATCGGATCTTCGGCTTTTACTTCCGGCGGATCGTGCCGCTCATCGGCGCGCTCGTGGCCGGCGACCGCGCGGCGTACACGTACTTGCCGGAATCGGTCGAACGGTTCGCCAGCCCGCCCGGGCTGGCCGATGCGATGCGCCGCGCCGGGCTGCGCGACGTGCGCTACCGCCGCGTCGGCCTCGGCACGATCGCGCTGCACGTCGGCGTCGCGTAGAGACCGGCGCTGACTCGCTCGCGCGCCAGGACGGCTGACGCGCCGCGTGCTGCCGCGGCGCGGCCGGCGATGATACGCTGACGCGAAATGATCGCCGGCCAAGCGCTGTCGCAGTTTCCCCGCGAGCGAACGTGGCTCCTGCCCGCGCTGCAGGCCGCCCAGCGCCTCGAAGGCTGGCTGTCGGCCGACACGCTGGAGAGCGTCGCCACCCACCTGCGCGTGCCGAAGAGCGAGGTCTGGGCCGTGGCCAGTCACTACCCCGAGCTGCGAATGGCGAAGCCGGGCCGCCGGATCGTCCGCGTGTGCACGGGCGTGGCGTGTATCGCGCGCGGCGGGCGCGAGCTGCTCGAGCGCTGCGAGCGCCGCCTGAGCATCCGCGCGGGTGAGACGACCGGCGACGGCGCGCTGACGCTGGAGGCGATGGACTGCGCCTTCGCGTGCTCCGTGGCGCCGGTGGTCGAGGCCGATCATACCTATCGTGGCCGGGTGACCGGTGCCGCGCTCGACGCGTTGCTCGACGGCCCGACCACGCAGCACGCGGCGCCACCGCTCACCGGCCGAGGCGGGCCGCCCGCCACGCCGTCGACGTCGGGCTCGCCCGGCGCGCGCTTCACCATGCTGCGGCGCGACGCCGAGCGTCGGCGCACCGGCGCTCGACTCGCCGTCGGCGTCGGCACGTGTGGGCTCGCGGTCGGCGCCGCCGACACGCTGGAGGCGCTGCGCGTCGAGGTTCAGCGGCGCGGCCTGGCGTGGACCGTCGTCGCCGCGGGCTGCAACGGCATGTGCTGGGCCGCGCCGGTCGTCGAGGTGCTGCGCGACGGCAAGCCGCCGATCACGGCGGCGCGCGTCAGGCCCCCTGCCGTCTCGCGTCTGCTCAACGCGCTCGCCGCGAACATGGCCGAGCGGGATTTCGCCGCACCGCCCGACTGGATGGCCGCGCAGCACCGCGTGCTCACCGAGCGCTGCGGTCTCGCCGATCCGTACGACGTCGCCGACGCGCTCCGTCACGGCACGTACGCGACGCTCGCACGCGTGCTGGAGGACGGCCGACCCGAAGCGGTGATCGAGGAGGTGCGGGCCGCGGGTCTGGCCGGGCGCGGCGGCGCATATTTCCAGACCGCCGTGAAGTGGGCGGCGTGTCGGGCCGCGGCCGGCGCTCCGAAATACCTCGTCGTGAACGGCGAGGAGGGCGAGCCCGGCATCTTCAAGGACCGCCATCTGATGGAAGGCGACCCGCATCGCCTGCTGGAGGCGGCATTGATCGCGGCCTATGCCACGGGCGCGTCGCGCGCCATCCTTTATATCCACGGCGAGGCCGAGCTGGCGGCCGAACGGCTCACGACGGCCCTGGGCCAGGCGCGCCAGTGGGGGCTGATGGGCGAGCGCATCCTCGGGTCGGATCTCTCGCTCGACGTCGAAATCCGCCGCGGCGCCGGCGGCTTCGTGCTCGGCGAGGAGACGGCGCTGCTGGAGTCGATCGAGGGCCGGCGCGCGATGCCGCGCACGCGTCCACCGTTTCCGGTCGAGTCGGGGTTGTTCGGCAAGCCGACGGTCATCAACAACGTGGAAACGCTCTTCGCGGTGGTGCCGATCGTCGCGCGCGGCGGTGCCGCCTTCGCCGCGCTGGGCGGCGGGCGCGGCACGAAGCTCTTCGGCCTCTCGGGCAACCTGCGGCGCCCGGGCGTCGTCGAGATGGAGGTGGGTTGTACGCTGCGCACGCTCATCGACGAGGTCGGCGGCGGCGGCGACGTCGGATCGATCGGCGCGGTCGTGCTCGGCGGGCCATCCGGCAGCGTCGTGCCGCCCCGCCAGTTCGACGAACCGTTGGTCCCGCGCGGCGCGGTGAATCCCGGAACGGGGGGTGTCGTCGCGCTGGGCGATGCGGCGGGCGTGCGCGACGCGGTGCGCACGCTGCTCGCCTTCAACGCGCGCGAGTCGTGCGGCAAGTGCACACCGTGTCGCGAGGGGACGGCGCGGATGCTCGCGCTGCTCGACGAGACGAACGTCGACGCGACGCGCGTGCGGGCACTGGCGGAAACGGTGCAGCTCGCCTCGCTCTGCGGACTCGGGCAGGCGGCGCCGCTCGCCGTGCTGTCGGGGCTCGCCGAGTTCCCGCGTGAGTTCGGCGTACCATGAGGCGCGCATGATCGTCACCGTCGATGGACGTCGCATCGAGCTCGCCGACGGCGCCACGGTGCTCGACGCCGTGAATCGGCTGGGCATTCCGCTGCCGCAGCTCTGCAAGGATCCCGACCGCGCGCCGCTCGGCGCGTGCCGCACCTGTCTCGTGCACGTCGAAGGGCAGCGCGGGACGCCCGCGGCCTGTCATCTGCCGGCGCGCGACGGCATGGTCGTGGACACGCAGCATGCCGAGGTCGTGCGCGTGCGATCGACGGTGCTCGATCTCACACTGTCGATGCTCACGCCCGCGGGGGAGCGCGCGGGGGACCGCAATGGCTTCGGCCAGCTCGGCGTCGCCGCCGCGCGGCACGGGCGACTCGAGCCCTCATGGGCGGCGCTGCACGCCTACGAGGAGGACGCCAGCAAGTCGTTCTTCGTCCTCGACCGCGACGCCTGCATCCTCTGTGGCCGCTGCGCCGTGGCCTGCGACGACGTCCAGCAGATCGGCGCCATCGCGCTGCTCGGGCGCAATCACGCGACGAAGGTCGGTGTCTTCGGCGACGGATCGATGGCGTCGTCGGTGTGTACCTCGTGCGGCCAGTGCGTGGCCACGTGCCCGACCGGCGCGCTGCGCCCCAAGGACACGCCCGGGAAGATCGCACGCGCAAGGGCCGGTTCGCGACGGGCTTCGTGCACGCGCGCGATCGCGTCACCCGGCCCATGGTCAAGCGCGACGGCCGCTGGCACGAGGTCGGCTGGGACGAGGCGCTCGACGCCACGGCCGAGGGCCTCGCGCGGCACCACGGTCACTTCGGCGCCCTCGCGAGCGCGAAGGCGACCAACGAAGACGGCTACCTCGTGCAGAAATTCTGTCGCGTCGTCATGGCCACGAACGACGTGGACCACTGCACGCGGCTGTGCCACTCGCCCTCGGTGGAGGCGATGCTCGCGTCCATGGGCTCGGGCGCCACCTCGAACTCATACCAGGACTACGAGGAGGCGGGCTGCCTCATGGTCGTCGGCGCGGACGCGTCGGCCAATCATCCGGTCATCGCCGTGCGCTTGCGGCGCGCGGTGAGCCGCGGCGCGCGGCTCGTCGTCGTCAATCCCAAAGGCATCGAGCTCTGCGAGCAGGCCGATCTCTGGATCGCCCAGCGCCCCGGCACCGACGTCGCGCTCTTCAACGCGATGGCGCGCGTCATCGTGGACGAGGGCCTCGCCGACGAGCGCTTCATCCGCGAGCGCACCGAGGGCTTCCACGCCTGGCGCGGCGCGCTCGAGACCTACACGCTCGAGTATGCCGAGCGCGTCACCGGCGTCCCCGCGCGCGACATCGCGCAGGCCGCGCGCTGGTACGCGCAACCGCCGTTTTCCGGCTCCTGCCTGATCTGGGGCATGGGCATCACCCAGCACGTCAACGGCATCCACAACGCCCACGCGCTGTTGAACCTCTCGCTCGTGGTCGGCCAGATGGGCCGCCCGGGCAGCGGCATCTCGCCGCTTCGCGGCCAGAACAACGTGCAGGGCTGCGGCGATGCCGGCTGCATCCCGACCAACCTGCCCGGCTACCAGCATTACGTCGACGACACGCTCGCGCGCTTCGAGCAGGCGTGGGGCGTGCGACCGCCCGGCCGCACCGGGCGCGTCGTGACCGAGATGGTCGAGGGCTGCCTCACCGGCGCCACGCGCGCGATGTACGTGGTCGGTGAGAATCCGCTGCTGTCGGAGCCCGATCTGCACCACGCCGAGAAGGCGCTGGGCCAGCTCGACTTTCTGGTCGTGCAGGACCTCTTCCTGCACGAGACGGCGGAGCGCGCGCACGTCTTTCTGCCCGCCGCGGCCTTCGCGGAGAAGGAGGGCACGTTCACCAACTCCGAGCGTCGCGTTCAGCGCGTTCGCGCCGCCGTGCCGCCGCCGGGCGAGGCGCGGCCGGACTGGTGGATCACCGCGGAGCTCGCCAAGCGCGTGGCGCGCCGGTTGGCGCTGGACGTCGGCCGCCAGTTCGATTACGCGGGCTCGGCGGAGATCTTCGACGAGATGGCGCGACTCACGCCGTTTCTCGCGGGCCTCTCGCACGCGCGCCTGGATCGCGAGGGCGGGCTGCAGTGGCCGTGTCCGACGTCCGACCACCCCGGGACGCGCTACCTCTATGCGGAGTCGTTCCCGCGCGGTCGCGCGCGCTTCATTCCTGCGCGCCAGATCGAGACGGCCGCCGAGCTGCCCGACGCCGATTACCCGTTCGTGCTGAACACCGGGCGCTTGCTCTACCACTGGCATGGCGGCACGCTCACGCGCCGCGTTCAGGGGCTGCTGGAGCTGGCACCGCGCCTCGAGATCGCGATCCACCCGAGCGACGCGCGCCGCCTCGGCGTGGACGAGGGCGGCGAGCTCCGGGTCGAGAGCCGGCGCGGCGAGCTGACCGGCTACGCGCGGGTGACCGAGGCGGTGAAACCGGGCGCGATCTTCGTCCCGTTCGTGAAGCTGGGCGAGTCGGCGGCCAACTTCCTCACCAACGCCGCATTCGACCCGTCGTCGAAGATTCCCGAGTACAAGGTCTGCGCCGTGCGGATCACGCGCGCGTGACCGAGGAGCGCCACGGCTTCGCCGGGGCGTGACGAGCGTTGGGGGGGTGCGGATCACGCGCGCGTGACCGAGGAGCGCCACGGCTTCGCCGGGGCGTGACGAGCGTCGGGGGGTG
>QHSO01000065.1 GCA_003220475.1 Candidatus Rokuibacteriota bacterium | reverse complement strand
GGACGCATCCGGCGATCGGCCTCGGGGAGTTCCAGGCGCGCCGCCTCGCATTCGGCCTCGGCATGGCGGGCGACCAGCTCAAGCAGGGCGTTGCCTTGATCAAAGCCCTCTTCGCGCTCTACCTCGCGAGGGATTGCTCGCTCGCCGAGATCAACCCGCTCGTCGTGACGAAGGACGGGCGCGTGTTCGCGCTGGACGCCAAGCTGAATTTCGACGACAACGCGCTCTACCGGCACAAGGAGCTCGTCGAGCTGCGTGACATCCACGAGGAAGACCCGCTCGACGTCGAGGCGTCGAAGTACGGCCTCAACTACATCAAGCTCGACGGCAACGTCGGCTGCATGGTGAACGGCGCGGGACTCGCGATGGCGACGATGGACATCGTGAAGCTGGCCGGCGGCGAGCCCGCGAACTTCCTCGACGTGGGCGGTGGCGCGTCGCCGGAGCAGATCGAGAACGCGTTCCGCATCCTCTCCTCCGATCCGAGCGTGAAGGCGGTGTTCATCAACGTGTTCGGCGGCATCCTGCGGGTCGACCGCCTGGCCGAGGGCATCATCGGCGCCGTGAAGAAGCTCGGCCTGACGCTGCCGGTGGTGCTGCGCGCCGAGGGCACGAACGTCGAGCTCGGCAAGAAGATGCTCGCGGAGTCCGGCCTGGCGCTGACGATGGCGAAAGACATGGGCGACGGCGCGCGAAAGGCTGTGGCATTCGCGAAGGTTGCGAAGTGAGCATCCTCGTCAACAAGGCGACGCGCGTCGTCGTGCAGGGGATCACCGGCAAGGAAGGCGCGTTCCACGCCGCGCGTTGCAAGGAGTACGGTACGAAGGTCGTCGGCGGCGTCACGCCCGGCAAGGGCGGGACGACGCACGAGGGCTTCACGGTCTGGAACACGGTCGACGAAGTGGTGCAGAAGGAAGGCGCGGACTGCGCGCTCATCTTCGTGCCGCCGGCGGCGGCCGCCGACGCGATCATGGAAGCTGCGGCCGCCGGCGTGCCCCTCGTCATCTGCATCACCGAGGGCATTCCCGTGACCGACATGGTGCGGGCCAAGCACTTCGTGCTCGGCACGCAGAGCCGGCTCATCGGGCCGAACTGCCCCGGCGTCATCACGCCCGACGAAGCGAAGATCGGAATCATGCCCGGGCACATCCACAAGCGCGGGAACGTCGGCGTCGTCTCGCGCAGCGGCACGCTCACGTACGAAGTCGTCGGCCAGCTCACGACGCGCGGGATCGGACAGTCGAGCTGCGTCGGGATCGGCGGCGATCCCGTCAACGGCACGAGCTTCATCGACGTGCTGAAGCTCTTCAACGACGATCCGGAGACGCGCGCGATCATGATGATCGGCGAGATCGGCGGCACCGCCGAGGAAGAGGCCGCGGCCTACATCAAGGCGAACGTGAAAAAGCCCGTGATCGGGTTCATCTGCGGCCAGACGGCGCCGCCAGGGCGCCGCATGGGGCACGCCGGCGCGATCATCGCGCGCGGCAAGGGCACCGCGGCGGAAAAGGTGAAGGCGCTGGAGGCCGCGGGCGCCACGCTCGTGAAGAGCCCCGCCGACATGGGCGCCACCGTAGCCAACGTCATCGGGGCCTGACGAGAGGAGCGCATGACACAACGGACGCTGGCCATCATCAAGCCCGACGCGGTCGCGAAGAACGTGACGGGGAAGATCATCGCGCGCGTCGAGGACGTGGGGTTCACGATCGTCGCCGCGAAGATGATCCACATGACCGACGCGCAGGCGCGCGGCTTCTACATCGTGCACAAGGAGCGGCCATTCTACGCGAGCCTGTGCGCGTTCATGACGCAGGGTCCGTGCATGCCGATGGTGCTGGAGGCGGACGGCGCGATTCAGAAATGGCGCGACCTCATGGGCGCGACCAATCCCGCCAACGCGGCGCCCGGGACGATCCGCAAGGACTTCGCGTCGTCCATCGAGGCGAACGCCGTCCACGGCTCGGACGCACCGGAGACGGCCGCCTTCGAGATCCCCTACTTCTTCGCCAGCCTGGAGCTCTGCCCCCGCTAGCTCTCGGCTCCGCGCGCACGAACCCCCTGGCGCGCGGGCGTGCGGTGCGAGAAACTGGTCGATGCCGGCTCTGGCATCCCGGTGCGCTTGACGAGGGGGATGCCCGGCGACCGGTCGCTCGACTGCAAGACGCGGGAGACCCCATGCCGGGATCCGAACCGCCGATCAACATCGTCGTCGTCGACGACTTCAAGGACGGCCGCGATCTGATGGCTGCCCTCCTCCGCCGCGAAGGCTTCAAAGTGAAAGAGGCGGAGACGGGCGAGGAAGCGCTGGCGCTGGCCGAGGAACAGCCGGCGCTGATGGTCCTCGATGTCAACCTCCCCGACATCGACGGCTTCGAAGTCTGCCGCCGGATCAAGAAGGAGCCGCGTACCGCGGGCATCAGCGTGCTCCAGATCTCCGCCGCGTTCAGGAAGAGCGGGGATCGCGTGCGCGGACTCGAGGGCGGCGCCGACGCCTACCTCGCTCTGCCCGTCGAACGCGAGGAGCTCGTCGCCACCGTGCGGGCGCTGCTCCGCATCCGCCGCGCGGAGCGAGAGAGCGCAGGGCTGCGAGCCGTCATGCACCTCGCCAATGCCGCCGCCCACAAGATCAACAACCCGCTCGCGGTGGTCATCGGGCAGCTGCATTTCCTCGCCAAGGATCCCGCGGTGCCGCCGGCGCGGCTGGCGGCGATCCAGGATGCCGCGGAGCGCATTCGCGAGATCGTGCAGCAGATGCTCCGTGTGACACGCCTCGAGCTCGTCGAGTCGCGTCCGCATGTCCCGCAGATGCTCGACCTCGATCGGTCCACGGCGCGCGACGACCGGCACTCCTAGCGCGGATCATTCGTGAAGCGCCGGGCCGCCGCCCCGGCGCTTCACGAATGATCCGGGCTAGACGTGGGCTAGACGAGTCCGCGCGACTCATCAGTACGTGAACGGCACGGAGTACGGGCGGCCGTAGGGCCGGCCGGCTTTCACCGTGAGCACGGGCACGAGCGTCTTCGTGCCGCTCCGCTTGTTGTTGCGCGTGTCGACGAACTCCACGGCCGGGCCGTCGACGTAGTCGAAGATCGCCACGTCGGCCGGCGCGCCGACCTGCAAGGTGCCGAGCCCGGGCACGCGGCCGATGACCTTCGCGGGCTCTACCGTGGCGCGCGCGACCACTTCCTCGAGCGAGAGACCGAGGGCCAGGAACTTGGACATCACCCACGGCATCGTGGGATAGCCCGGCGTGTTGATCGACACCGCGTGGATGTCGCTCGAGATCGTATCGACGTGGCAGCCCTGCATCATCGCCGGCTCGCAGACGGTGAAGTCGAACGAGCCGCCGCCGTGGCCGACGTCGAAGATGACGCCGCGCTGCTTGGCGGCCTTCGCGGCGGGAATGAGCTGGCCGTTCTGCACGATGTTGTTGCCGGCGCCGCTGTAGGAGTGTGTGAGGATGTCGCCGGGGCGCAGCAGATCGAGCACGTCGGCGAGGTTGCCGGGCGCCGCCCCGATGTGACACATCACGCGAAAGCCTTTGCCCGCGAGCTCGGCGGCGCGCCGCGCGCGGCGCAGCGGCTCGACACCGTTGGTGCCGACGACGTTGTCGGTGATCCGGACCTTCACGCCGAGCACGACGTCCGGATTCTCGGCCAGCGCCCGTGCGCACGCGTCGATGTTGGCGTACTCGATGTTGAGCATCTCGCCCGGCGCGAGGCCGCCGGCGAGCCCGATCGACGAGATGTGCACGAACGCGAAGAGCCGCGTGCGCGCCTGACCGATCACCCAGTGCTTGAGCGCGCCGAAGTTGTTCGCTCCGGCGTCACCCGCGGACACGCCCGTCGTCGTGGCGGTGATGGACACCAGCTCGTCCGCGGGCAGGCCGATGGCGCCGATGAGCGGCCCGTAGTGCGTGTGCAGGTCCACGAGCCCCGGCGTCGTCAGGCGGCCGGCGGCGTCGTAGCGCTGGGCGCTGCGCTCCGCCGCGATCGGCGTCGACGAGAGCGCGGCGATCTGGCCGTTCTTGATCCCGACGTCGCGCTTGCCGCGCAGCCGCTGCGACGGATCGAGCACGTCCGCGTTGGCGATCACGAGGTCGTATTTCAGCGCGGCGTCGGCCGGATCGAAGCCGCGCGGCGCCGGCCCGGCCTGGGCGAGCATCACGGGCGTGGCTGACGCCGGTGCGCCGGCGAGGGTCGCTCCGGCGGCGGCCGTGCCGGTGGCGAGGAAGTCGCGTCGCGAGAGATCCATGGGAGTTCTCCTATTTTCCGCCGAGGCGGAACACCATCTGCGTGGGGCGCACGAAGCGAAGCGCGGCGACGAGGATCAGCAGCACGATCCCCATATAGATGACGGCCATCGCATCCACCGAGTAGATCGGCCGCATGCCGGCGGCGAAGACCGCGTAGTACAGCGCGACGACGAGCGTCTGCGAGCCCGCGCCGGACAGCAGGAACGTCAGCTCGAAATTGGCCACCGTGTTCACGAGCACCAGCAGACCGGCGGTGAGCAGTCCCGGCAGCGCCAGCGGCAGCACGACGCGGCGAAACACCTGCCAGCGGCCGGCGCCATGCACGCGCGCCGCCCACTCGAGGCTCTCGCTGATCTGCTCGACGAACGGCAACAGGACGAAGATCGCGAGCGGGAGCATCGGTACGAGATTGGCGAGGATCACGCCGGCGACGGTGCCGCCGATGCGGTAGCGGTAGAGCGACGTGGCGAGCGGAATCCCGTATGTCATCTGCGGAATGAGCAGCGGCAGAAAATAGAGCAGCAGCACCGCGTTCTTTGCCCGGAAGCCGCGGCGGGCCAGCACGTACGCGGCGGGAAAGCCGAGCAGCAGCGCGAGCGCCGTCACGCTGGCGGCCACGGTCGCGGTGACGGTGAGCACCTGAGGCAGCTGGAATTCGTGCCATGCGTACGCGTACCACTCGGTGGTGAATGCGCCGGGCAGCGGCGTGGCGAACCAGCGCCGGGCGAGCGACGAGACGGCGACGTGGCTCACGATGCCGACGAGATTCAGCGTGAAGCCGACGATGAAGACGAAGACGACGAGTCGCCAGACGCGTCCGCGCATTCAATCAGGCTCGCGCGCGGCGGCCACCACGGACACCTTCGATCGGTCGCATCGTTCGCGTCAGTCGCAGCAACGTTCGCCGCTCATTAGCGTTTGCCGGCGCCGACGGTGGCGACCCCGGTCGCCGCCAGGCGGCCGCGGAGCGCGACGACGACGGCGAGACCGAGGAGCTGGCAGAGGCCCATGACGACGGCGATGGCCGAGGCCATCGACATGTCGTAGTGCTCGAAGGCCTGCTGGTAGGCGGCGATGGCGATGGTGCGCGTGGCGCCGGCCGGCTGGCCGACCAGCACCGCCGACGGGAAGACGCCGAAGTTCATCACGAACACGAGCGCGAAGGCGATGGCGGCGCCCGGTGCGATCAGCGGCCACATGACACGCCGGAAGACGACCCAGGGCCGCGCGCCCAGCACGCGCGCCGAGGACTCCAGCGCCGGATCGATGCCCGAGATGTAGCCGAGGAGCATCAGGAAGCAGAAGGGAAAGTGCTGCACGAAGAGCGCGATCATCACGCCCGTGTAGTTGTGCGTCAGCCGCGGGAGGTCGGCGACACCGGCGAGCTGCAGCAGCTGGTTGAGCCAGCCCTTGGGACCGTAGAAGCCGTTGATACCCTCCGCGACCAGCACGGTGCCGAGCGCGATCGGCAGGACGAGCAGCGTGGTGATCGCACGCTCGGCCCAGATCCCGCGGCGCATCGCGTACGCCACCGCGAGTGCCAGGAGCACGGTGACGATCGTGTTGGGCACCGCGATCGACGCCGTCACCGCGATCGTGCGGAGCTGCCACGGATCGCCGAAGAATCCGAGATAGTTCGCCAGCGACGCGCCGCTCGCGCCTTTGGCGGGATGCAGCGACAGGAACACGCCATAGCCGAACGGATAGACGAACATCACCACCAGGTAGAGGACCGACGGCAGCACGAGCACGACCAGACCGCCGCGCCTCATACGAACGCGGCCTCGACCGCGCCCACGCGCTCGAACTCGGTGCGCACGCGGTCGCCACGCGCGAGCGGGAATTGCCGCGTGAACGAGCCCGTCATGATGTGATCGCCCGCCTTGAGCCGCCGGCCGTAGGGCGCGAGCTTGCCGGCGAGCCAGGCGACCGAGCGCAGCGGGTGACCGAGAACGGCCTCGCCCCGGCCGCGGCCGACCTCCACGCCGTTGACGAGCACCCGCACGCCGATCGCGGACAGATCGAGATCGTCGGCCGGGCGCACGGGCGGCCCGAGCACGAAAAATTTCTGCTGCGCGTTGTCGGCCAGTGCCAGCGCCAGCTGGCGCGTGAGGTCGCCGCGCGTCTCGATGATCTCCAGCGCGGGATGACAGCGATCCACGGCGCGGGCGACGTCGTCGATGCCGAGCTTGGCGCCGACGAGATCGCGGCCCAGGACCACGCAGATCTCATTCTCGAACCCCGGCGCGATCAGCTCGTCGTGCCGGAACACGTGGCCGCTGGCGATCCGCCCCTCGCTCAGCAGGCAGCCGAACACCGGCTCGTGCACCTTGAACTGCTCCTGGATGGGCTTGGCGGTGAGGCCGACTTTCCAGCCCACGTGGCTCATGTCCTCGGCGCAGCGGCGGCTCACGAGCGCGAGCTGGATGCGATACGCGTCGTCGAGGTCAAGGCGATCCGCCCACGTCGGCGGGAAGTACACGCCCCGCCCGCGCGCCGTCCAGAACTCCTCGACGGCCTGGGCCAGCGCCGCACGATCGAGGCTCATGCGACGTGCTCCGGCGTCAGCAGCACGACGCGCCCGGGCTCCAGCGCGAGACCGACGGCATCGCCGATCTTCGGGGCGGCGGGCACGCGCGCCTTGAGCACGGCGCCCGAGTCCAGCACGACCTCCACGTCGTACTCGCGGCCCTGGTACTCGACGAGCCGCACCATCCCGCGAGCGCCGCCGACCGCGCCCGCGTCGTCGCTCAGCCGGACGTCCTCGGGGCGGACCGCCGCGAGCACGGCGCCGCCGGGACCGATCTCCGCGCGTCCGCGCACGCGGAGTCCGCTGCCCTCGGCGGTCACCAGGCCGTCGACACCGCGCGCGGTGACCATCAGCGTCAGCACGTTGCGATAGCCGACGAAGTCGGCGACGAAGAGATTGCGCGGCCGGTCGTGGATGTCGGCCGGCGCGCCGACCTGCATCACGCGGCCCTCGCGCATGACGACGATGCGGTCCGACAGCGACAACGCCTCGGCCTGATCGTGGGTGACGTAGATCGACGTCAGCCCCAGTCCCTGGTGCAGCCGCTTGATCTCCGCGCGCATGTCCAGCCGCAGCTTGGCGTCGAGGTTCGATAGCGGCTCGTCCAGCAACAGCACGCGCGGCTCGATCACCAGCGCCCGCGCGATGGCCACGCGCTGCTGCTGACCCCCCGACAGCTGCGCCGGGTAGCGCGCCTCGAGCCCCTCGAGCTTTACGAGCGCGAGCATGCGGCGCACGCGCTCGGCGATCGACGCGCGCGCGACGCGCCGCACGTCGAGACCGAAGGCGACGTTGTCGAAGACTGACAGGTGCGGGAACAGCGCGTAGTTCTGAAAGACCATGCCGAAGCCGCGGCGCTCGGGCGGCAGGGGGTCCAGCCGCTCGTCGTCCAGCCAGATCTCACCGGCCGTGGGCTGCAACAGTCCGGCGAGCAGGTTGAGCGCGGTGGACTTTCCGCAGCCGGAGGGACCGAGGAAGGTGACGAACTCGCCGCCGTGCACCTCGAGTGCGAAGTCGTCGAGCACGTTCTTCGCGCCGAAGTGCTTGCTCAGCTTAAAGCGCAGGCGGTCGATCATCGGACTAGAATTTCTTGATGCGCTGCGCGCCGACCTCCTTGTCCCATCGGTCCATGGCCGCGATCAAATCCTTCACCGGCAGCTGCGGCACGATCTTGAACTTCTTGTCCATGTCGGTGTACTCGGGCCGCCAGTGCTCTTGCACGAGCTTCTGGATGTCCGCCGGGGCTCGGTCGAGCGTGGCGGCTTTGATCGACGGGCCGATGAAGGCCTTCCACGTGAGCGCCTGCTGCTCCGGGCGCCGCATGAACTTCATGAGGTCGAGGATGATCTCCTGCTCGCCGGCGGGCACACCTTTGGGGATCGCCCAGTAGTGACCGTCGATGACGAACGACGTATTCGGCAGGATGAAGATCTTCGAATCGGGCGGAATCGTGCCTTCAGCGCGCGGCTTCATGTCCCACTCCATGATGCCGGCGATCATCCAGCGCGTGCCTTCGGCGAACTCCTTGAGCGTGATGGCCGTGCCGGTCGGGTAGTACTCGATCGACTCGCCGATGTCTTTGAGAAACGCCCAGGTCTTGTCCCAGCCGCCGGCGGGATCCGTCGGCTTCTTGTCGCCGAGGATGAACGGCAGGCCGCAGAGGATCGAACGGCCGGGACCGGAGTTCGCCGGACGCGCGTACATGAATTTCCCCGGATTGGCCTTGACCCACGCCTTGAGCTCGTCGGCGCTCTTGGGCGGCGACTTCACCTTCGACGGGTTGTAGATGAACACGGGGCCGCCGTTGGACACGACCGACGGCAGCAGATAGCCCTCGCCCTCGCTCTGAAGCACTTTGCCCGCGTCGGTCAGCTCGTCCTTCGGAAAGAGCCTGTCGTACTCGGGGAACAGCTTCACCAGCTGCCCGTTGTTGGCGAGGACCGAGCCCGCGTCCTGGCCGACCAGCAGCAGGTTCACATCGACGCGCCCGGCGTCTTGCTGCGCCTTGATCTTCGCCGGCAGCTCCGGCGCCGGCGCACGCTGGAAGTTGACCGTCTTCACCTTGTTCGGATTGGCCTTCTGATAATTCTCGATGATGACCCGCGTCGACGAGAGATCGCCCGAGACGTCGATGAGCGAGATCGTGATCGGGCCCTGCGCCGCGCCGTCACGCACCGACAGGATCGCGGCGACGGCAACGATCAGGACGACGGCGACGGCAAAACTCCGGAGACGACGCTGGCTCATGGCGCATCCTCCTCGAGTGCGCGCGGATGGTACCATGTCGCGCCATATCGTCAGGGGGCGATCCATGACCGACAAACCGATTCGTCTCGGCTTCATCGGCGCGGGCCGGAACACCCGCGAGCGCCATATCCCCGGCTTCCAGAAGCAGCCGGGCGTCGAGTTCGTTACCGTCGCCAACCGCTCGCGTGAGTCCGGCGAGCGTGTGGCCAAGGAGTTCGGCATCCGCCGTGTCGAGGCCGACTGGCGCGCCGTCGTGTCGGCGCCGGACGTCGACGCGATCTGCATCGGCACCTGGCCGTATACGCACTGCGAGATGACGATCGCCGCACTCGCCGCGGGCAAGCACGTGCTGTGCGAGGCGCGGATGGCGATGAACGCCGCCGAGGGTCGGCGCATGCTCGAAGCCTCACGCAAGGCGCCGCAGCTCGTCGCCCAGCTGGTGCCGTCGCCGCCAACGCTCGAGATCGACGCCACGCTCAAGGCCCTGCTCGCCGACGGCTATGTGGGCGAGGTGCTCGCCGTCGAGCTGGCCGCCACGCGGCAGCCCTCGTTCGTCGATCGCGACGCGCCGCTGCACTGGCGCCAGGACGTCACGCGCAGCGGTCACAACATCCTCAACATGGGCATCTGGTACGAGGCGATGATCCGCTGGCTCGGCCCCGCGCGTCGCGTGAGCGCGATGGCCAAGGTCGCCGTTCCGCGCCGTCGCGACGAGCGCGGGGAGTTGCGGGACGTGAAGGTGCCCGACCACGTCGACATCCTGGCCACGCTGGCCGGCGACGCCGTCGCGCACATGCGGTTCAGCGCGGTGACCGCGCTGAGCCCGGGCAACGAGGTCTGGATCTTCGGCGCCGACGGCACCCTGCGGCTGGAGGCCGACGCCAAGCGGCTGTCGGGGGCGCGACGCGGCGAGCGCGAGCTGCGCGAGATTCCGATCCCCGCCGAGCGACGGGTCGGCTGGCGGGTGGAAGAGGAGTTCGTCAACGCCGTCCGCGGACGGGAAAAGGTTTCTCACACGACATTCGAGGACGGCGTCCGCTACATGGAGTTCACCGACGCCGTCGCGAACAGTCTGGCCGAGGGCCGGACGGTTGAGGTGGCTGCGCTGTAGCGGCCGCTCAGAAGCTCGTGCGGTTCAGCGCGTTGTCCGGAGCCCCCACGCGATACCAGCGATGACCGTACGGCGGCAGCGTGAGCTCGTGCACGCCGCTCTCGGAGCGGCTGTGGTTCTCGTCGAAGACGTCGACGAGGAGGCCACTGTTGTCGGTCTTGGGGTCGATGCCGATGGTCTGCCGCCGGCTCGAGAAATTGTGGAGCGTGAGCATGGACACGCCGCGGAAGTCGTAGCGGATGGCCAGCACCTCGGGGACATCGACCCGTAGCACCGAGAACTCGCCCCAGCCGAGCTCGGGACATTCCTTGCGCATGCGGATCCGCCGCTCCGTCCAGTTGAGCAGCGACTCCGGATCACGTCGCTGCTGCGCGACGTTCACCTTCTCGTATCCGTAGATCTCGTCGCTGATCACCGGGCGCACCGTGCGCTCTGCTTTCGAAAAGCCCGCATGCGGCTCGTTCGTCCACTGCATCGGCGAGCGCGCGCACTCACGCTCCTCCATGGTCAGATCGTCGCCCATGCCGATCTCGTCGCCGTACTGCATCATCGGTGTGCCGGGCAACGAGAACAGCAGGCTGAAGGCGAGCTCGAGCCGCCGGCGGTCGTTCTTCAGCATCGGCGCCAGGCGGCGGCGGATGCCACGGTCGTAGAGCTGCATCGACTTGTCCGGCGCGAACTCCTTGAACACCGCCGCGCGCTGGTCCGCCGAGAGCCGCCCGAGATCGAGCTCGTCGTGCGAGCGCAGGAAATGGACCCACTGCGCGGCGTCCGGCTTCTTCGACGTCTGTTGCAGCGCCCACGTGAGCGGTCCGATGTCGCCGGTGGCGAGCGCGTAGAACAGCCGCTGGTTGACGGGAAAGTTGAGCATGAGCTGCAGCCGGTCGCCCTCCGCGCCGAAGTATTCCAGGCTTTCATCGGGCGGAACGTTGGCCTCCGCGAGCAGCACCGCGTCGCGGCATCGCCACTGTAAGAATTGGCGCAGCTCGTGGAGCAGCCCGAAGTCGCGCTCGGTCGGGATCGCCGTGCCCTTCTTCGCGATGATGAACGGCGCCGCGTCCATGCGGAAGCCCGAGATCCCGAGCTCGAGCCAGTAGCCCATGATCTTCGTGATCTCGTGCCGCACCGTCGGATTGTGCGTGTCCAGATCGGGCTGGTGATCGTAGAAGCGGTGGAAGTACCACCGACCGGCCGTGTCGTTGAACGTCCACGTCGACTTCTGCGTGCCCGGGAAGACCATGCCCTTGTCGTAATCCTTCGGGCGTTCGTCCGCCCACACGTACCAGTCGCGGAACGGCGACCGTGGGTCAGCGCACGCCGACTGAAACCAGGGGTGCGCGTCGGACGTATGGTTGACGACGAAGTCGATGATGACCCGCAGTCCCAGTGCCTTGGCGTGATTGATGAACTCGACGAAGTCGCCGGGAGTGCCGTGCTTGGGATGGACGCCGTAGAAGTCCGTGATGTCGTACCCATTGTCACGGTTGGGCGAGGGGTAGAACGGCTGCAGCCACAGACACGTCACGCCGAGGCCGGCGAGGTATTCGAGTCGCCGGTGCAGCCCCTCGAAGTCCCCGGTCCCGTCCCCGTTCGCGTCCATGTACTTCTCGACGTCGAGACAGTACAGAATGGCGTTCTTGTACCAGAGGTCATGCGCGGCCATCGTCGAGACTCCTGTCGGCGGCCAGGGTGCAGCTGCCGCTGAAGCGTCTGGTCTGTGCAAATGCTGGACCGGTACCAGGAGTGCTATTTGCCGGCGGCGCGGCAGCCGCCACGGTGACGGCGCGTCAGAAGAGTTCCGGCTCGCCGGGGTAGGTCACGCGCCCGTTCTCCACGCGTGCGAACTCGCGCAGCACGTGCGGCTCGGCGCGCTGCGGCGTGTGGATGTGCAGCACCGGCTCGCCGCGGGCGACGAGCGCGTCCGCGATCAGCGCGCGGTGGCAGCGCCACCAGACAGCCTCGGCGCACATGACGGCGACGGGTTCGCGAGCGCCGAGCGCGATCAACCGATCGAGCTCGGCCGCGAACATCGCCGTCTGCATGTAGTCCGCGTAAGCGCGAAACGACGGGTTCTTCCACGCGCGATTGACTGAATCCGGCTGCTCGCGTCGCAGCCCTCCGAGGCCCGCGAAGTGCGTGTAGCCGATGCCGGCGGAGCCGAGCTCAGCGGGAAGCGTGTCGACGTTGAACTGGGGGTGGCGGCGCGAGCGAGGCATCTTGCGGACGTCGGCGATGTGGTGCACGCCGTGGGCGCGGACGAGCGCGACGAAGTCCTCCAGCGGATGCGTCGAGTGGCCGACGGTCCACATGCCGCCAGCCTACTGCTCAGCCCTTGATGGCGCCCGCTGTCATGCCTTTCACGAACCACTCCGACAGGAACAGGTAGAAGACCAGCACGGGCAGGGTGGCGATCATCAGGCCCGTGGCCAGCATGCCGATGTCCTGGTACTGATCGCTCACGAGGAACTGGATAGCCAGCGGCAGCGTGCGGATCTGCTGGCGCGTGATGAAGACCACGGCGTAGAGGAACTCGTTCCAGAAGTAGATGAAGTTCAGGATGACGGTGGTCGCCACGGCCGGCAGGGCCATGGGGAACATCACCCGCCAGAACATCGTCCAGTCGCTGCAGCCGTCGATGCGGGCGGCCTCTTCCAGCTCGGTCGGGATCTGAGCGAAGAACGCGCGCAGCAGGTAGATCGTCAGCGGCAGCTCGGTCGCGACGTAGACCAGGACGAGACCGGTGAGCGAGTTGAAGAGCCCGTACTGCACGAGGATCTGGAAGAGCGAGAGCAGCATGATCTGCGGGGGGAACATGATCGACAGGAAGATCAGCAGAAAGAGCGGCTCACGCAGCGGGAAGGCGTAGCGGCGCCGCGCGAAGGCGAAGCCGGCCATCGCGCCGAGCACGGTCACGATCAGCACGGAGGCGATCGAGACGATCGCGCTGTTGCGGAAGTACGTCGCGTAGCCGAACTCGGTCCACGCGCGATGGAACTTGTCCCAGTGCGCGGGCACGGGCAGGCCGTAGTGGCTGCGATAGATCTCGTCCGTCGTCCGCAGCGACATCATGGCCGTCCAAACGTAGGGCCCGGCGGAGAAAACGGTGTAGGCCAGCACGGGCAGCAGCAACAGCAGGCGAGTGCTCCGCGCGCGCACGCTCAGAACTCCAGCGCCTCGCGGCGCTGGAGCGCGCGCGTGAGACCCCACGACAGGCCGAAGATGATGATGAACCACAGCACCGCGATCGCCGACGGATATCCGAGGTCGAGCGTCTTCCACTCGAAGGCGCGCTTGACCACATAGGTGGCGACGGTTTCCGTGCCCCACATGGGACCGCCGCGCGTCATGACCCACACGAGCGCGAACTGCTTCATCTTGCCGATGAAGTCCAGGATCGTGAGGTTCACCAGCGTGGGCCGGATCAACGGCACGATGACGTGCCACGTCCGGCGCCAGCCCGAGGCGCCGTCGACACGCGCGGCGTCGAGATAGTCCGCCGGGATCGCGTGGATGGCCGCGAGCAGGACGACCATGTTGAAGCCGGCGAACATCCACGTGGTCACGAGAATCAGCGCGGGCAGCGCGGTGCCGGGCGTCGCGAGCCACGCCTGCGCGAGCGCGCCCAGGCCGACGGCGCGCAGCGCGAGGTTGGCCATCCCCCAGAGCAGCGCCAGTGCTAAGGCCAGCGGCATGTCGACGAGCGGCGCGACCACCGCCCACGTGAGCGAGTTGCGTGAGGCCTTCCAGAAGACCTCGTCGGCGCCCACGATCTCGCGGAAATGCTCGAGGCCGACGTACTCCGACTGCATGCCGAGGTCCATGCGCAGCGTGTGCACGCTGTTGTAGAACGTCACGAGCACGGGGTAGATGGTGAAGGCGAAATAGACGAGCAGGGTGGGGCCGAGGAAGACGGCGATCGCGCCCCACGGCCGTCGCGCGCGCAGGACTACTTGCCCCGGAGCCGCGCCTCTTCCAGCTTGGCCAGCGCCTCGTCGGGGCCGATCACTTTGTTGGGCAGGCCCTGGTTGACCGTGGCCACGTAGGTCTCCCACAGGCCGGGCTTCATCAGCAATCGCACCTGCTGCGCTGTCAGGTCGACCCACTTCGTGGACTTGTTCACGCGCGCGTACTCGTCGAAGTACCACTTGAGCGGGCTGTCGATCTTGGCGGGCTCCGTCTTGATGCCCGTCTGCACGCCGGTCCGCGCCATCCACATGTTGCCGATCTCGACGTCGGCGAACGCGTCGGCGACCTTGATGGCCAGCGGCAGGTGCGGGCTCTTGGCCGCGACTGAGAGTGAGCCGGCCACGCCGAGGAACTTCTGGCCGTGACCCTTGCCGTCTTTCATCTGCGGATTGTTGAGCATGCCGAGCTCGAATTCCTTCGGCTGGCCGCCCTTGTCCGGCGGCACGAACGCGCGCCCCGTGTACCACGACCCGACCGGGAACATGCACGCCTTCTGCTCGGCGTGGAAGTAGCGATGCGCCTCGGCCAGCGTCATGCTCGACAGCGTCTTCGCGTAGGCGCCGAGGTCGATCAAGTCTTTGTAGTAACGGAAGACTTCGACCACGCGCGGATCCTTCCACGAGAGCTCGCCGCGGAAGAGCTTGAGCGTCTCGTCGGATCCGAGCTTGTCGAGCAACAGGGCGTTGGGAATGTAGTGCGCGGCCCAGTCGCGGTCGGCGGCGCCCGTGGCGAAGGCGGCGTAGCCGGCCTTGGCGCATTTCGCGACGACGTCCTTGAACTGTTCCTGCGTGAACGCGAAATTCGCCGGAACGGTGATGCCGAGCTCCTTGAACATCTTGCGGTTGTAGTAGATCTCGTCGGAGGCGGCCTCGACGGGAATCGCCCACGTCCCCGTCTTGCCGCCGGGGCCCGGCCGCGTCCAGAACGCTTTGCCGAACGGCTCGATGTTCTGCCAGCGCACGCCGTTCGACAGATCGGCCAGCCAGCCGGCGGTCATGAACTCCGGCACGTCCATGTCGTAGTAGAAGACGTCGGGAAAGCCTGAGCCCGCGGTGAATGCCGCGCGCAGCGCCGGCCACATGTTCTTCTTTTCGTAAAACGTGATCGTGACGGTGTGGCCGGGATTGGCGGCCTCGAACCGTCGCTTGGCCTCGAACAGGACGGCCTTCTTGCTGTCCTCGATCGCCCAGTGGCTCCACCACTGAAGCTCGGTGGCCGCGGCCGGCGCCGCGAACATCATGCTTACCGCGAGAACCACCGCCATCCGTCGAAGCATCGTCACGCCTCCTTGTCCGTTCGCGCCGGCAGCATACTGTAAAATTCGCGCGGTGGGGAGCGTTCCCGAGCACTTCAACGCCGCGGCGTTCTTCGTCGATCGTCACCTGGCAGAGGGCCGCGGCGCACAGACGGCGTTCAGATTCGCCGGGCGCGGCATCAGCTATGCCGATCTCGCCGCGTCGGTCGACCGCTGCGCCAACGGCCTGGCCGGCCTCGGCGTGGAGATCGAGCATCGCGTGGTGCTGGCGCTGAACGACTCGCCCGCGTTCGCGGCGGCATTCTGGGGCACGACCAAGCTCGGCGCCGTCGCGGTGCCGGTCAACACGCTCATGACGCCCGCTGAGTACGAGTTCCTTCTGACCGACAGCCGCGCGCGCGTGGCCATCGTCGAAGCGCCGGTGGCCGGTCGGCTGCTGGCCGTACGCCATCGCTGCCCGTCGCTGCGCGCCATCATCGTGGTCGGCGGTCCGGCGCTGCCCGGCACGCACGACTTCGACGAGCTGCTCGCCGGCGCCAAGCCCACCTGCGAGCCCGCGCCCACGGTCGCCGACGACATCTGCTACTGGGGCTACACCTCGGGATCGACCGGCAGGCCGAAGGCCGCGGTCCACTCGCACGCGCATTTCGCGGCTCGATGCCGAGGGGGCCTTCGACGTCATCGCGCGCGAGCGGCCGACGGTGTTCTTCACCGTGCCGACGCTCTATGCGCGCATGCTGGCGGTCGACGACGCCGAGCACCGGTGGGATCTCTCGTCGTTGCGCTTCTGCGTCAGCTCGGGCGAGGCGCTGCCGCCGGCGATCTTCGACGCCTGGGCCGAGCGCTTCGGGCTCGAGCTCGTGGAAGTGCTCGGGTCCACCGAGGCACTGCACGACTTCATCGCCAACGCGCCGGGCGCTGCGCGACGCGGTAGCGTCGGCCGCCTCGTGCCGGGCTTCGAGGCGCGGCTGCTCGATGACGCCGGCACGCCGGTGCCGGACGGCGTCGTCTGGCAGATGCTGATCAAGGGCCCGACGACGTCGCCGTACTACTGGAACCGGCGCGAGCGAACGCAGGCGACGATGCTGGGCCCCTGGCTGCACACCGGCGACATGCTCGCCCGAGACGCCGACGGCTTCTACATGTTCGCCGGGCGCGGCGACGACATGCTGAAGGTCGCCGGCATGTGGGTCTCGCCGGCCGATATCGAGGCGGCGCTCATGGAGCACCCCGGCGTGCTCGAGGCCGGCGTGGTCGGGCAACCCGACGACGACGGCCTCACGCGGCCGCACGCGGTGGTGGTGCTCAAGGGCGGCTGGATGGCGTCGCCGGATCTCGCGGCCACGCTGATCGAGTTCGCCGGCCGCCGTGCCGGCGGCCACCGCGCGCCGGCGACCGTCGCGTTCGCCGACGAGCTGCCGAAGACGGCGACGGGAAAAGTCCAGCGCTTCCGGCTGAGGCAGCGCTAGCATGCGCGTCGTCGTCGAGCGCGTGTCGAAGCTCTACGCCGACCGCGCCGGCCACACCCTGCGTGCGCTCGACGGCATCGATCTCGTCGTCGACGCCGAGGAGTTCGTCGCCGTGCTCGGGCCGTCGGGCTGCGGCAAGTCGACGCTGCTGAATCTCATCGCGGGACTGCTGGCGCCGAGCGAGGGCGCGATCTGGCTCGACGGCGAGCTGTCGCCGGGCCGCGCCGCCACCGCCATGGTCTTCCAGGAGTTCGCGCTGTTTCCGTGGCGCACGGTGCAGGCCAACGTGGAGTTCGGGCTCGAGGAGATGGGCGTCGCCGCGGCGGAGCGCGCGCGTCGCGCGCGATACCAACTGGACATGACCGGGCTCGCCGGCTTCGAGACGAAGTACCCGCACGAGCTGTCGGGTGGGATGCGGCAGCGGGTCGGCATCGCCCGCGCACTGGCCGTCGGGCCGGCCGTGCTCCTGATGGACGAGCCGTTTTCCGCGCTCGATGCGCAGACGCGCCAGCTGATGCAGGAGGAGCTGCTCGCGATCTGGGAGCGCACGCGCAAGACGATCGTCTACGTGACGCACAACATCCACGAGGCCGTGTACATGGCGGATCGCGTCGTGGTGCTCTCGCGCCGGCCGGGCCGGGTGCTGGCCGAGGTGAAGGTCGAGCTGCCGCGCCCGCGCGCCGAGGCGATGATCGCCGAGCCGGCCTTCGTTCACGCCGTCGAGCGCATCTGGAGTCTCATCCGCGACCAGGCGGCGCAGGCGCTGCGCGAATGAGACGGAGCCGGAGACGACCTATGTCAGGCTACCCACGTTCCAAGCCGACCTCGGGGACCCCGCTACAATAAATGCGGATTGCCGTCGTCAATCGCGCGGCGTTTCTCACGCGTCCGGAGTATCGAGGGCTGCGCGTCGTCGCCGTGCTGGGTCTCGTCATCGCGTGGGAGGCGCTCGCGCGCACGGGCCGCGTCCCGGTACTGTTCTTGCCGTCGCCGCTCGGCGTGCTGGCCGAGGGCTGGGAAATGCTGCGCTCGGGCGAGCTGCTCGGGCATCTCACGGCGAGCCTGCAGCGGCTGGTGCTCGGGTTCGCGCTCGGCGGCGCGGCGGGCGTGGTGGTCGGCGTGGCCGTGGGCTTCTTCGCCGCAGCGGAAGCCGTCGGAACACCGCTGCTGGCGGCGACATTCCCGATTCCGAAGATCGCGCTGCTGCCGCTGCTGATCCTCTGGCTCGGCCTCGGCGAGCCGTCGAAGGTCGCCGTCATCGCGCTCGGCGTGTTCTTTCCGATGGCGATCAACACGTTCACCGGCGTGCGTCAGGCCGATCCGCTCCTCATGCGCGCGGCCGTCGCCTTCGGCGCGCGCCGCTGGTCGGTCATCCGCAAGGTCATCCTGCCCTCCGCGCTGCCGATGATCTTCGCCGGGCTGCGTCTCGGCGCGGGCACCGCGTTGCTGTTGCTGGTGGCGGCGGAGATGATCGCCGTCGAGTCGGGCATCGGCTTCCTCGTCCTGCACGCCGGCAACCTGATGCAGACCACCAAGCTGATGGTCGGTATCGTGGTGCTGTCGCTGCTCGGCGTGCTCTCGCACTGGGGCCTCGGGTGGCTCGAGCGGCTGGCGATTCCGTGGCGGGCGTCGTCGTGACGACCGCGCTGCGGACGCGACCGGAAGACGTCGCGTTTCACCGCACGCGCCGGATGTTTTGTCTGAAGGATGGCGACGTTAAGCTCGCGCCCGAAGGCACCGCGATGTCACATCTCGAATGGTTCGAAGCGGAAGGATGGATCGGCGAGAACGCCGAACCATTCATGGCGACGACGATCAGAGGCGCGTATGTTCCAGCCCGGCGCGCGCTGTTTCTGTACCGCGGCCTTGGATTCTTCTACGACGATGAGCTCATCGATGAAGTCAGACGCCGGGCGGGCGCGCTGATGGCGGCGCTCGGGCTCCAGCCGGATGTCGACGTGCATGTCGGGCCTGTCGATGCCGTCGTTCGCGGTGTGCGGTATGCGCAGCGACGAGTCGGAAC
Source organism: Candidatus Rokuibacteriota bacterium (assembly GCA_003220475.1). Lineage (GTDB taxonomy): Bacteria > Methylomirabilota > Methylomirabilia > Rokubacteriales > CSP1-6 > AR12. The sequence continues at coordinate 2,979 of QHSO01000065.1, read as the reverse complement.
GCTCGGATCACTCACCGCGAACTCGTGATGGATCAGATGAAGGAGCGACGGATGGGTCGTGTCGTCGTGGTCGTGCTGGCCAGCCTGCTTGCGTGGACTTCGACCGCCATGGCCCAGGACCCGGGCGGCGGCGGCACCGATCTCGATGGCGGTGGCCGCGGGACAGATCGACGTCGGCGCCACCGGGCTCACGGCTGCGACCTACAACATCGTGCTCGGTGGCGAGACGATGTGGATCGTCGCCGACAAGGGACGCGAGTGGCCGGATCATCGCCTGACCGCGATCGTCGTGCAGAAGGACCTCTACGACGCCGGGCTGCGCACGATCGCCGCGCTGAAAGGCAAGCGCATCGGTATCACGCAGCTCGGCTCCACGTTCCACTATCAGATCGGCAACGTGCTCGAGAAGGAGGGCATGACGCTCAAGGACGTCACGCTCGTTCCGCTGCAGGCGATGCCGGCGGCGCTCGAGGCGCTGAAGGGCAAGCAGATCGACGCGGTGATCCTGCCCCAGCCGTTTCCCGGCCGCGCCGAGGCCGACGGGTTCGGACGGGTGATCGCGTGGGGCGGCGACCTGTTTCCGTGGCAGATCGCGACGGTGTTCTACTCGAAGAAGTTCGCGGCGCAGCGTGCGCGCGCGGTGAGCTTCATGAAGGGGTACGTCAAGTCGTCGCGGTATTACTACGATGCCGTTCTCGCCGGCAAGCCGGGCGGCGCCTATGACGAAGTCGTCGCAATCACCGCGCGCTACACCGGCGCGCCCGAGACGGTGATCAAGCTCGGACTGCCGTACCAGGATCGCAGCGGGCGGCTCTGGGTCGAAGACATCCAGCGGCAGATGGTGTGGTGGCAGCGCCACGGTTTCATCAAGGCGACCATTCCGCTCAAGGACATCGTCGACACCTCGTTCGTCGAGGCCGCGGTGAAGGCCCTTCGCGATTAGCAGTATCATCGGTCGGATGAAGATCAAAAAGCTGCTCGTCGCCAACCGTGGCGAGATCGCCGTCCGCGTCGTGCGCGCGTGTCGCGAGATGGGCATCGCCACCGTCGCCGTCTACTCGGAGGCCGACCGGGAGGCGCGGCACGTGCAGATGGCCGACGAGGCATACGCGATCGGCGCGGCGCCGGCGACTGAAAGCTATCTCGTCGTCGAGCGGCTCGTGGAGACGGCGCGGCGCGCGGGCGCCGATGCCGTGCATCCGGGGTACGGCTTTCTTTCCGAGAACCCGGCGTTTGCCGAGGCGTGCGCTCGCGCCGGGCTGACGTTCGTGGGACCGCCGGCCGCGGCGATGCGCCGCATGGGTAGCAAGACGGCGGCCCGCACGCTCGCCCGCGAGCTCGGCGTGCCGATGGTGCCGGGCACACTGGACGCGATTGGCAGCGACGCCGAGGCCGCACGCGCCGCGCGCGAGATCGGCTATCCGGTCATGCTCAAGGCGGCCATGGGCGGCGGCGGCAAGGGAATGCGGCTGGTGCGTCGCGCGGAGGATCTGCCCGAGGCGCTGCGTGCCGCCCGCGCAGAGGCGGCCGCCGCGTTCGGCGACGCGGCCGTCTATCTCGAGCGCGCCGTCGCCGAGCCTCGTCACATCGAGATCCAGATCCTCGCCGACGCGCACGGCAAGGTCATCCATCTCGGTGAGCGCGAGTGCTCCATCCAGCGCCGGCACCAGAAGCTGGTGGAAGAGTGTCCCTCGCCGCTCGTCGACTCGGCGCTGCGCGAGCGGATGGGCGAGGCCGCCTGTCGTCTCGCGCGCACCTCCGGCTACGTCAACGCCGGCACGGTGGAGTTCCTCGTCGACGCCGACCGGAACTTTTATTTCCTCGAGATGAACACGCGGCTGCAGGTCGAGCATCCGGTGACCGAGATGGTGACGGGAATCGATCTGGTGCGCGAGCAGCTGCGCATCGCCGCCGGCGAGCCGCTCGCGCTCGCGCAGGCCGACGTCGCCTGGCGCGGGTGGGCCATCGAGTGTCGCGTGAACGCCGAGGATGCGTTCGCGGGCTGGCTGCCGTCGCCGGGGACGATCACCGCGCTGCACGCGCCGAGCGGACCGTGGGTGCGCGACGACTCCGGCGTTTACGCGGGTTACACGGTGCCGCGCTACTACGACACGTTGTTGAGCAAGTTGATCGTCTGGGGCGCGGACCGAGAGGCCGCGTGCGAACGCATGCTGCGCGCGCTCGGCGAATATCGCGTCGTCGGCGTGCGCACGACGATCCCGGCGCTGGCGCGCATCATCGCTCATCCCGACTTTCGCGCGGGCCGGCTGTCGACGGCCTTCCTCGAGCGCGTGCTGCCGGAGCTGCGCGCGAACGACGGCCGCCACGCATCGATCGCGGTGATCGCCGCGGCGCTGGCCGCCCACGACCGCGCGCGCCACGATGGGGCGCCCACGGATTCGACCGCGCTGAGCGCCTGGCGCACGGCGGGAATTACAGGCTGGCGCCGACCATGAGCGCACGGAGCCGGAAACGTTCTAGGGCAGGCCACCCACGGCTCGAGCCGGCCTCGCGGTCCCCGATCGAACGGAGCCGGAAACGTTCTAGGGCAGGCCACCCACGGCTCGAGCCGGCCTCGCGGTCCCCGCTCCAACGGAGCCGGAAACGTTCTAGGGTAGGCCACCCACGGCTCGAGCCGGCCTCGCGGTCCCCGCTCCAATGAAGTACGCGGTGACGGTCAACGACGAGACGCGCGCCGTCGACGTCACCGGCGCCAACGGCCGCTACCGCGTCGGCGTCGGCGATGACGTCTTCGACGTGGACGCGCGCCTCGTCGCGCCCGGCGTCTATTCCCTGCTGATCGACGGCGCCTCGTACACCGCGGGCGTGCTCGACCGCGACGGCGTCTGCGTGGTGGAGGTGGGCGGCGAGTGGTACGACATCACCGTCGAGGAGCAGATGCGCCACGTGCTGCGCACGCGCGGAGGCGTCGGCCAGGACGCGCGCAACCGCACGCTGATCGCACCGCTTCCGGGTAAG
>QHSO01000329.1 GCA_003220475.1 Candidatus Rokuibacteriota bacterium | reverse complement strand
GGCCTCGTACCGACGATCCTGTTCGCGCGGCGATCGATGGCCGACGCGTTGCGAACGCGCGGCTCGAAGGCCGGTCACGCGCCCCGTGTGCGACAGGCGTTCGTCGTCGTTCAAGTCGCCATGACCGTCGTCATGCTCTGCGGCGCCGGTGTCCTCGTTCGCACGCTCGTCGCTCTGAATCGCGCGCACATGGGATTCGACGCCCACGACGTGCTCACGATGAGGGTGGCCGTCTCGCCGGCGCGATATAGCGCTGAGCGATGCCGCGAGTTCTATCGCGAGGCCGTGGCGCGCGTTCGCGCGCTGCCCGGCGTCGAGACCGCAGCTGCGGGCCCGGATATTTCCACACGCTTCGTATTCCCGTGCTGTGTGGACGAGAATTCACGGACGCGGACGACGCGAATCCGATGGCGGGATTCGTCGTGAACGAGACGTTCGCCCGTACCTATTTTTCAGGGCGTGATCCGTTCGCCTCGTCGATCTCTGTCTGGATGATGGCGGACAACCCATACCTGCCGATCATCGGCGTCGTCGGCGACGTCAGCGAAGGCTCGGTGAGGGCGGCGCCGCAGCCGACCGTGTTCTACAGTCACGGCCGCATGCCGTGGAGCACGATGACGCTCTTCGTGCGCGGACGCCAGCCGGAGTCGTTCGTCAGGCCGGTCACCGCGGCATTGCACGAGCTCGATCCAACGCTGGTGGTCTCGAACGTTCGCACGATCGAGAGCGCATTGGCCGAGAGCCTGGCGCGCGAACGCATCAGCGCGCTCATCTCGACGAGCTTCGGCGCCGGGGGCCTGCTGCTGGCGGCGCTCGGACTCTACGGCTTGCTCACCTATCTCGTCGCTGAACGGACGAAGGACATCGGCATCCGCATCGCGCTTGGCGCGCGGTTGGCACGCATTACAGGGTCGGTCGTCG
>QHSO01000064.1 GCA_003220475.1 Candidatus Rokuibacteriota bacterium | reverse complement strand
CGAAGCTCAGCATCGTCTACCCGGCCGAAGCGATCGGCCAGCTCGTGGATCTGGTCGGCCCGGCCTACACGAAGGACATCCTCTTCTCCGCGCGGACGGTGGACGACCGCGAAGCGCTGGCGATCGGGCTCATCCAGCGGCTGGTGCCGGCGGCGGAGCTCGAACGCACGACCTACGATTACCTCAGGCTCGTGAGCGACAACGCGCCGCTCTCGGTGCGCGGCAGCAAGCAGGCCATTCAGTTCTATCTCGCCGGCTACACGGCCGAGCGGCGCGCGCGGCTCGCGGAGCTCTCACGCGAGGCCTCGGCCAGTGAGGACTATAAGGAGGGCACGCGGGCGTTCCTCGAGAAGCGCCCGCCGAAGTTCCAGGGCCGCTGAGCCCGAGCCCGGTGCGGTTCGAGTTCCTCAGCTCGACGCCGCCGAGCCCGACAGAAGGCAGCGGGACCTGGGTCGCCATCGACGGCGTCGTCCGCGGCCTCGAGCGCTTGGGTCACCAGGCGCGTCTGCGAGAGATCAGCGCGCGCAGCGGCTTTCATACCTTGGATCGCTGGCGTTACAACCGGACGCTCCTGCGGCATCCTCCGAACGCCGACGTCGTCATCGGCGTCGACCTCGACGGCTACGAATGGGCGCGCCGCCGCCCGCGCGGCATGCGCTACGCGGTCATGCTCAAGGGCATCATCGCCGACGAGCTGCGCAACGAGCGCGGGCTCGTGCGCGCCCTGCTCACGCTGCAAGCGCGCTGGGAGCGCATCAACGTCCACCGTGCCGAGCGTGTGATCGTGCCCAGCCGCTACTCCGCGGGCGTGGCGCAGGACGTCTACGCGATCCCGGGCGACCGCGTGGCCGTGGTGCCGGAGCCGATCGATCTGGCCGAGTGGCGCCGGCGCTTCGCGGCGGTGCCGTCGCGCGCGCCCGGCCCGCCGACGGTGCTGTCGGTGGCACGCATGTACCCTCGCAAGCGGCTCGACGATTTGCTGCGTGCCGCCGTCCGACTCGCCTCGGGAATCCCGGATCTGCGGGTACGCATCGTAGGAGACGGGCCGGAGTCCGTCCGCCTGCGGAACCTGGCGACCAGCCTGGGCCTGAAGGGCGTCGTGACGTTCCTCGGTGAGATCACGCGCTCGGCCCTGGCCGTAGAATATGTCGGTGCGGACTGCTTCTGTTTGCCGACTGTCCAGGAGGGCTTCGGGCTCGTGTTCGCGGAAGCGATGGCCGCGGGCTTGCCGATCGTCGCGTGCCGGGCGGCCGCCGTTCCCGAGGTTGTCGAGGCCGGCCGCACCGGGCTTCTCGTCAGTCCGAGAGATCCGGAGGAGCTCGCCGGGGCCATGGAGACGCTGCTGACCAACGTCCGTTTGCGTGCAGAGCTGGGTGCGGCGGGGCGCCGCCGCGTCGAGGACTTCGACCTCGAGCGCGTTGCCGCGCGCCTGCTCGACGTTCTGCCGACCGCGGCAGAAGAGGCATCCCCATGAGCGCGCAGGCGCGCTCGACGCGGCGGTTCTCGTTCGCGGCCGGCCACCGCTACTGGGTGGCGGACTGGTCGCCGGCCGAGAACGAGCGGAAGTTCGGGCGGCTCACCGTGCCGCACGGACACAACTACATCGTGGACGTCACCGTACGCGGGCCGATCGATGAGCGGACGGGAATGGTCATCGATCTCGGCGAGCTCAAGCGGGTCGTGACCGAGACCGTCGTCGATCGCTTCGACCACGCGGACCTCAACGCCGACCCGCTGTTTCGCGATCGTGTCCCGACCACGGAGAATATCGCCCTCGCCGTCTGGGACCTGCTGGCCCCCAAGCTCGGGCCCGACCGGCTCGCCGCCGTGCGTGTTTGGGAGGATTCGACGCTGTTCGTGGATTACGATGGCTCATAGGGTGGAGATCACCCGCGTCTACCACTTCAGCGCCGCGCACCAGCTCGCGAGCGCGGCGCTGTCGGCGTCGGACAACGTTGCGCTCTACGGCGCGTGCCACCGGCCGCACGGCCACAACTATTACCTCGAGGTAACGGTGGCCGGGACGCCGGACGCGCGCACGGGCATGGCGGTGGATCTCGAGGCGCTCGACGGGCACGTGCGGCGGGCGGTGCTGGATCAGGTGGATCACGCGAAGCTCGAGGACGCGCCGGCGCTGGCCGGGGTGATCACCACGGGTGAGAGTCTCGCCCGCGCGTTCTGGCGCGTGCTCGCACCGGGGCTGCCCACCGGGCGACTGACACGAATCACCGTCGTCGAGACGGCGAAGAATCGGTTCGAGTACAGGGGTGAGGACGCATGATCGCGAAACATATCGAGCAAATCCTGAAGGAGCTGGGTGAGGACCATCAGCGCGAGGGGCTGGCCAAGACGCCAGAACGCGTTGAGGCGGCGCTGCGATACTTGACCTCGGGATACAGCAAGAAGGTCGAGGACCTCCTCAACGGCGCGCTATTCGTCGAGGACTACGATGAGATGGTCGTCGTGAAGGACATCGACTTCGCGAGCCTGTGTGAACATCACCTCCTGGTATTCATTGGCAAGTGCCACGTCGCGTACATGCCGCGCAAGAAGATCGTCGGCTTGTCGAAGATCCCGCGGCTGGTGGACATGTTCGCCAAGCGGCTTCAAGTGCAGGAGCGGCTGACGACCCAGATCGCTAACGCGCTCAACGATGCGCTGGAGCCGCGCGGCGTCGCCGTGGTGATGGAAGCGATTCACACGTGTATGCTCGTGCGGGGTGTCGAGAAGCAGAACTCGAAGGCGGTGACGTCCGCGATGCTCGGCGCGTTCCGCGATCGGCCGGAGACGCGCGCGGAGTTCATGGAGCTGATCAAGTCGGGCCGAGGACTCCAGATATGAAAGCACTCGAGGGCAAGACAGCGATCGTCACCGGCGCCGGCCGCGGCATCGGCCGCGCCATCGCGCTGGCGTTCGCGGCGGAAGGGGCGGCGGTGGCGCTGGCGGCGCGCTCGCGCGCGGACCTGGCGGAGGTCGCGGGCGAGATCCGTGCGGCGGGCGGCGGACGGGCGCTCGCGATCCCGACCGACGTCACCAACGACGGGGCGGTCGAGGCGCTGGTGGAGCAGACACTCGCGGACCTCGGACGCCTCGACATCCTCATCACCTCAGCGGGGACGGCCGCCTTCGCGGCGCTCGCCGACAGCAAGCCCGCCGACTGGGATGCGATGTTATCGGTCCGGCTCGGCCGTCTACACGGCGACGAAGGCCGGCCTGTTCGGCTTCAGCCGCGTGCTGGCCGAAGAGCTGCGCAGTACCGGCGTGCGCGTGGGCGTGCTGATGCCCGGCGCCGTCGACACGCCGCTGTGGGACACGCTCGGCGGCTCGCCGCCGCGCGACAAGATGCTGCGCCCCGAGGATGTCGCACGGGCCGCGGTGCTGATGGCCTCGCTGCCACCGCACGCCGTGCTGGAAGAGCTCACGCTTCTGCCCTCGGGTGGCATCCTGTGATACGATGGCGTTGAGTTTTCCAGCGGAAAAGCGCCTTGTTTTACGGGAGGATCGAATGGTCACGATGAGCGAGACGGCCGCCAAGAAAGTTTCCGAGCTCCGGCTCGAGGAAGGCAAGCCCGAGTGGGGCCTGCGCATCCGCATCGTCGGTGGCGGCTGCTCCGGCATGTCGTATGAACTGGGTTGGGAAGACGAGCCGCAAGCCGACGACAGCGTCGTCGAGGCCGCGCAGGGTATCAAGGTCTACATCGACAAGAACAGCGCGCCGTATCTGAGCGGCAGCGAGATCGACTTCGTGCAGAACGACATGATGGGCGCCGGGTTCGCGATCAAGAACCCGAACGTGAAGTCGTCCTGCGGCTGCGGTCAGTCTCACCGCTTCTAAGCAGTCCGTGCGGGTCCGCGTCCGCCTCTTCGCCCGGTATCGAGAAGCCACCGGGCAAGAGCGGCTGGACGTGGACGTCCCCGACGGCGGGACGGTCGAGGCGGCCTGGAAGGCGCTGATCGCCCGCCATCCCGATCTCGCGCGCTACCGTCCTTACACGCTGTTCGCCGTCGGCCACGATTACGTAGAGCCCGACCACCGCCTGGCCCCCGACGACGAGCTCTGTCTATTCCCGCCGGTGAGCGGTGGCCGCAGTGCGAGCTGAGCCGGTGCCTCCGGCGAGGCGAGCGGTGAAATGACCGGAGATCGAGCTGAGCCGGTGCCTCCGGCGAGGCGAGCGGTGGACATCTACGCCGTCGTGGAGCGTCCGCTGTCTCCCGACGCGATCGCGACGCAGGTCGACGATCCCGGCGCCGGCGGCATCGTCATCTTCTCCGGCGTCGTGCGCAACCAGACCGATGGCCGTCCGGTGAAGTTTCTCGAGTACGAAGCGCACGCCCCGATGGCCGAGGCCAAGATGCGGGAGATCGGCGCCGCCATCCGCGCGCGCTGGGCCGGCGTGCGCTGCGTCGCGATGCTGCATCGTATCGGCCGGCTCGAGATCGGCGAAGCGTCTGTGCTGATCGCCGTGTCCGCCGCGCACCGCGGCGACGCCTTCGACGCCTGTCGCTACGCGATCGACACGCTCAAGCGCACCGTCCCCGTGTGGAAGAAGGAGCACTTCGAGGACGGCGAGGTGTGGGTCGGCCTGCAGGGCGGCTGAGCCCGTGGATCTCGTCCACGCGGCCGAGCGCACCATTCGCCGCCACGCGATGCTTGCGGGCGGCGAAACCGTTCTGATCGGGGTCTCCGGCGGCGCCGACTCTGTCGCATTGCTCCACGTCCTCATGAACCTGGCATCCGCGCTGCGACTGCGTCTGCACGTGCTGCACGTCGACCATGGGCTTCGTCCCGACTCTGCGCATGATGCCGAGTTCGTCCGCGCGCTGGGCGCGCGGCTCGGTGTGCCGGTAGACGCGGTTGGTGTGAGCGTCGGCACCGGCTCGGTCGAGGCCGCCGCGCGCGCCGCCCGCCACGCTGCGCTGGAGGCGGCCGCCGAGCGACTGGGCGCCGCGCGGATCGCGCTCGGCCACACGGCCGACGACCAGGCAGAGACGCTCATGATGCGCGTGCTCGAGGGCACCGGTGTGCGCGGGCTCGCCGGCATTCCGCCGGTGCGAGGCCGCGTCATTCGTCCGCTCATCGAAAGCCGCCATCGCGAGGCCGTCGCGGCATTGACGACGGCGGGCCTGTCATGGCTCGAGGATCCGTCGAACCGCGATCCACGATTTTTCAGGAATCGCGTGCGCCATGCGCTGCTGCCGCGCCTCGCGGACGAGGCGGGCGGTGATCTCGTCGCGCGCCTGGGACGCCTGGCGCGCCGCGCTCGCGAAGCCGTCGACGCGCTCGACTCCCTGGCGGCCGCGGAGCTTTCGCGGCTCGGCCGCGCCGAGGACGACGGCGCGCTCGTGCTCTCGCGCTCGGCGCTGGCCAGCCTGCCGCGCCCGGTGGCTGCCGAGGTCTTGCATCTCGCGGCCGGGCGATTCGGCAGCCGTGCGCCGCTGCGCGCGTGGGGGCATCGCGGGCTGCGTCGGATCCTCGCCGACGCTCAGCCACGGCGAGCCTTCCGGCTTGGCGGGGTGGTGCTCGAGGTCAGCGGCGACCGCGTGCGCGTCGGCGCCGCGCGCGCACCGGCGTTGACGCCGCGGGAGCTCACGGTGCCGGGGCGCGTCGAGTTGCCGGAGATCGGCCGGGCGCTCGAAGCCGTCGTCGTTCCCGCCGGCGATTACGCGGTGCCGCGAGGCGCCGACCGTGTGGCCTTCGATGCCGCCGGCGTACCCCCGCGCCTGCTCGTGCGTCCGCGGCGCCAGGGCGATCGCTTCCGGCCCTTCGGCGGCGGCGATCGCCGGCTCAAATCGTTTCTGATCGACGCGAAGGTCCCGCGCTGGCAGCGCGATCGGGTGCCGCTCGTCGACGCCGGCCGCGACATCGTCTGGATCGCCGGCGTGCGGCGCGGCGCCGCGGCGCCGGTCACGCCGCGCACGGGCACGGTGGTCGAGCTGCGATTGCTTCCGCTGGCGTGACTTCGCCGGTGGGCGGTAGAATGCGCCACTCCATGAAGCCGCTGGCTGCTGTCGTCGCCGCGTTCGCGCTGCTGTCCGCACTGCCCGCCGCGGCGCAGACACCGCCGTCGGCGGCCCGCCCGTCCCCACGCTCATCGCCGTCGCCCGTCCGGCCCGACGCGCACGCGATGCTGCGCGCGCTCGAAGACGCCTTCAGCGCCGTCGCCGATCGCGCCACGCCCGCCGTGGTGAACGTCAGCACGGTGGGCGCGCGAGTGTCGAACGGTGACGACGACCGCTACCGCGAGTTCTTCGGCGACGAGCTCTACGAGCGGTACTTCGGGCGGCGTCCGCGCGAGGACGGCCGTACCAGCGGCTCGGGCGTGATCGTGGATCCAAAGGGATACATCTTGACGAACAACCACGTCATCGAGAACGCTCGTGAGATCACCGTGCGACTTTCCGACTCGCGAAAGTTTTCGGCGACGCTCGTCGGCCGCGATCCGAAGACCGACCTCGCCGTGCTGAAGGTCCAGGCGTCGGCGGCGCTGCCGACCGCGGAGCTGGCGGACTCCGATCGTCTACGCGTCGGCCAGTGGGCCATCGCGATCGGCAATCCGTTCGGACTCGACCGCACGGTGACCGTCGGCATCATCTCCGCCACTGCCCGCACCCGCGTGGGCGTGGCGACCTACGAGAATTTCATCCAGACCGACGCCTCGATCAATCCCGGCAACTCCGGCGGCCCGCTCCTGAACGTCGACGGCAAGGTGATCGGCATCAACACGGCGATCGTCGCGTCTGGACAGGGGATCGGCTTCTCGATCCCCATCAACGAGGCGAAGGCGGTGATGGCGCAGCTGATCGCGAAGGGCAGGGTGGTGCGCGGCTGGCTCGGCGTCGCCATCCAGGACATTACCGATGAGCTCGCGTCGAGCTTCGGCGTGCGCGAGCGCGAGGGCGTGCTGGTGGCCGACGTGATGAAGGGCGGCCCGGCCGAGACCGCGGGGCTACGGGCCGGCGACGTCGTCGTCGAGGTCAACGGTGTGCGCGTCCGCGAGGTGCCCGACCTGCAACGGCGCGTCGCCGGGCTCGCCCCGGGCGAGCGCGTGCGCATCGTCGTCGTGCGCGACGGTGCGCGCCAGCCGGCCACGGTGACGATCGGCGAGATGCCGTCGGAGGAGCCGACCGTGCGGGCCCAAGCGGGCGAGGACGGCTTCGGGCTGCACGTCGAGCCGCTCTCGCCCGGCATCGCCGACCGGCTCAACCTCGCCGTCTCGCAGGGTGTCCTCGTCGTCGACGTCGCCGCAGGCGGTCCGGCCGCCCGCGCCGGTCTTCGGCGCGGCGACGTGATCCTCGAGGTCGGGCGTCAGCCCGTCAGCGATGCACAGACGTTCGGCCAGGCATTGGCCGCGATCCCGCCCGGCGAGACCGCGCTGCTCTACCTCCATCGCCCCGGCGCCGACGCCCGCAACCAGTACGTCGTCCTCGATCGGGGGGCGCCGAAATGACGCCACGTATTGCGTGCCCGACCGTCGAGCGGCGGAGCTCTGCGCAGCCGCTCCGACGGCAAATCCAATGAACGACCTGCTCAGCGGTCCGCCACTCACGACGCGGCGACGCGGGACGGTGCTGGTCGTCGACGACGAAGAGGGCGTGCGGGCCTCCATCCGCGCGATCCTCGAGGAGACGTGCGAGGTGCTGGAGGCCGAGCACGGCGCGGCGGCGCTGGACATCCTTGCGCAGCGCGAGGTCGATCTCGTCATGCTCGATCAGCGTATGCCCGGCGAGTCGGGTGTCGACGTCCTGCCGCGCGTCAAGGCGCTCGATCCCTCGGTGGTGGTCGTCATCGCCACCGCCGTCCGCGACGTCCGCACGGCCGTGGAGGCGCTCAAGCGCGGCGCGTACGACTATCTGATCAAGCCGTTCGAGGTCGACGACATCATCGCCCTCGCCGACCGCGTGCTGGAAAAGCGCGAGCTGGAGCGCGAGGTCGTGTCGCTGCGTTCCGCGCTCGCCGGCGGCAACGTCGAGGCCGTCGGCTTCGAGGGCCTCGTGGGCCGCCATCCCGAGATGACGCGGCTCTATCAGCTCATCACGCAAATCGCGCCGACGCCGACGACAGTGCTGATCACCGGCGACAGCGGCACGGGCAAGGAGCTGGTTGCCCGCGCCATCCACCGCCGCAGCGACCGGCGGAACGCGCCGTTCGTCGCCGTCAACGTCGCTGCGATTCCCGAGACCCTCGTCGAGTCCGAGCTGTTCGGGCACGAGCGCGGCGCCTTCACCGGCGCCCATGCCCGCCGGCTCGGCCGTTTCGAGCTCGCGCACGGCGGCACCGTGTTCCTCGACGAGATCGGCTCGCTGCGGATCGATCTGCAATCCAAGCTTCTGCGCGTGCTCCAGGAGCGGGAGATCGAGCGCGTGGGCGGCCAGCGGCCGGTGCCCGTCGATGTTCGCGTGCTCGCGGCGACCAACACGAACCTGCGCGCCGCCGTGCGCGAGCGCACTTTTCGCGACGACCTCTTCTATCGGCTCAACGTCGTGCCGCTTCACATACCGCCGCTGCGCGAGCGCCGCGAGGACATCCCCCATCTCGTCGAGCACTTCGTGCGCAAGGCGGCGCGCGACTGCCGTCGCGACGTGCGCGGTGTGTCGGCCGGCGCGCTCGAGGTGTTGACGCGCTACGACTGGCCGGGCAACGTCCGCGAGCTCGAGAACGTGATCCACCGCGCCGTGGTGCTGGCGACCCGCCCGGTACTACATCTGCAAGACGTACCACTGGACGTGGCCATGCCGGAGACGGGCGCCCGCCTGACGGAGGACGACGGGCTGCCGCTACGCGAGGCGTGCGATCGGTTCGAGCGGCAATACGTGCTGCGCGTGCTCGAGCGCGTGCAGTGGAACGTGAGCCGCGCGGCGCGCCTGCTCGGCGTGCACCGCAACACGGTGCTCGCCAAGCTCAGCGCGTGGGGCGTGCAGCGTCCGGGCACCGGCACAGACGGTCGCAGCGCGTCGCTCTAGCGACGCGCGTGCTTAGTTGTCCTTGCCCTTGTGCTTGCCCTTGCCGTTGCCCTGCACGGCATACGAGGGCACGACCGGCGTCGACGGTGCGGCGACGGGCAGCTTCACGCGCTCGGGCTTGTCGTCCACGTCGGCCTTGCCGCCCTGGTCCGGGGGTCCGGGGGACAGTTTCACGCGGTCGCGATCGGTCTTGTCTTCCGCTTCGGCTTTGCCACTCTGGTCGGTCTTGGTGTCCGGCCTGACGCCCGATCGCGGGTCGGCGCGGCCGCTGCGATCGCCGGTCACGCTCTCGATGCTGGTGATCGCCTGCGTGACCTGATCCTTGGCCACCCACTCGGCGCCGCCTTTCGGCTGCGCTTTCACGGGCAGTCGGAAGCCCGCGGAGACGGCCTCGCCGTCGGCGCGCGTGATCGGGCTCACCGGCGACATCACGCGGTCGATCGAGATCGTCTGCATCGGTGTGAGCGTCGAGGCGGCGCCGACCGGCCGGCGCTCGGCATCCAGACGCAGCACGTCGATCACACCGGTGAGCAGTGTGAAGCGCGTCGAGGTGTCCCCGCCGCGGCGGGTGACGTCGGCGATCACGACGGTGCCGCGGATGCCGGCGACCGCGTTGGGCGTGCGGAGCTGGATGGACTCGCCGGGCCGCATGCGCTCCTTCGCCACGGCAAGCGCGATCTTTCCCGACTCCACGTCCACCGTCGAGACGCGCGGCGAGTCGGTGATGGTCACCACCGAGCGCTCGCGCACGGTGATCACCGCCCTGCCGCCGAGCAGAATGCGCGCGAGCGACTGCTCACCCGTGACGATGCGGTCCTGCAGCATGACCGGGTCGCGGAACTTCAGCGCGCGCGGCGCGCCGGCGCTGGCGCGCGTGACGGTCGCGGTGCCGGACAGCGCAGTGACGACGCCCGCCGGAGGAGCGGTCTCGGCCCAGACCGGGGCCCACGCCACGAGGGCCGCCGCGAGCGCCATTGGCACGGTGCGCAGCGTGTGTAACAGCGCATGCATCCCATGAGTGCTTCGGCAAGCCCGATGCCAGGCCACCGCGTCGAGATTTCGGCCGTTTGCGAGCACGAACGGACTGCATACTGGTACGCGGACTACCGAAGAGTGACGCGGGCTTCAGCCCGCGTGTCGCAACGCGTGGAAGACGAGCAGCAGCCGGAAGCCGTCGCGGGCCGCGCGCCAGAGCGGCCCCGGCGCGGCCTCGACGTGACCGACGGCCTCGAGCAGCACGACGCGCGTCCGCGCGGGCCGCGCCGCGGCCAGCCGCAGGCTCTCGCTATAGGGGACGGCGGGATCTGCGTAACCGTGCACGAGGATCACCCGTGCGCGAACGTCCGGCATGGCGCGCACCGGCGAAAGCCGGTCGAGCAGGCCGCGCACGGTGGGTGGTAGCGCCGCCAGCGCGCGCTCGACGCGGGCCGTATCGCCGGTAGCCAGCGCCGCCCGCGTCGCCTCGTCCACGAGGTCGGCGTTGGCGTCGACGAAGGCGTGCACCAGCGCGGGGTCGTGCGTCGCACGGCCGGACACGCCGTCGAAGTCGTAGGCACCGGTGAGCCAGAACCGCACGGTTTCCGCCGCCGAGCCATGGGGGCCCAGCGCCAGCAGCACGCCGACGCGGTCGCGCACCGAGGCGTCGGCGGCCGCGGCGAACGCCGGCGCGGCGCCGATGCTGACGCTGAGGATCGCCCACGGCCCCGGCCGGGTCGCGAGCGCCTGCACCACGGGCCCGGCGTCGTCGGGACGCAGGCGCCCGCGCGTCAGACCCGGAAGCGTCGGCACCACGACGTCGAAGCCCGCGCGCGCGAGCAGGCGGGCGGCGCGCGCCAGCCGCGGGTCGTCCTTGCCCTGGGGCGCGTAGCCGTGCACGAGCAGCAACGGGGGCGCCGTGCCGAGCGTGATGCCGGTCCACCGGTCCAGCGAAGGCCCGAGAGACTCTCGGACGGGCGCGAGCGTCATCGCCGACAGCGCCGGCAGCGCGCCGTCGGTCAGGAACTCGGTGAGAAACGCCGCGGAGCGGACGAGCGAGACGGTGTCGCGGGCGACCGGAGCGGCGAGGACGAGAGCGAGGGCGAGAGCGGCGAGGGGGCCGGCTACTTCCGGTTGACGCACTTCACGAGGCGCCACCCGTTGAACATGTTCACCTGGTGCACCAGCTCCGGCGTGAGGCCGACCTGCTCGAGCAGCGGCTTGAGGGCGAGATTGGATTTCCACCCGAGTCGCGTGCACACGGGCGCCACCATGTCCTCGAGCCAGCCGGTGAGGCGACGCTCGCTGCGGAAGTGATTGAGGATGACCAGCGTGCCGCCCGGTTTCACCACGCGGCGCATTTCACGCAGCACCGCCACCGGGTCGGGCACGGCGGAAATCGTGTACGTGGCCAGCGCCTTGTCGAACTCGTTGTCGCCGAAGTCCATGGACGTGGCGTCCATCACCTTCAGCGTGACGTTCGGCATCGCGAGGTTCTGCACGCGCTCGACGGCTTTGTCGAGCATCTCGCTCGAGAGGTCGATGCCGGTGAGCCGACACACCGCCGGGTAGAGCGGCAGATTCAACCCGGTGCCGATCCCGACTTCGAGCACGCTGTCGGTGGGCGTCAGCGCGCCGTGCTTGATGGCCGCGGAACGGCCCGGCGCGAAGATCCAGTCGAAGACGAAATCGTACACCGGCGCGTACAATTCGTACGCGCGCTGGACCTGCCTCTTTTCCAACGCGACGTCCACGCGGGCCCTCCCGGCAGTGTTCATTCGAGGCCGGTCACACGGAGGGCGTGCCCCCCAAATTTCCAACGCATTCTAACCGCTCGCCCCCTCATTGCCAAGAGATGACGGGCAAAGTCCGAGGGCAACCCGTAGGTAGCAAGCAATGGGCCGTCGGCTACGCCCGGAGCGCCTTCGTGAACCGCGCGACGATTGCGCGACCCAGCGCCTCGGGCGAGGCATCGCCCTCGCGGGCGCGCCAGTCGCGCAGCCGAATGACCGCCTTCGCCATCGCGCGATGGCCGCCGGCGGAGCCGAGATCGCCGAACGCGTGGCGCACGACGTCACCCGCCGCGCGAACCCAGCCCACGTTGCGCACGGAGATGTGCAGCTCGCCGTGCACGGTACCCGACACGACGGACCACTCCGCACCTTCGACCTGCAGGAAGAAGTCGGCGAACTGCGCGACGAGCTCCGGATAGGCGACGCTGCCGAGGTGCGCGAAGACCGTGCCGTGCTGGACGTGACGGCCGGCGATGCCCCGCGCCAGCACGTCGAGCGCCTCGTTGGGCAGGTCCGGCCGCTCGATGCGTCGCAGCGCGCTGTGATTGGCGAGCGCGTGCACGTACGCGAAGGCGTCGAGATCCGCGCGCGTCGCGTTGCGCTCGAGATGCTGCGTGTCGGCTTTGATGCCGTAGAGCAGCGCGGTGGCGAGGCGCTGGGAGACGCGCGCGTCGATGGCGCGCAGGTACTCGGTGAGGATGGTGGCGGTGGCGCCATAGCCGGGGCGCACGTCTTTGAGCGCGGCGCGCACCGGGGACTCCTCGGGGTGGTGATCGATCACCAGATCGACGCGCTCGAACGTCTCCTCGAAGAACGACGGCTGCGCGTCCACCATCGCCAGCATGTCGTACTCCTCGAGCGCGCGCGGCTTGATCTGCTCGACGTCGATCTCGAGGATGCGCGTCATGGCGCGGTTCTCGGGCCGCGTGATGGTGCCGAAGGTGGCGATCGGCGCCGCCGTCTTGTTCCGACCGAGCACCGCGCGCAGCGCGAGCGCGGAGGCGATCGCGTCGGGATCGGGATCGTCCTGCATCATGATCAGCACGCGCTCGGCCGTGGCAAAATGCGCGCGGACGCGGTCCACCCGCGCGCGCGTCACCGCGCGTTCGAGCGCCGGCGCGAGAAAGCGCTCGGTGACGGCGTCCATGTCGAGGGCGATCACGCCCTCGGGCTCGCCGCCCGGCACGCGGTCCTCCGCGAGGGCCAGAATCGGCGCCTCGGGTGCGACCCGCCGGATGGCCGCCGTGATGCGCGCCTGGCGGGGGCGCTCCACGGCAAGGAGGACGGGCTCGTGGCCCGTGCGGAACGCGCGCCGATAGAGACCATCGCGTTCGAGGTCGCCGGTGAGAACGTCCCCGCCCCGCTGCGCGATCCGCGTACGGGCACGCCCGCTTTCGACCAGATAGAGAGGATCGAGCCGCGGCTCACCCGAGTCGGCGACCAGGCGCCAGAGGAAATCGTCGGGGCAGACCAGGATGCACCGCATGATCCACCGTGAAGTATGACCCTCCGCGGCGGACGAACAAGCGGAATTTAGGCGGCTTTTTCGCGAGCCTCCCGCACCTGGTAGCGATGCCGATCGCCGTTCGTGCCCGACAGCAGGGTGGGCCGACGGCCGTGGCGACCGAAATACCAGGCCTCATAGCATTCGCGGTGGTACGTCCCGGTCGAGGCGACGACCTGGGGCGCGTACCGGGCGACCAGCATGTGGCAGCGGCCGCACGGCGGCGCGCCCTTCATCGAGATCTCAGTCACCTTGTCGTCTTCCATGGCTTCCCGCTCCCTGTGTGATGTCGTCGTCCGCTCTACAGCGCGGCGATCGGCGTTTCATCAGGCAAAGGTGATGCCACGGGTGACTCCAATATTTTCAGGCTATTCCGAAGCAGGCGGGAGTGAGAGCGACGCCGCTGTGACGCGGTCGCGTAATCTTTACTACAACGCTATCGGTTCGGCGGCTCTCGCAGGCCCTCAGGCCACCCGCCGGTTGATGACCCGGGGGATCCGCGCGAGCTCATCCAGGAGCAGTCCAGCCCAGCCGTAGATGTTGTGCTCGCGGACCTGCCGACGCATGCGATCCATCCGGTCGCGCCGCTCGTCCTCCGGCATCGTCACCGCCCGATGGATGGCGGCGGCCATGTCCTCCATGTCGTAGGGATTCACCAGCACGGCATCCCGAAGGTCGTGGGAGGCGCCGGCGAAGCGGCTCAGGATCAAGACGCCGTCGTCGTCGTCGCGTGCGGCCACGAACTCCTTGGCAACCAGGTTCATGCCGTCGTGCAGCGAGGTCACCATGCAGAAATCCGCCAGCCGGTAAAAGACGTCGATTTCCCGGTGGTCGTGATGACGCTCGCGGTACACGATCGGCTGCCAGCCACGCTCGCCCAGGTCGGCGTTGAGCGCGCGCACCATCTCTCGGGTTTCTTCCTGCACCGCCTGATAGCGCGCGATGCGGCTGCGGCTCGGCGACGCGATCTGGACGAACGTGAGTCGCCGCCGGTACTCCGGCCAGCGCTCGAAGAAGCGGCGTAGCGCGCGGATCCGCTCGGGCAGGCCCTTGGTGTAGTCGACTCGCTCCACCCCGACGCCGATGAACTCCGCGGCGATACCGAGCGAGGCCAGCGTGGCCGGGCGGTCGATCGGGCGCTCGCCGACGCCGAGGTCGGGAGCGACGCTGATCGGAAACGGCCGCACGTGCGTCGTGTGCTGGCCGCGGACGACGGTGAAGCGATCCCACTCGATGCGACCCTCGATGGCGCGCTCCACCGTCTCGAGGAAGTTGTTGCAGTAAAACTGCGTGTGGAAGCCGACGAGGTCGGCGCCGAGCATGCCGAGCAGGATGTCCTGCTGCCAGGGACAGATGCCGACCGCCTCGAAATTCGGCCACGGGATGTGCCAGAACAGCGCCACGCGGGCGTCGGGCCGCGCCTCCTTCACCAGGCGCGGCAGGAGCGCGAAGTGATAGTCCTGCACCAGCACGATCGGCTCCTCGACGTTCTCCATCTCGGCGAGCAGCGTTTTGGCGAAGCGCTCGTTGACGGTGCGGTAGTGCTCCCAGTCGCCGGCGCGGAAGCGCGGCCGCTCGTGCACGATGTGGCAGAGCGGCCACAGCCCCTCGTTGGCGAAGCCGTAGTAATAACCAGCTTCCTCCTCGTCGCTCAGCCACACGCGCCGCAGCGTGTAGGTCGGATCCGACGACGGCAGGCCGATGCGCTCGCCGACCTCGCGATCGGCGTTGCCGCTGCCATGGGCGACCCACACGCCGCCGCACGCCTGCATGATGGGGCCGAGCGCGGTGACGAGGCCGCTGGCCGGCTCTTGCTCGCGCACGACGCGGCCGTCGCGCACGTGACTCACCGGCTCGCGGTTGGAGACGACGAACACCGGCCGGCCGCCGAAGCGGAGCTCGACGAACTGCTTGAGGCGTTCCTCGGTCCAGACGCTCTCGCCCGCCAGCCGCAGCCGCGCCTCCTGCTCGGCGGCGCTGCGCGCGCGCGCCAGCGTGCGCGCGAGGCCCGTCACCTCGGTGGCGAGCGGGCCGAACAGGCTCTCGTCCGCATCGGGCGGCGGCGGCACCGGACGGCCCGCCTTCATCTGCTTGGTCCACTCGGCGATGCGCTCGATCGGACGGGTGACGGACCAACGCACGAGCGCCCACGTGATGCCGGTGACGAAGAGCATGAGCACGCCCATCCGCACGGCCGTCCGACGCCACAGATCCCACTCGCCGGCTTCGAGGTACTGGGCGTCGAGCAGCACGGCCGCGGCGCCGACGGCGCGATCGTCCTGCTGCACGGGCACCACGTGGACCCAGGTCAGCCGGCCGGCCACGTTGTGAAAGCCGGCGACCGGCTCGTTGCGGCGGATCGCGTCGGTGACGAGCGGCGACAGCGGGCCGAGGAACGGGCGGACGTCCGCAGTCGCCCCGAGCATGCCGCCGAATCCGTCGTAGATGGCGAGGCCACGATCGGCGGTGCTGAAGCGGGCGAGCACGCGCTCGTACCCGGCGCGCGCCCCGCGGGTCACCAGCCGCTCGGACGCCTCCGCAACGGCGGCGCCGACGAGGGTGGCGCGCCGCTTGAGTGCGTCGATCTGGCGCTCACGCTCCTCGCGGACTTCGAGGTACGCGAAGCCGGCCGAGACGACCAGCGTCGCCAGCCAGATGCCGCCGAGCAGGCGCACGAGGAAGCGCATGCGCCTAAGCTCCGAACTTCGTCAGCCTCTGGGCGTTGGCCATCACGAGCGGCATCAGATGATGGGCGGGAATCGTGCCGAGCGTGCCGATCGCGCACGCGCGCTCCGTGAACGCGGTGACCGGATCCGCACCGCAATAGCGACTCCACAGCAACGCGGGCACCGACTGCCAGCCGTGACCGACGAGGACCGACGGCGTAGCGTGGTCGCCCGACACCACGAGGACGTCGGGTCCCAGCGCGCGCACCTTCGGCACGTACGCATCGAAGCGCTCGAGGGCGGCCACCTTCGCGTCGAAGTCGCCGTCCTCGCCCGCCTTGTCGGTGTCCTTGTAATGCACGAAGAAGAAGTCGTACGCCTCCCAGTGTTCGCCGAGCGTCGCGATCTCACTCTCGAACGTCCCGCCGGTCTTCAGCACGTCCATGCCGACGAGCTTCGCGAGGCCGCGATACATCGGATAGGCCGCGATGGCGGCCGCGCGAAGGCCGTAGACCTCGGGAAAGCGCGGCAGCTCCGGCAGCTGATCGAACCCCCGCAGCAACACCATGTTGGCCGGCGTCGCATCGTGCAGCAGGCGCGCGGCCTCGGCGATGAAACGATTGACCAGATCGGCAGTCGTAGAGGCGTTCGGCTCGAGCGCGCGCACGGGCAGCGGCGTGGCGCCGAGCACCTGGGGATCGGTTTCCGACAGCCGTCCGCTCAGGCGCGGCCCGCGCAGCACGAGCACGAAGCGGTGTTCCTTGACGGGCTCGACGAAGACGTCGACGCCGGGCAGACGGATCGTGCGCAGTCGATCGGTGAGCCGCACGGCCACTTCGGTGGAGATGCGCCCCGCTCGCCGGTCGGTGATGCGGCCTTGCGCGTCGACGCTGCAGAAGTTGCCGCGCGCGGCGACGTCGCCGGCGCGCAGGTCGAACTCGATGCCGAGCGATTCGAGGACGCCGCGACCGACCTGAAAGCGCAGCGGGTCGTAGCCGAACAGGCCCAGGTGTCCGGGTCCGCTGCCGGGTGTGATGCCGGGCGCCACGTGACGGAGCAGACCGCACGCCGCTTCCGTGGCGAGCGCCGTGAGATTGGGGATGCGCGCCGTCTCGAGCTCCGATCGGCCCGTTTCCGGCCGGGGCAGTCCGCCGAGCCCGTCGAGCGAGAGCAGCACGATTTTGGTCGTGTTCGCCACCACGAGCTGGCGGATCAGATCGAGCATGGCGTCAAGTGTACCGGACGGCGCTATGCGTCCTTGACCGGGTTGTCCATCGAGCCGAGCGCATCGATTTCGACGCGACACACATCGCCCGGCTGCAGGAACACCGGATTCGGCTTCATGGCGAACCCCACGCCCGGCGGCGTGCCGGTCGCGATGAGGTCGCCGGGCGAGAGCGTCATCAGCCCCGATAGGTACACGGCCCCACGGGCGCCGCGGTCTCGAAGATCTTGCCCGCCATCCACTGGCTCGTGATGAACTGAAAATCGCGCGCGCTCGCGTCGTTGACGATCGTGTAGCCCCAGACGTAGTCGAGCGCGGCGTCGCGCGACACGTAGCGCGCCGTGCGGCCGATCACGACGCCGAGCTCCACCTCCCAGTCGAGCTGGCTGCTGCCGCGCGGGCGCAGGATCGGATCGCCAGGGCCGACGATCGAGGGGCTCCATTTGGCGAAGATCGGCGGCTCCTTCGGGATCGGCTGGCCCGCCTCGAGCGCATGATCGCGGTAGTTGAGGCCGATGCAGATGAACTTGCCGGGGTCGCTGATCGGCGCGTGCAGCCGCGCCGACGCCGCCGGGATCGTCACGGGCTCCTTGATGGACGCGACCGCCTCGGCGCTGGCCGCGCCTCCTTCGAGAAACTCGCGCGTGGAGGCAGGGACGAGCGCGCTTGCGATCTCCCGCGCCCGGATCACGCCGCGTGCGGTCAGCGTCGCCGCGACGCTCGCCGTGAGATCGACGATTCGATCGCCCTGGAGCGCCCCCAGGCGCGGAATCTGGCCGTTGGTGGAAAAGCGGACGAGCTTCATGGATAACTGCCTCCCGGCGAAAGGTACCGAGATTATAGCCCTTTCGGGCAAGCGGTCGTGTTCGCGCAGAATTCCGTGCATGCCCCGTACGGTCGGCGGGACAATAGGGCGCCACGATCGTGGGGTGGCGGCATCATACAGGGAGGTCGGTGTATGCGCAGGACATCAGTCGTGAGGTTCCTGACGTCGCTGATCATCGCGTCGTTGGCGTCGGCGGGGCCGCTGGCGCCGCTTGCGCACGGCCAACAGGGCGACCAGTCGGCGGAGGCGGCGCAGCCGCAGCCCACGCCACCCGCGGAAGCGACGCAATCGGCGCCGATGCCGCCGGCGGAGACGACGCAAGCGCAGGCCACGCCGCCCGCGGAGGTAGCGCAAGCGCAGCCGATGCCACCGGCGGAGGTCGCACAGCCGGTGCCGCCCGCGCCGCCCGTCCAAGTGGCACCCGTCGTGCCCCCGCCCCCGCAGCCCGCTTACGGCGCGCAGCCCGCGCAACCCGATCTCTTCCAGGAAACGCTGAAGGCGCAGCGCGCCTCGGATCGCTCGCAGGCGCTCTATAACCTCGAGGCGGTCGTCGTGAGC
>QHSO01000257.1 GCA_003220475.1 Candidatus Rokuibacteriota bacterium | reverse complement strand
GTCGCCTCGGCGCCGCCGACGTCGAAGCATTCGGGTTCTCAGCATGCTACCGCGACGCCGATGAAACCCGCCAGCGCAGCCGCCGTCGCCGTTCGACATGTAGCGTTGCTGTTCCATCCAGGCTACTCAGTGGCTTCCTGCCGCGCGCGCCAGCCGATACCGCCCAACGGGAATCTGAGCGTCGATTTCGAAGGCTGGAGCTAGTCGGTATGAGCGACTTGGCTCCAGGCCGATTTCCGCAGCCCGATCGCGGATGCCGTGGACAAGCGGGCCGCCGAAGCAAGGGGTCCTCGGAGTGCGCCTCGAGGCAATCGCGGCGATATCCACCGGTGAGCTGTGGACGGTGTGGACAACGGTGGATGAATTCCACATTGCCGTCACGGGCCCGTGGCGTTACTGTCGCGGCGCTGTGATGTCTTTGTTGTGGCCGACCATCTGCGAGGTTGTCAAAGCCGCCCATGGCTTTATCTGTTCGCACTGCATCGCCTCAGCTCTGGCTCTGCCCGGTCCCCTCGTCACGATGGCGACGCTTGGCCTGAGCCGGCTCGGCGGCGTTGAGGCCGGAGAAGAAGTGTGTGCCCGATGCCGGATGCGCAGGCGGGTGATCCGCTCTTGCGAGGAACCGGACCACGCATCCGGCGTCATCGCGGCGTCGTTTGCGATCCAGCCCCGCGACGACCCGGGAGACTACTACTCGTAGCGACACCGTCAGAGGCTCCTTGAGCCCGTTGACTGTCGCGGCGAGTCTCGCGTCAGCGCGGAATGGAAGTCCTGCGGATGGCCGTCGCCGACGGATCACGAATGGTAACGTGCGTTGTGAAGCAGACGAGCGTGAAGACACCGATCCCGGGTGCGACCACATAACGAAACCGACAAGCCTCGCATTTGACTCTTCGTTATCAGCCGGCGTCTCAGGCGGGCGCCTTCGGTGGGCGCGGCGCCTGGATTCGCTCAAAGATCGGATCTTCGACGAATGTCGCGTAACCGCGGATCATGAGGGTGACCGTATCGCCCGGGTCCAGCAGCACATCGAGGTCGGCCACCTTATGAGTGAACGTAACAAGCATCGGCCCCTGCGCCGTGGTGATCTTCACCAATAGACGGTTTCCCTCTCGCTGCTTGCGCACCACCTGCCCCTCGATATGTTCACCTGCCCCGCTGCCCGCCTTCGGAAAGTATGGCCCAATCAACGCGGGCCCCTGATTCGCCGCGCCGAATCCGACGACAATGCCGATAACGAATGTACCGATGAGAATGACCCATCCCCTCATGCGGCGCTTGCCATGATCTCGATCATCCGATTAGCTGATCTGCCCGCAGCGGCAGCGAGGCCGCGGGTGGAGCGCACGGAGGAAGGCGGCGATGCGCATTGCAAGCGTGGCCGTCTCACGTCCGAATTGACGCAGTCGGCGCGGCTGCGCTGTCCGGCGTGGCCATGTGGCGTGCGACCCACCGACGTCGCAGCGGCTTCAGCACGACGAAGGCTAGGAGGCCGCCGATCCAGTCGAACGCAATGGCGAGTACGAAGATCGGCATCCAGCTACCGGTCGCGGTCTTCACAAGATTGCCCACCGGCACGAGCAGCGAGGCTGTCCCTTTGGCGGTGTAGAGCAGACCGTAGTTCGCCGTCGCAAATTTTCGGCCGAACAGGTCGCCACACATCGCCGGAAAGAGACTGTAGATTTCGCCCCAGGCGAAGAACACCAACCCAGAGCACAGCACAAACAATACTGGGATGTGCGCGAACGTGATCAAAAGCAGAATCCCGAGTCCTTCGAGGCCGAACGCGATGAGCATCGTGTTTTCTCGACCGACGTGATCGGAGACCCACCCGAAGAAGGGCCGCGTTAGGCCGTTGAGGATCCGGTCCAGGGACAACGCGAAGGGGAGCGCGGCCATGGTGATGCCCAACAGTGATACTGGGACGCCGGCGACCTTATAGTCGGCGGCGATTGGGCCGAGCTGGGCGGTGGCCAGGAGACCACCCGTAGCGAGCATCGTCATCATCACGTAGAGCAGCCAGAACACCGGGGTTTTCAGCATTTCGATTGGTGTAAAGTCGCGCTGTGATTGCCCGACTTTCGACGTGACAACCGCGGGAACTTCATCGTGACGAGGAGCGCGCAGCACGAGTGCGCACAAGATGACCACCAGCCCCTGGCCGAGGCCGAAGTACAGGAAGGCCGTCTCGTAGCCCCGACTGTTGATGAGGTTCGCAATCGGGACCACGGTGAGTGCCGAGCCCGCCCCGAACGCGGCCGCCGTCAGGCCAGTCGCCAGCCCCCGGCGCTCAGGGAACCACTTGAGGGCGTTCCCTACGCTTGTGCCGTACACGATCCCGGCTCCAACGCCGCCGACGAGTCCGCCAAGGTAGAGGGTGAAGAGCGTGCTCGCTTCGGCATTGATCCACCACGCCACGCCTACGAGGATGCCGCCGATTGCTACGAGCAGCCGGGGGCCGAAGCGATCGACGAGATACCCTTCGACAGGCACCAGCCAGGTCTCGGCCAGGACGAAGAGCGTAAACGCCACCTGGATCGTCGCCTTGCCCCAGTGAAACTTGCTATCAATCGGATTGACGAAGAGCGTCCACCCATACTGAAGGTTGGCGATCGCCACCATCCCGATGATGCCGATTACCAGCTGGATCCATCGGGCGCTGCCGATATGCATTCCCTCGCTCCCTTCATTGGGAATAGCGCCACCGCCGGACATAGCTCATTGCTCATGCCTAGAGGTCGCATCATAGCGGTATCTTCCTCGGATGACGCCTCCATGACGCAGTCTACGTGACGAACAGTTACCGCAGCGGCTGAATGCATCAGCGGTCTCTCCCTCATCGGACGCACGGACGGCACACGCGTCGAGCTTTCCTCGCCATTCATGACAGGTATCCCGCGCCATCGACGGCTGCACCCGAGGTACTCGCCGGCGCCCACGGTCGGGGCGAGCCGTCGGCGCCGTTCATGTATCGCGAGAAGTTAGGCACGCCGGCGCAGCCACAACACAATGCGCGATCGGTAATAGTAGAGGGGGACGATAAGCGCCGCGACCACGGCGACCAGCAACAGCAATTGGACGTATTGCGCGGCGGCTGCCTTCGCACCGCCGGCCGACAACACCCAGGTTCCTGGCATTCGGCCCAACGTTGAAACGAGAGCAAACACCCAGAAGGGTATAGGGCTCACACCGAACAGGTAGCACAGAGTGTCCTTCGGTAGACCGGGAACGAGAAAGATAATGAAACACAGGATCGCACCCTCGGCCTCTACGACGAAGTCCAGACGCTTCCAGACGTCTGGTCCCGTCACCCGTCTGATGAACGGCGCGCCAAGCCGGCGGCCGAGCCAGAATGCGAACAGCGAACCCATAGTGAGACCGATCGTCGAATAAAGAAATCCTAGCCACTGACCAAACGCGAAGCCGCCGAGCACGCCAGTCACGTCCCCCGGAATCGGAGCAATGATGACCTGCAGCGCCTGGATAACAATGAACACCAGCGGCGCCAGTACACCCCATCGCTGAAGAATCTCTCGCATGAACTCATGATCCGTATAAAGACGAAAGAGCCAACGGTAGACGGCGGGTTCAGACCACGCGAGCCACGCTCCCAAGACGAGGATGGCCGCTAGAGCAATGAAGAGCATGATGAGCCGGTTCTGA
>QHSO01000063.1:6311-28658 GCA_003220475.1 Candidatus Rokuibacteriota bacterium | reverse complement strand
GGGGTCGCTTCGATCTCTACAGCCAGCGGATCATGGAGATCCTGCAGTCGTTTCCCGATCTGATCCTGGCCATGGCCATCTCCATGGCCATCGGCACCGGTCTGCAGGCGGTGATTTTCGCCATTGCCGTCACGCGCATCCCGTTCGGCGGCCGCGTGATCCGCTCGGTGGCGCTCTCGGTGCGCGAGATGCCGTACGTGGAGGCGGGGCGCGCCAGCGGCGCCTCGGCGCTGCGCATCATGGCGCTACACGTCTTGCCCCAGTGCATGGCGCCCTACCTCGTGCTGGCGACGACACACCTGGGGGCGGCCATCGTGATCGAGGCCGCCCTCGGCTTCCTCGGCGTCGGCGTGCCGCCGCCCACGCCGACGTGGGGCAACATGCTCGCCGACTCGATCACCGCGCTCGTTCCGCCGTGGTGGCTGGCCTTCTTTCCGGGGCTCGCGATTACCGTCACCGTGCTCGCCTTCAACCTGCTCGGCGACGGCATCCGCGACACGCTCGACCCGCGGCTCTCGCCCGCGTTCTTGCGAATGATGGCCGGCGGCCGCCGGGGCTAGTGAGATGGGGGCCCCGAAATGACCCCCAAACCCCCAGACGCTCACGGCGCCGCGGCGAAGCCGTGGCGCCGCTCGATACCGCCACGCTGCTGCTCAGCGCCCGGTGAACTTCGGCTCCCGCTTCTCCACGAACGCGCGGATGCCCTCGCGCGCGTCGTCGGTGTCAGCGCAGATGTTCTGCGCGAAGGTCTCGAACTCCAGCGCCGACCGGAGATCCTCCTGCAGATTCCGGTAGAGCGCACGACGCGCGAGACGGATCGCGATCGGTGGCCCCTGCGCGATCTTCGCCGCCAGCTCGTACGTCGCGGGTAGCAAGCGCTCCGGCGGGTGCACGGTGCTCACGATACCCAGACGCAGCGCCTCGTTCGCATCGATCAGCTCGCCCGTGAAGATCATCTCGCACGCCTTCGCCATGCCGACGACGCGCGGCAGAAAGTACGTGCCGCCCCAGTCGGGATGCAGGCCGCGCCGCACGAAGGCCTGCGAGAACTTCGCAACGGTCGACGCCAGACGGATGTCGCAGGCGAGCGCCAGGTTCATGCCGGCGCCGGCGGCCGCGCCGTTGACGGCGGCGATGAGCGGCTTGGGCGAGTCGCGCATCAGCAGCACGGTGCGGTCGCGCGACGGCGCCACGCGCTCGTCGAGCGGCCGCGTCCGGCCGGCCGCGTTGGCGTCCTGCATCGCCTTGACGTCGCCGCCCGCGCAGAAGCCCTTGCCGGCGCCGGTGATCACGATCACGCGCACGTCGGGATCGTCGATCGCGCGCGTCAGGCCGTCCGTGAGGTCCTCGCGCAACGTCCCGCCGAGCGCGTTCAGCCGCTCGGGCCGATTCAGCGTCAGCGTGGCGACGTGGTCCTTCGTCTCGTAGATGAGGCTTTCATAGCTCATGGCCGGCGATTCCCCTTTCGTCACGATGGGCGCTACTATGCCTGAAAATTTCGTGAGGAGACGGCATGGCCACCTACGTCCTGGTTCACGGTGCGTATCAGGGAGGCTGGATCTGGAAGCCGGTCGCGACGCGGCTGCGCGCGGCCGGACATCTGGTGCTCACGCCCACGCTCGACGGCTGCGGCGAGCGCGCCCACGCGGTGCGGCCCGGCATCACGGTCGGCACGCACGCCCAGGAGGTGGCGCAGCTGCTCTTCTATGAAGACCTCAGCGACGTCGTCCTGGCTGGCACGAGCTCGGGCGGCATGGTCATCCAGAAGGCGGCCGAGGCGGCACGTGAGCGCATCGGCCGGCTCGTGTTCGTCGATGCGCTCGCGCTCATGCCGGGCGAGCGCGTCGCTGAGATCGTCAAGCGCACGGCTGCGAACGAGGTCACCGCGCTCACGACGGGCCCGACGAAGGCCGATGCCGAGAGCCGGCTGTTCCGCGATCTCGATCCATCTCTGCGCGCGTGGGCGCTGGCCCGCATCACGCCGCATCCGCTGGCGGCGCTCGAGGCGCCGATGGAGCCGACTCGGTTCTGGGAGCAGCCGTGGTCGGCGACGGTCATCCGCTGTCTGCGTGCGGCCAATCCGCCCGAGCATCACCAGCGCCGCACGGCCGAGCGTCTGAAGGCCGCATGGCACGAGCTCGACACCGGCCACTATCCGATGCTGAGCGAGCCGGAGGCGCTGACGCGACTGCTGTCGGCGTAGATCCGCGTCTAGGCGAGCAGCCCGGCGATGATTCCCGTGAGGAACACGCCGTCGAACGTACCGGCGCCGCCGATGGAGACGACGGGCGCGCCGATCTGCGCGATCCGCGGCAGGTTCAGCAGATCCGCGCCGATGAGGGCGCCCATCGATCCCGCGACGTAGGCCAGCGGCGGCGCCTGCCGACGCGCCAGCGCGAGGCTCACGAGGGCGGCGGCGATCGGCGGCAGGAACATCGGCACCGCGATGCCGACCCCGGGCACGATCGTCGCGAGCGCGTGGACGATGACGGCCACGATCGCGGTGCCGAGCAGCATCCGGCCGCGCATGTTCAGCCGCAGGAAGAGGTAGAGCGACAGCAGCAACGGCACCAGCGCGCCGCCGACGTTGATCGCGACGACCGTCGCCCCGCGCTGCACGACCGGAGGCGCCAGATACGTCCGGCCGTACACCTTCGTCTCCGCGGGCGCCGTCACCGGCGCCGCGCGCATCGCGAACAGCGGAATGTTGATTTGACTGCCGAGCAAGGACACCAGCATCACGACGAACATCCAGCGAGGCGGGACGCCGATCTTCCGGTAGGCATACCGCAGGATCCGCAGCTCGACGACCAGCACCATCACGATCAGTAAGAGCACGAAGAGGCCGAGCAGGAGCGGCAGCGCCAGGGGGAAGATCATGGCGCGGGATTATAGCCGCGCGGCGTGGCGGTCAGGCTTTTAACAGATCCGTGGAAGCTGCTCGCCCGGCAGCATGTCGACGATGCGACGGCCGCCGACGGTCGTCTTCAGCACCACGAGGGCCGTTCCTGAGCGCGTCAAACGCGCCGGGCCGTGGCATCATACCGGCGCTTTCAAGGAGGATTCCCATGAGCACGCCGGCTTCCGCGTCCACCGCCCGCAACGAAGTGCGAGGCGTCGTTCCCAAGCTCATCGAGCTGAGCGAGAAGGTGCTCTACGGCGACGTGTGGGAGCGCTCGGCGCTCTCCAAGCGCGATCGCAGTCTCATCACCGTCGCGGCCCTCACGGCGCTCTACCGGTCGGATCAGCTGAAGGGCCACATCGAGCGCGCGCTCGCCAACGGCGTGACGCGCGAGGAGGTCTCCGAGGTGATCACGCACATGGCGTTCTACGCGGGCTGGCCGACGGCGATGACGGCCGCGCGCATCGCGAAGGGCGTCTTCGAAGGGAGCAAGTCATGAGAGTGGGATTCATCGGGCTGGGGCTGATGGGCAACCACATGGCCACCAACATTCAGAAGGGTGGCCACGATCTCGTGGTGCA
Source organism: Candidatus Rokuibacteriota bacterium (assembly GCA_003220475.1). GTDB lineage: Bacteria > Methylomirabilota > Methylomirabilia > Rokubacteriales > CSP1-6 > AR12. The sequence goes on along the minus strand of QHSO01000063.1, from coordinate 25,175 downwards.
CGACCTGCGTCCCGAGGCGGCCAAGCCGCATCTGTCGGCGGGTGCGAAGTGGGCGGACTCGCCCAAGCAGGTCGCCGAGGCCACCGACGTCGTCTTCACGTCGTTGCCGGCACCGCCGGACGTCGAGGCCGTCGCGCTGGGCGAGCGGGGGATCCTGGCCGGGCTCGCCCGCGGCAAGGCGTACTTCGACCTCAGCACGAACTCGCCGACGGTCGTGCGGCGCATCCACAAGCTTTTCGCCGAGCGCGGCGCCCACATGCTCGACGCGCCCGTCAGCGGCGGGCCGCGCGGCGCCAGGTCGGGCAAGCTCGCCATCTGGGTCGGCGGCGACGAAGAGGTGTTCACGCGCCACAAGCCGGTGCTCGACGCGATGGGCGACCAGGCGACCTATATCGGGGCTATCGGTGCAGGCTCGATCGCCAAGCTCGTGCACAACTGCGCGGGCTACGCGGTGCAGACGGCGCTGGCCGAGGTCTTCACGATGGGGGTGAAGGCGGGCCTCGAGCCGGCGGCGCTGTGGAAGGCGGTGCGCAAGGGCGCCAACGGCCGTCAACGGCTCTATGACCGACTCGGCGACAACTATCTGCAGAACAAGTACGAGCCGCCGAGCTTCGCGCTGCGTCTGGCGCACAAGGACGTGAGCCTGGCCACCGCCGTCGGCCGCGAGCACGGGGTGCCGATGCGGCTGTGCGAGCTGACGTTGATGGAGATGACGGAGGCGCTCAACCGCGGCTGGGGCGAGCGCGATTCGCGCGTGTCCATGCTCTTGCAGAACGAACGCGCCGGCGTGCCGATCAAGGTCGACGAGGCCAGGGTCAAGGAGATCTTGGAGAAAGACCCCCCGGCCGTGCTGTAGCGTCCCCGCTCCCGTCTCCTCGGCCCCGCGATTGCAGCGCAAAGCGCCATCTCCCCGAGGAGGTGGCGCCGTGCGCTGGATGGGCGGAAGGCAGAGCGACAACGTCGAGGATCGCCGCGGCATGGGCGTGCCGCTTGTCGCGGGCGGTGGCATCGGGACGATCGTGCTGCTCGTGCTCGCGCTCTTCTTCGGGTTCGACCCGAGCGTGATTCTCCAGGGCGGCGACGGGACGCCGCCGCCGGTGACGCCGGCGCCGGCTCCGTCCGCCTCGCCGCGCGGAGGCGACGAGGTGCGCGACTTCGTCGCGACCGTGCTCGCCGACACCGAGGACACCTGGGGCGCGCTGTTCCGCGACATGGGGCGACAGTATCGTCAGCCGAAGCTCGTCCTGTTCAACACGGCGGTGCAGTCCGCGTGCGGGATGGCCGGCTCGGCGACGGGACCCTTCTATTGTCCGCAAGACCAGAAGGTCTATCTCGACCTCGACTTCTTCCGCGCGCTGCGTGACCGCTTTCGCGCGCCCGGTGACTTCGCGCAGGCCTACGTGATCGCGCACGAGGTCGGCCATCACGTCCAGAAGCTGCTCGGCATCTCCGACGTCGTCATGTCCGAGCGCCAGCGCGGCGGCGCGCGCGGCAACGCGGCGTCGGTGCGGCTGGAGCTGCAGGCCGACTGCCTGGCCGGCGTGTGGGCGTATCACACCGACCGGACGCGTCACATCCTGGAAGCCGGCGACGTCGAGGAGGCGCTCGGCGCAGCGGCGGCGATCGGCGACGATCGGCTGCAGCGGCAGGCCGGCGGACGCGTGGCGCCCGAGACGTTCACGCACGGCACCTCGCAGCAGCGCGTGCGATGGTTCACACGGGGTATCGAGGCCGGCGACCTGCGACAATGCGATACCTTCCAGGGAGCGGTCTGAGATAAGATCGGCGCAATGGTCGTGCTCGGCATCACCGAGACCCATTGCGCGACTGCCGCAGTTCTGCGCGATGGGGCCATCGTCGGCTGCGCCTCCGAGGAGCGGTTCACCCGACTCAAGAACGACGCGGGCTATCCGCGCCTGGCCATCGACGCGCTGCTGCGCGAGCTCTCGCTGAGTCCGCGCGACATCGACCTGGTGGCCCTGTCGGGCACGCACGCCTACGCCCGCGAGTGGATGAACCGCGTTCTGCACGACGCCGACTACGCGCGCGCGTACTACGGCGTGCGTCTGCACGAGCCGGCGCGCGGGCTCGGGCGTCGCGCGCAGAAGCTCGGGGCGCGGCTGGGGCTGGCCACGCGCTCGCAGGGCAAGTTCCAGCTGTCGGAGCGCGAGCGGCTCGCGCCCCTCACCGAGCATCTGGGCATCGACAGCGGCCGCATCGTGACCTACGACCACCACCTCTGTCACGCCGCGGCCGCCTACTACGGCTCGCCATTCGCGGGCGAGCGCGCGCTCGTGCTGACCAACGACAACGCCGGCGACGGGCTCTGCGCGACGGCGTCGACGGGGCGGGGGACGGCGCTGGTACGCCACGAGGCCGCCCCGAGCGCGGCGGGCTCGCTGGGCTCGTTCTATTCGTTCGTGACGCTGCTGCTCGGCATGAAGTTCGGCGAGCACGAGTACAAGGTGATGGGTCTGGCCCCCTACGCGCCGGCGGCACAGGCCGAGCGCGCGTATGAGGCGCTGAGCGCCGTCTTCGGCCTCGACACGACGATCCCGGCGCGCTTCGTGTGGAAGCGTCGCGATCCGCGCTACCGGCTGTTGCTGGAGGCGACGCTGGGCCTGCGCTTCGACGCGATCGCGGCCGGCGCGCAGCGAATGGTCGAGGAATCGCTGCTCACCTGGGCGCGGCTGATGCGCGAGCGACACGGCGGCGAGCGCCTCGCGCTGGGCGGCGGCGTCTTCATGAACGTCAAGGCCAATGGGCGCCTCGCCGACGAGCCGTGGCTGCGCGACCTGTTCGTGTTCCCGTCGTGCGGCGACGAGTCCAACGCCGTCGGCGCCGCGTACCTCGGCTGGCTCGCGCGCGTCGGGCCTCGAGCCACGCCGCAGCCATTCGGGGCCGCTTACCTCGGGCCCTCGCTCGACTCGGACGCCGTCGAAGCGCTGATCCGCACACGCGATCTGGCCGCGAAATACCGCGTGAGCGAGCACGAGCGCGTCGAGGAGCGCATCGCCGAGCTGCTGGTCTCCGACGGCGTGGTCGCGCGCTGCGCGGGGCGGATGGAATTCGGCGCGCGCGCGCTCGGCAACCGCTCGATCCTCGCCAACCCGTCGGATCACCGGGTCGTCGGTGTCATCAATCGGATGATCAAGAACCGCGACTTCTGGATGCCGTTCGCGCCGTCGATCCTGCGCGAGCGCGAGACCGACTACGTCGTCAACCCCAAGGGGCTCGCGTCGCCGTACATGATGCTGGCTTTCGCCACCAACCCCAAGCGCCGTGACGAGATCATCGGCGCGCTGCATCCGCATGACGCCACCGCCCGCGCGCATCTCGTCGACGAGGGCTGGAATCCGGGCTATCACCGCGTGATTCGCGAGTTCGAACGACGCACGGGCATCGGCGCCGTGCTCAACACGTCGTTCAACCTCCACGGCGAGCCGCTGGTGGGCTCGGCCGAAGACGCGCTCGACACCTTCGAGCGCTCGGGCCTGACGCACCTGGCGCTCGATCGCTGGGTGATCTCGAAGAAGTAGCCTCGTCGAGCCGCTGCTCGCGCGCGCGAATCAGTAGCCGCGCGCGCGGTCCACGACGTGACGCAGCGGGCGGCCGGCGAGCCAGCGCGCGAGGTTCGCGTTGAAGACCGGCGCGAGCTCGGCCGGCGTGCTCGGGCCCGAGATGTGTGGCGTCACCACGACGTTGTCGAGCGTCCACAAGGGATGCTCGGACGGCAGCGGCTCGCTGGCGAACACGTCGAGCACCGCGCCGGCGAGGCGGCGCTCGCGCAGGGCCGTGAGCAGCGCCGCCTCGTCCACCACCGCGCCCCGGCCGATGTTGAAGAGCCACGCCGTCCGCTTCATCGCTGCGAGCACGCGCGAACCAACCAGCCCGCGCGTCGTCTCCGTGAGCGGGAGCACCACCACCACGAAGTCGGCGTCGCGTAGCGCGCGCTCGAGTCGTGGCAACGCGTGGACGCGCTCGACGCCTCGCACGGCGCGCCCCGAGCGGTTGACGCCGATCACCCGCAGGCCCAGCGCCCGGGCGCCCTCCGCGATCGCGCGGCCGATGTCGCCGAGTCCGACGATCGCCATCGTCTTTCCGGCGAGTCGCTCGGGCAGGACGTCTTCGCGCCAGCGCCGCTCGCGCTGGGCGGCGCGATAGGTCTCCGTGCGCTGCGTGATCGCCAGACACCAGCCCAGCACGTACTCCCGCATCCAGGGGCCGAAGATACCCGGCACGCGGGTGACGACCACGTCATCGGCAAGCGTGGGAACGAGCGCCCAGTCGACGCCGGCGCCCATGGCCTGCAGCCAGCGCAGCCGCGGCGCACGGGCATAGAGGTCGGCCGGAAACTTCCACGCATACAACACGTCCGCGTCGGCGACGGCCGCCGCGGCCTCCGCCGGCGTCGCGCACGTCACCACGTGCAGGCGAGCGCCGCGCGTTGACACGAGCGCGGCGTACGCCTTCGCCTCGCGCGCCTCCGGATAGTAGACGAGGACGGTGACCGGTTCGCGTCGCCTCACGTACGGGCGGCGGCCGTGTACACGGCGTGGCAGTCGTACACCAGGTTCTGGCCGAACGGCGGCTTGGCCGCCGACACCAGCGTGACGGGCCGGCCGAGCACCTCGCCGATCAGCTCGACGAAGCCGACCTGCGTGATCGCCTCTTCACCGCTGACGTTGTACGCACGGCCGAAGGCCCGGCGGTCGCCGAGCATCGCGGCCATCGCATCCGCGAGATCCTCGACGTGGCCGAATTGCCGGAGCCAGCCACCGTTGCCGGGAACGAGCACGGGCCGCCCGCGCACCAACCGGTCGAAGAAGAAGGTCTCGTTGTTGCGCGTGTTGAGCGGGCCGAACACATGGGTGGGCCGGACGACGGTGGCCGGACGGCCGCTGCCGAGGTACGCGTCCTCGCCGTCGATCTTGTTCTTGGCGTACTCGCCCCAGTAGAGGCTGCGCGGCGTGTCTTCGTCATAGGGGATCGGCAGCGCGTGATCGTGCACCCGTCCCGTGGAGACGAAGATCGCGTGGCCCACGCGATCGCCCAGCGCCGCCAGCAGCGCGCGCACGTCGTCGCCGGTCGTCGGCGCGTAGGTGATGTCCACGAGGCCGTCGACGCGCTCACCGGCGAGGACGCGACGCAGGGCCGCGTGATCCTTGCGGTCGGCGACGATGGTCTTGACGCCGGCCGGCACCCGTCCGGGCTGGCGGCCCCGATTCAGCACGACGACGTCGTGGCGGTCGCGCAGGAGCGCGCGCACGAGGTGCAGGCTGATGAACTCCGTGCCGCCGACGACGAGCACGCGCATTCAGGTCAGCGAGATCGCCACGCACGTCGTCGTGCGCGTGACGCCGTTGATGGCGCCGATCTCGTCGGTGACGAGCCGGCCGATGGCGTCCAGCGTCGGCCCCTCGACTACGGCGATGAAGTCATAGGGGCCGGTCACCGCGTCGAGGTTCGCCACCGCGCCCTTCGACACGGACCCCAGCGCCTTGCGGATCGCTTTCGTCTTGCCCGGCGCGGTCTCGATGAGGACGTAGGCCTTCATGCCCTTGCTCTTGGCGGCCATGGCAGCTCCTCCGGTGATCGGTCAGTGCCGGTTGACGGCGCCGATGATGTCCGTCAGCGTCGACCGGAACCGTGCGGCGCGCTCGATGGAGTGGGCGCCCTCGAAGTCCACGCGCGTGCCGCGCTCGTCCGTCTGATTCGCGGGATCGAAGATGACGAGGACGCGGCGCACGTGCGGCCCCTGGCGCACCGTGAGGACCTCGCCGCGACTCTCGTCGCCCAGTCGCGCGCGCACGAAATAGAAGCCCTCCGCGTCCGTCTGGCCGAGATAGCTGAAGGCGGTCTTGTCGCGCGTGACCTCGACCGTCGCGTCGGCAATCGGTTTGCCCTGCGCATCCTTGACGTAGCCGAGCACGGTGAAGCGGTAATACACCTCGTGCTCGGCGACGGCGGGGACGACGGGAAGGGCGATCGCGACGAGCACCGCGGCCAACAAACGGCGCGCGCGACTCATGCCGGCCGACCTCGAAGCAATTCGCCGTCAGCGACTCCGCGAGCCAGGAGCGGCACGCGCAGAGTCTAGCAGATAGGCCTTGAGAAGGGAGCGGTGGCAGCGCGCCTCGTCGGGACACCCACACAGCAGCGTCACGCGGCCGCTCGCGCCGAGTCGCGATACCTCGGCGATCGCGGCCTGTGCTTCGGGCCGCGCGAGTCCGGCGAGATAGCGCGGGACGTATTGCTCCCACGTGATCGTGTCGTCGAGGTAGGCGCGCAACAGCATGGGGACGGGCCCCAGCTCCTTGAGCCAGACGCTCACGCGCTCCTTGCGAATGCCGCGCGGCCAGAGGCGCATGATGAGCACGCGATGGCCGTCGTCCGGCGCGGCGGGCTCGTAGATGCGCCTGGTGACGACGTCCACCTCAGCGCCCGAGAATTTCGGCCAGCGCGTCGTCGTCGAGCGGCTTGGTCGCGTGCAGGTCGAATCCGGCCGCCCGCGCGCGGTCGATGTCGTCCGCGCGTCCCCACCCGATGAGCGCGACGAGCCGCGTGGCCTTGACCTCCGGCGCCATGCGCAGGCGCCGCGCGAGCTCGTAGCCGTCGAAGCCGGCGAGATCGACGTCGATCAGCATGACGTCGGGTCGCGTGCGCAACGCGGTCGCGAACGCCTCGGGGCCATCGGCCGTATCGCTGACCTCGTGCCCCGACGTCTCGAGCAGCGAGCGCAGGATTGCGCGCAGGTCCGGGTCGCTCTCCGCGACGACGATCCGACGGCGCGGCGCCGGCGCCACCGCGGGCCGGCCGCGCGACATCCGCGCCGGCGCCGGCGCCACGCTGCGCAACCGGAGGCTGAAGGTGCTGCCGCGCCCGGGTCCGTCGCTTGCGGCGTCGATCGTTCCGCCGTGCAGGTCGGCGAGGCGCTGCACCACCGCCAGCCCGATGCCGAGGCCACGGCGGCCGCGGATCGCGCCCGGCTCACCCTGCACGAAGAGGTCGAAGATCCGTGGCAGCACGTCGGGCTCGATGCCGACGCCGGTGTCGCGGACGCGGAGCACGGCGTGAGTGCCCTCGCGCGAGACGCGGACGTGAATCGCGCCGCCGGCGGGCGTGTACTTGACGGCGTTGTCGAGCAGGTTCACGACGATCTGCTCCAGCCGCACCGGATCGGCGTCGACCCACACCTCGGCCGCCTCGAGCGAGACGCGATGCGCCGACGCGCGGCCTGCCAGCGTCGCCAGGCAGTGGCGCACCATATCGGCGAGCTCGACGCGCTGCAGGTCGAGGCGAATCTTGCCGGTGGCGATGCGGTTGATCTCGAGCAGGTCCTCGACCATCCGCGTGATGTTCTTCGCCTGGCGCGCAACGACGTCGCGCGCGTGTCGCGAGGCATCGTCCTGCGTGCCGACCCGCTCGAGGATCTGCACGGCGCTGACGATGGCCGACAGCGGGTTGCGGAACTCGTGCCCCAGCATCGCCACGAATTCGTCCTTGGCGCGATTGGCGGCCTCGGCCGAGGCGCGCGACGCGCGCTCGCGCACGAGCAACGCCTGCCGATCGTCCTCGACCTGGCGTCGCGTGGCCGTGAGCCAGGCGACGCCGGTGCCGATGGCGATGAACGAGACGACCGACGCCGCCTCGTGCCACGTCGTGACCAGCGCACCGAGCGGAGGCACGAACCAGTAGTCGAGCGCGAGCGCGCTGATGATCACGCTGACGATGGCCGGGCCGAAGCCGGCAAGCCAGGCCACGACCATGACCATGAGGAGGAGCGGCGGCGACGGCAGCGGCTCGATGAGGAAGCGCAGCGGGATGAGCGCCGCGATCGTGGCGCCGGCCGCGATGACGGCGAGGGCATAGCGCAGCACGGGATGCTCGCGCAGGCGCTCGATGCTCACACCCAGCGCGCCTCGGCGCTGGCGAGGTAAACGGCGGCCCAGCCCACGTCCCATGCGGTGCCCTCGACGCCGAGCGGGATCGCCCGGCGCCGGCGCTCACGCATCTCCGACCCGAGGTCTTCGACCATCGGCGTCCACACCGTGCCCGGGGCGATCGCGTTCACGCGGATCGCCTTCGGCGCGAGCTGGATCGCCACGCTGACGACGAAGCCGAGCACGCCGGCCTTCGCCGCCGCGTACGCGGTGCGGCCGGCGCCGCGTAGCGCCGCCACCGACGACACACACGTGATCGCGCCGCCGCCGCGACGCTCGAGCGCGGGCACGGCTGCCTGCGTCGCGAGCAGCATCGACTTGAGATCCACCGCCATGACACGGTCCCACTCTTCCTCGGTCGTGTCCATCAGCAGCTGTCGCGACTCGATGCCCACGTTGTTGTGGAGGACGTCGAGGCCGCCCCAGCGGCTGTCGGCCTCGGCCACCATCGCGTCGCAATCGGCCGGGGCAGCGTCACGTCGGCGGCGAACGCGAGCGCCTCACCGCGCTCGGCGTGGATGAGCGCGACCGTTTCCTCGGCGCGGTCCTTCTGCGCGTCCACGCAGAGCACGCGCGCGCCCTCGCGTGCCATGAGGATGGCGGTGGCCTTGCCGTTGCCGACGCCCGGGCCACGCGATCCCGCGCCCGTCACGATTGCGATCTTGCCGGCCAGCCGCGCGCTCATTGCGGTAGAGTCCCCCTGGGTTTTTATCATGCTCTCGGCACGCCGCGTGCGGCTCGCCTCCGGCCTCGTCCTGTTCGCCTACGTGACGACGCACCTGGCGAACCACGCGCTGGGTCTCGTCTCGCTCGAGACGATGGAAGCGGGGCGCGTCTATTTTCTCGCGCTCTGGCGCAGTCCACTCGGATCGCTCGTGCTCTATTCGGCATTGACGTCGCACGTGGCGCTGGCATTCTGGGCCCTCTACCAGCGCCGCACGCTCCGGATGCCGCTCTGGGAGGCCGCGCAGCTGACGCTCGGCCTGGCGATCCCACCGCTGTTGGTCTCGCACATCGTCGGCACCCGCCTGGCGTGGCAGCTCTACGGCGTCGAGGACGCCTACTCGCGGGTCGCCCTCGCGTTGTGGGCGCTGGCGCCCGACCTCGGCCGCCGCCAGATCCTGATCGTCGCCCTGGCGTGGGTGCACGCGATGATCGGCCTGCACTCGATCGTGAAGCTGCGCGCCTGGTATCCGCGCGCGGCGCCGTGGCTGCTGGGGGTCGTCGTGATGGTTCCCGTGCTCGCGATCCTCGGCTTCGTCAATGGCGGCCGTCAGGCGGCCGCGCTCGCGCGCGATCCGGCGGTGCGCGCGCAGCTCATGTGGCACGGGCGCGCGCCACTCACGTCATCCGAGGTGGCGGTGCTCGAGCGCGTCCGCACCACCGGCCTCTATGCCTACACGACGCTCCTCGCAGCAGTGCTGCTCGCGCGCGGCGTGCGCAGCGTGATCCAGCGGCGTCGCGGCCTGATCCGCGTGACCTATGCCAGCGGTCGTCGAGTCATCGTGCCGCTCGGCCTCTCGGTGCTCGAGACCAGCCGCTACGCGCGCATTCCGCACGCGTCCGTCTGCGGCGGGCGAGGACGCTGCTCGACGTGCCGCGTGCGGATTCTCACGACGCGCAGCCAGCCGCCGCCCGGCGACGCGGAGCTGCGCGTGCTCCGCCGGCTCGGCGTTCCGCCCGACGTGCGCCTGGCGTGCCAGCTGCGGCCGACGTCCGATCTCACCGTGACGCCTTTGCTGCCTGCAACCGCCACCGCGGCCGAGGGCCGCGCGCCCGGGGACTCGCACAACGGCCGCGAGCAGGACATCGTCGTGCTGTTCGCAGACCTCCGGCGATTCACGCGGCTCGCCGAGCATCGCCTGCCGTACGACGTCGTCTTCTTCCTCAACCGCTATTTCGAGGCCGTCGGCGGGGCGATCCAGCGCTCGGGCGGGATCGCCAACCAGTACACCGGCGACGGCGTGATGGCGCTGTTCGGCGTCGACCGCGGCGTGGACGAGGGCTGCCGCCACGCGCTCACGGCCGCGGCCGAGATGGTGCGCAGCGTCGCGACGCTAAGCGAGGCGCTGGCGGCCGACCTGCCGGAGCCGCTTCGGATCGGGATCGGCATCCACACGGGCCCCGCGGTCGTCGGCCGGATGGGGTATGCCGACGCCGTCTATCTGACCGCCGTCGGCGATACGGTTCACGTCGCGAGCAGGCTCGAGGCGCTCACGAAGGACTACGATTGCGAGCTGATCGTCTCCGAGGCGGTCGCCCGCCGCGCGGGCGTCGCGACCGAGGGATTGCCGCGGCACGAGCTGACGTTGCGCAACCGCGCGGAGCCGCTGGCCGTCCTCGTCGTGCGCAACGCGGTCTCGCTCGAGCCCTCCGCGCCGTCACGCGTGGGCGCCGACACGCCCGCCGCCGGCAATTGAAAGTCGCTGGCATGGCAACTGCTCGGGACCGAGCAGGGAGGAGTGGGCCATGGCCGAGGATAGAACGAACATCTGGAAGATGACGTCGATCGGGCTGGTGATCGCCGCCATCGTCGCGGTCGTGACTGGCATCGTCGTCGCGAACCGCACCGGCACCCAGACGAAGGTCGTCGCTCCGTCGCCGTCGCCCTCGATGACGCCGCCGAGCGCGAGCGTCGCGCAGGCGCCCACAACTTCCGCTCCGGCGCCGTCGACTGCCGCGCCCGCCTCCAAGGGCGTGCCGCCCCAGTCCGTCATCGCCGAGTGCAATCGCGTGGCGGATGATATGAGCGGGCCCGAACGGACGCGCAACGAGAAGGTCGTCAACGCCGCGAAGGATGCGGGCATCGGCGCCCTCGGCGGCGCGGCCGTCGGCGCGCTGGGCGGCGGCATCGCGGGGGGCGGCAAGGGCGCGGGCAAGGGCGCGCTCATCGGCGGCGGCGTCGGCGCGGGCGCCGGAACGCTCTACGGGATCTACGACAACAAGAAGCACGACGAGCGGTATCGCTCGGCGTATATCGGCTGCATGAAGTCGAAGGGCTACACGGCCTGACGATGGCGCGCGGACGTCGCGCTCGTTCTGCGGCGCGCCGCAACATCAAGAAGGCGGCGGCCGCGGCGCGGCGCAAGCGAACGATCGCGCACCTGCCGAAGAAGACGCGTCGCGCGCTCGGCAAGGAGGGCGCGAAGGCCGCGCGCCGGCGCCGCTCGTAATCCGCTAGGTCGTCAGCGCGCGCACGAAGGCCTCGGGCTTCTCGGGCGTGACGAGCCACGGCCGCTCGCTGCGCCGCTCGATCCACACCAGGCCGTCGGTGCGCGAGATGTACATCCGCACGACGCCGCGCTTTTGCGTCCACAGCCAGCCGAAGCCGCCACCGAGGCCGCCGGCGCCGACGCGCATCGAGCGGCCGACCTCGCGCTGCAGCGCGTGCTTGTCGAGCAGGCGCACCGCCGCGATGTCGTCGCGTGGGATCGCCCGCCGCCGCAGCGGCCAGACGATCTCGACCGCACCCGGCCCCACTACGAACCGCGTCGGCCGGAACCAGAGCGCGATCCACACATAGATAGCAGTCAGCAGCGCGGTCGGGACGAGCAGCATCCGGTTGCCGAGCAGCGCGATCGCGAGGAACAACGGCGGCAAGACGAGCAGCGCCAGCGTGAGCAGCCGGATCAGGAAGTCCATGCGCGCCAGGGGGAACGACATCACGCGGACGGCAGCGCCCGCCACACCATCGCGAAGCTGACCGGCAATCCCGCATAGGCCTTCCACTGCGGCTTCTTCGCCAGCCACGCGTCGTCGACGAGGCCTTCGTCCATCTCGAGCAGCGACCAGCCGGCCGCGTGCGCGGCTTTGACGTGGTCGCTCAAGAGATGGACGTAGCTGCGGATCGTGATCGATTCGCCGGGTGCGCGGTCGAAGTGCGTCGGCACGCCGGCCATCAAAAAGTGCGGGTGATAGCCGACGATGACGAACGTGCCGCCCGGCCTCGTGAGACGACGCACCTCGCGATATAGCGGCGCGAGATCGGCCAGATGCTCATCGGCCAGCGCCTGCGTGCAGACATCGTACGTGGCCGCGGGCAGCTCTGTGGCCGTGACGTCCGCGATCCGAAGCATGCGGTACACGCCGGCGCGCTCGGCGACCGCGAGCATTTCCGGCGTGAGATCGACGCCGTCGATCGCGGCCGCGGGGCAATGCCGCCGCAGCCAGCGGCCGATGCGGCCCGTGCCGCAGGCGAGGTCGAGGACCACGCGCGCGCCGGACCAGTCGACGGCGCGCAATCGCTCGAGCAGTCGCACGTCCATCTCGTCGTGCACGGTGGCTTCGTACGTGCGCGACCACTCCGCGTACCCTTGGCGCACGCCCACGATCGGATATCGACGCCGGTCGTAGATGGTGTGATCCACCCGCGCGCCTAGGCCGTCCGCAGCGCCACCGTCACCGGTAAGCGCGCCGCGCGAATGGCGGGCAGCAGTCCGCCGGCGGCGCCGATCAGCAGCGCGCACACCAGACCCTGCACGAGCAGGCCGGCGGTCACGCGAAAGTCGAAGGCCACCTGCGAGAACGTGTTGAAGTTCAGCGTCGAGAGCGACGCGCCGTCGCAGTAGATATAGGCGAGGGCGCCGCCGAGGGCGCCGCCGACCAGCGCCAGCGCGAGCGCCTCGATCATCACCGAGACCACGACCGGCGCGCCACCGAAGCCGATCGCCCGCAGCGTCGCGATCTCCGTCTGCCGGCTCGCGATCGCCGAGTACATACAGTTGAGCGCGCCGAACGTGGCGCCGATGGCCATGAACGTCGCGACGCTGTAGCCGAGCACGCCGATGAGCCGGGAGAGGATCGACGCCTGCTTCGCGTAATACTCGGGCTCGCGCAAGGCGTTGATCGACAGGCGGCGGTCGCGGGCGATCGAGGCCTTGAGCGCGTCGAGCCCGGCCTGGGACGGGTCGGCGAGCGTGGCCGTGACCGACTGAAATCCGGAGCGGCGGAATGCGGACATCGCCACCTCGGCGTCGGCCCAGATCTCCGACTCGTGCACGTCGCCGCCGCTCTCGAACATTCCGACCACTGTCCAGTCGCTGTCGCGAAAGGCGATGCGCGAGCCGACGCCGAGGCCGGCGAACTCGCGGGCCGCTTTGCGGCCGACGATCACCTCGCGCACGCCGCGCTCGAACCGGCGGCCTTCGACGATGCGGACTTCGTCGCGAATGGCGAAGGCGGCCGGCTGCACGCCGCGGACGGGCACGTTGTTGGGATCCGTCTGCCCGTGGCGCGGCAGGTCGACCATGACGAACAGCTCGGCGGAGACCAGCGGACGTCCCGCGCCGTCGCGCGCGACGCCGGGCAGGCTGCCGAGCACCGTGGCCTGGTCGCGCGCGATGCCGCTGGACATCTCGGCGTCGGAGCCCGCGCGCAGCATGATCACGCGCGTCGGCCGTCCCGTGCTGGCCAGCGTGTGACGAAAGCCCTCGCCCATGGCGAGCACCGACACCAGCACGCCGACGACGCCGGCGATTCCGACGACCACGACCAGCGAGGTGCCGAGGCGGCGCGGGACGTTCATGAGATTCACGAGCGTGATCTGGACGACCTGATTGAGCCACGTCATCGCGTCACCGGTGTCCGGCGAGGGCGTCGACGATGCGCAGGCGGTGCACGCGCAGCCCGGGCGGCAGCCCGACGGCCAGCGCCATCACGACGGCGACGCCGGCCGCCCACAGCCAGGTTGCGGGATCCACGAAGAGGGGCGGGAAGCGGCCGCCGGTGCCGCCATTGACGACGGGCAGCACGGCGACGGCGGCGAGCATGCCGAGGCCCGCGCCGATGAAGAACAATAGCCCGGCCTCGCCGAGCACGAGCGCGGTCACCGCGGTGTTGGAAAAGCCCAAGGTTTTGAGAATCGCCAGCTCCGGGATGCGCTCGCGGATCGACTGCGCCATCGTGTTGCCGGTGAGGATGAGGATGGTGAAAAACACCGCGATCAGGATGCGCGTGACCAGCGCCCCCATGTCGCCGATCTGCTTGGCGAAGCCCAGCGCGAACTCTTTTTCGGGCGCCGTCTTGGTCTCGTCGGGCGAGTTCAGGAAGATGCGGTCGATGTCCGCGGCGACGGCGCGCGCCTGATCGGCCTCCGCGATGCGGATGATGTACCAGCCGGTCTTGCCGCGGCCGACCGCCCGCGCCTCGTCGAAGTAGGCGACGTTGATCAGCACGACCTCGGTGTTGGCGCGCACGGCGGGGTCCTCGGCGTCGAAGACGCCGACGAGATCGAACTCCCAGTCGAGGCTGCCGTCGGTCTTGGCGTGGATCTCCGAGGCGAGGGGCAGCTTCTGGCCCACCTTCCAGCCGTACCGTTCCATCAGCCGCTGGCCGACCACGGCGCCCGCGCGCGTCTTGACGAAGGCCTCGCGCTGCGCCGGGTCGATCTGGAACTCCGGGTACATGTCGAGATAGCGCGCGGGGTCGACGGCAAAGACGGCGAACGCGTTGCTCTCGTTCTGGTACTTCGCACCGAACCAGTCGGCGTAGGCGATACCCACCACGCCGGGCACGCGCTCGATTCGCGAGGCGTACGCCATCGGCAGCGGCTCGATGATCGAGTAGCGCGCGGTCGTGAGCAGCCGCTTGGCGTCGGCGCTGTCGGCGCCCGACTCGAACGCCACCTGCACGGCCTCGAGGAGGCCGAAGAGGAGAAACGCGACCAGCACCGAGAGCACGGTCAACACCGTGCGCGTCTTGCGCCGGAAGAGCTGCGCCCAGAGCAGCGGCAGGTACTTCACGACGCCGCGAGGTCGTTGGTCACCGCGAGGGTGCCCTTGTCCAGGCGCAGGCCGCGGCGCGCGTACTCCGCGGCCTTGGGGTCGTGCGTGACCATCACGATCGTCTTGCCGTGGTCGCGATTGAGCATCTGTAGCAGCAGCATGATCTCGTGGGCGGTGGCGCGGTCGAGGTCGCCTGTGGGCTCGTCGCAGACGAGCAGCGTGGGATCCGACACGATCGCGCGCGCGATGGCGACGCGCTGCTCCTGACCGCCGGACAGCTCCTTGGGCTTGTGCTTGGCGCGCTCGCGCAGCCCGACCAGCGTCAGCGCGATCTCGGCGTGACGCCGCCGCTCGGCCGCGCTCAGCCCGGTGAGCAGCAGCGGCAGCTCCACGTTGCGCTGCGCGGAGAGCACGGGCAGAAGATTGTAGAACTGGAAGACGAAGCCGACGTTGGCGGCGCGCCAGCGCGAGAGCTCGCCGCTTCCGAGCCGATCGATACGACGGCCGTCGACGCTGATCGTGCCCGACGTCGGTGTGTCGAGCCCGCCGATCAGGTTCAGCAGCGTCGTCTTGCCGGAGCCCGACGGTCCCATGAGCGCGACGAAGTCGCCGCGCGGGATGTCGAGGTCGATGCCGTGCAGGACCTCGATCGTCTCGCCGCCCCGGCGATACGTCTTGGTGAGCCCGCGGATCTCGACCAGGACGTTCACGCGTCTACTTGTCGGCGACGCGTACCGCGGCGCCGTCCTTGAGAGACGCCGGCGGCGCGACGACCACGCGCTCGCCCGCGCGCAGTCCCTTCAGGATCTCGCGCTCGGTGCCGACGGTCTGTCCCGGCGTGACGGTGCGGCGCGCGACGCGGCCGTCGGCGTACACGAAGACCGTTCCGTCGCCGCGCACCGCATCCGCGGGAACGAGGACGCCGGCCGCGACGGGCGCGCGGGTGGGCGCGGTCGCGGCGCCCAGGAAGGCGACGCGCACGCCCATGTCGGGCACGATGCGCGCGTCCTTCACCTTGATCGCAATGCGCACCTTGACCGTCGCCTTGCTGCGATCCGCCGTCGGGATGATCGCGATCACCGAGCCGGGAATCTTCCAGTCGGGATACGCGTTCAGCGTTGCCTCCACCGGCTGTCCCTCGGTGACGCGATTGATGTACGACTCGTTGACGTCCACCTGGAATTCGAGCGAGTCCATGTCGACGATCGTGCCGATGCCCGTGCGCGTGAAGCCACCGCCGGCGGAGATCGGCGAGATCATCTCGCCCGGCTGCGCCGACTTGGCCACGACCACCCCGCTGAACGGCGCGCGAATGACCGTGTTGTCGAGCTGCACCTGCGCGACGGTGACGGATTCCGTCGCCACGCGGATCGCTTCCTGGTTGGAGGCGAGCTTGGCTCGCAGCGTGTCGCGCTGAGCGCGCGAGGCGTCCATCGCCTGCTCGGGCACGAGCTGGCGGTTGAACAGCTCCTGCGAGCGCGCGTAGTCGCGCTCGGCCTGCTGCAGCTGCGCGCGGATCTCGCCGTCCTGCGAGCGGGCGGCGGCGAGCTGCGCGCGCGTCAGCGCGAGCTGCGCCTTTGCCTCCGTGTCGTCGAGGCGTGCGAGCACCGCGCCCTCGGCCACGCGCATGCCTTCCTCGATCAAGACCTCCGTGACCTTGCCGGTGATCTTGGCCGAGACCGTGGCCTGCCGGCGCGCGGTCACGTAGCCGCTGGCGTCGAGGACGGAGGCGGGTCCGCCGGCGGGCGTCGCCGCGCGCGCGGCGACCGTGCGGACGGTCGGCACGCTGAAGCGGCTCCAGGCTACCCAGACTGCGGCGGCCACGATCACGAGCGCAATCAGACCGAGCACGAGGCGGCGCCGCTTGCGAGTCGGGCGGCCGTCTCGATCGATGCGAAGCTCGCGCAGGAGTTCGGCGGTGTCCACGGTGCTCTGTCGGCTCACGGGCAGCCTGATCAGTGTGCCATAGCCGGCCGGTGGCGTCGCGCTCTCAACTCGCCTCGGCCGCCTTGCCGTCGCCGACGACGCAGATGAGCCGGAAGCGTTCGCAGACGACGAGCGATGTGCCGTCGAGGCTGCGGCCGAAGTAGGCCGTGTGCGCGGCGCGCCACCAGGCCAGTGAGCGATCGCCCTCGCCTTCGGCGTGGGCGAACTCGGCGTCGACCGCATCGAACGCCACGACACGGACGTCGGTCGTCTCGATGGCCGCGACGGGCGTGCCGTCGGCGCGCGTGACGATGCTGACATCGCCGACGGCGGGCAGGGCCGCGCCCTCGACGGCGAACTGGATCGCCAGAGTCGCGGTGGCCTGCTTGCGTCCGCTGACCACCAGCGCTGCAAGCTCGTCGGCCATCGCAGGTGAGTCCCCGAACGAGAACTCGGTGATGCGCACCGTCCAGTGAGGGTGATCGGGCGGCAACCCCGCGAGGTATGTGCGCCACAGGGCCGCGGCGCGCTCGCTCACCGCCGCCGGGCCGCTACCGTTCATCGAGCTTCCAGCCGCCGTCCTCTCGGATGACGGCGAGGTCGAACTGCGGCTGGCCCTTGTAGCTCAGCGCGACGCGCCCGCGCTCGCTGTCGCCGGCGAACGCGAATCCGAAGTCGGCGAGACGATAGTCGCCGAACATCCGCGTGAGATTGGAGTGCGCCTCCGCGAGATTCTTCGACCAATCACCCTGAGCGGCATCGTCCTGGATGCGGCTCGAGTACGCGTTCTTGAAGGTGGAGAGGTCGCCGGTCTTTGCGGCCTCGAGGACGGCCAGCAGGGGCGCGGCCTGCGGCCCTCGCGTGTCCTGCGCCGACGCGCCGAGCGCGACGAGCAGCGCCGGCAGGACAGCGCCATATATTAAAAGCCGAACAGATAGCGCCACCACTTCGTCAGGGTGAAGGTGAGCAGCACCAGCACGAACACGATGACGACGCCAGTCACTGCCGTGATGCGTCGGTAGAGGCGGCCGAACTGCTCCTGCCGCGCGACCGCGCGCTGCTGCAGCTCCAGCGAGCGCTCGGTCACGCGGCGGTATTCGGCGAGCTGCTCGCGCTGCACATCGCGGATCTCGCGCAGCAGCTGGCGGACCTCGTCGTCGCTCACCGGCTGCAAAGCGTGCCGAGATAGTCGCCGGCGGTGGTGCCCTCGGACGCGCTGAACTCACCGCGCAGTCGGATCTGGCCGGTCGCGTTGCTCATGGCGCCGGTGCCGCCGTCGAACGTGATCAACGAGGCGAAGCCGCCGAACGGTGAGACCAGATCGATGCTGCCCGTATCGGCCCCGAGCAGCTGATCGCCGCTCTTGAGAGCAATGGTGCTTCTACCAGTGAAGAAGAAGATCTCAGGCGGGCCGGCGATCGCCGTGGACGACAGGATCCCGGTGCTGACGAACTGATAGTTCCCCTGGATGCCGCCCCACACGCGCCCGGCAGTACACAGTGTGTCCGCGGGCACCGACACGCAGTGGCCTTGGCCCACCGGCACCACGACGGCCTCGAAGTGGCCGACGACGGGTTTGCAGGCCTGATCGGCCGACGCGGGAACACTCCACGCGACGAGCCCAACGACGGCGGCGACGAGGAATACCAACGCTCGCGTCATACGCTCCTCCTCATTGGAGTCCCCAGGCACGCACGCGCGCCGGGGCGATGCGGAACATCACCCGATTGGACGGCATGGCCCGACCATTCCACAGCCGCTCGAGCCCTCGATACTTCGCGTGAAACCGATCGACCAACGCACGACGCTCCGGCCCGTCAGCCAGGAACTCGGCCCTGCCGACCACGGTCACGCCCTGGATTTCGCCGCCTTTGGTGACGGCTTCGGCCACGACGCACACGCGCGCGTCGCGCCGGAGATTGCGGACTTTCTGCGTGCCTTCCTCGCTGAGCATCGTGAGCGCCGCCGGGTCGGGGAGGAACCACATGGGCATCGCCAGCGGCGCGCCGTCAGGCTGAATGGTGGCGAGGACGACGACGTCCTTGGTGGCGAGAAAGCGCTGAACGGCGGGATCCCCGAGATTCCGTGTCATGGAATCAGCGTCATGGAATCAGGTAGAAGGGGTTGGGCAGCTTGTACGTCTTCTCGGCAAAACCGCCATCGAGATCACTCGCCTGATCGCCCACGTTGACGATGATCGTGTAACCCTGCTCCTCGATCTTCTTGCGCTCCGGCGCCTTGAACTCCGCCGCGGATCTCGTCGTGAGGTCGTC
>QHSO01000063.1:0-6286 GCA_003220475.1 Candidatus Rokuibacteriota bacterium | reverse complement strand
CAGGATCAGTCCGGTCCAGGCGTAGCCCGCCGCGCGCAGATTCGCTTCCGTGGCGGCGCGCATACGCTCGGGTCGGCCCGTGAGGAAGAAGACGGCGACGCCGCGCTGGCGAGCCAGCTCGGCCAGCGCCAACACCGGCTTGATCGGCTCGGCCTTCGCCATCATGATCCAGGCGGCCAGGCCGCACGGGCCGCGCGGCAGGTCGCACGGGCCGGCGCCGATGAATCCGTAATCGTTCGCGCGAAGGCTCGGCAGGTTCGAGAGCGCCGTCTCGTCGATATCGATGACGATCGCCAGCTTGCCTCCGCGGTGGGCTCTCGGCTCGAGGTACGTACGCGCCTTCTCGGCGACGGCGGCAATGTCGGCCTCGTAACGCCCGGAATCGACATACTCGCCGACCTGACGTTTCGCCTCGGGAAGACTGGGTGTCGCCCAGCGCCCCGTGCCCGCACAACCTGCGCCGAACGGCAAAAGCGCGAGGATCGCGAGACCGACGAGTCGGCGCCACATCACGAGTGCGCGCACATCGTCACCTCCATCCGCGTCAGTGACCCCGATTGGCGAGCGCATCGCTGGCCGCCACGACGCTGTAGGCGAACGTGACGACGGCCCACCGCGATGATGAGGCCGAGCGGCGGCATGCCCGACGATAGCGCGGCGCCGAGGGCGCCGGCAAGAACGTTCGCCCCGCGCCCTTGACATGGCGTCTACTATATTGGACATTATGTCCACTATGCAGGATAGACGGGCAGCGCCGCTCTCGCGGGACATCAACGGGCGCATCGCGCGTCGCGGAAAGCAGCCCGACCGCGGCCGTGCTGGAGAAGATCGCCTCGGGACTCGGCGTGTCGCTGGCGACGCTGTTCGACGATGCGAGTGCGCCTATCAATCCGGTCTCCCGCCGTGCCGACCGGACGCCCTGGCGCGATCCGCAGTCCGGCTACATCCGGCGCAATATTTCGCCTGCCAACTTTCCCTCGCCCATCCAGGTCGTCGAGATCGTGCTGCCGGCCGGCGTGCGCGTGGCGTACGAAACCGCGGCGCGTGACGTGAGCATCCACCAGCAGATCTGGGTCCGGGAGGGGACCATCGAGGTGACGCTCGGCAGCGTGATCTATCGCCTCGCCGAAGACGACTGCCTGGCCATGCAGCTCAACGAGCCCACGGCGTTTCGCAATCGCACGCGCAAGCCGGCACGGTACATCGTGGTGATCGCCACCGAGCGATCGCGTGCGTCGAGGAGATGAACGTGACGGACGCCATTCGGATCCGTTGTCTTCAGACGATCGCGGAGCGCGAGATCGAAGGATTGAGCGACGTGCTGATCGATTGTGTGGAGGGCGGCGCGTCCGTCAGCTTCATGCTGCCGATGTCCCGCGCAAAGGCCGACGCATTCTGGCGCAGCACGGCCGCGAGTGTGGCGCGCGGCGAGCGCGTCGTGCTCGGCGCCGAAGACGCCGCGGGAACGATTGTCGGCACCGCGCAGGTGATCCTGGCTCAGCCCGAGAATCAGCCTCACCGCGGCGACCTCGCGAAGATGCTCGTGCATCGCCGCGCGCGTCGGCGGGGCGTGGGCGCCGCGCTGCTCGTGGCCGCCGAGCGCAGTGCGCTGAGCGCCGGCAAGACGCTGCTGGTGCTCGATACGGCCAGTGACGATGCCGAGCGCCTCTACGCCCGACAAGGCTGGCAGCGTTGCGGAGAGATTCCGAACTACGCGCTGTGGCCCGACGGCCGGCCGTGTGCGACGACGTTCTTTTATAAGTTCCTGCGCGAGTGAGCCGCCGCGCCCGCGGGCCACGCATCACACTCCGTCACGGCGGCGACAGGTATTTCCGTAGCCAATCCAGGGTCGCATCCCACGCGCGCCGGGCTTCTTCCGGCTGCCGGAAGTTGAACGTGTGCCCAACGCCGGGAACGACGATCAGCTCGACGTTGCGCCCGCGATCCCTCAGCGCGCGCTCGAGGCGCCTCGATTCCTCCACCGGCGCCGATGTGTCGTCGGCGCCGTGAATGAGCAGGACCGGCGCCCGAATCGACTCCACGTAGGTCATGGGCGAGGCGCGCCGAAGCATTTCCTCGAATTCCGCCTCGCTCGTCGCACCCGATTCGCGGCGGAAGTACCACTCGATCAGACGAAACGCGACGCGAAATCCCGGGCTGTCGCGCTCGGTGTCGAACCACATCCGGAAATTCGTTACGGGATAGTACGCCATCACCGCCTTGATCTCCGGTGAGTGGGCCGACATCAGCAAGCTATAGATGCCGCCCTGCGAAAACCCCAGCGCGGCGATCCGCCCTCCACCGACCCGCGGCTGGGCGCGCACCACCCCCAGCGCGGCGACCGGGTCCGACGATTCGCGCCACGCGAACGCATTGCGTCGGAACTCTCCGTCGATCAGCCGCCGGTAATCGACCGCAACGGCCAGGTAGCCGTGCTGCGCGAGGTCGCGCCCTACACCTTTCATGTCCGCGGCGACCTTGCCGCCCGGCGGATGCACGATCACCGTGGGGAAGGGACCGGCGCCGGACGGCTGCGCCCATTCCAGATGCATCCGCAGCGGCCCACGCGTGACGTCCTCGGTCCACGTCGTGACGCCGACGGGATCGCGGTCGGGATGAATCAGGTAGTAACTCAGACAGCCGCCCGACAGCATGAGCAACGCGGCGAGAACCGCGATGACCCGATAGCGGCTCATTCGGCGATGACAATCCGGTTACCTTCGGGATCCGCGACCATGCTCTCGTAATATCCGTCGCCCGTCTGTCGCGGCCCATCGAGAAGCGGGAACCCGTCGCCCTGCAGTCGCTTGGTCAGCGCATCGACGGCGGCCCGAGAGCCCACCTCGACACCGAGATGTGCGTACCCGATGAACTCGCGCGAGCTCTGCGAATCCGAGATCCGCTGGATGTCTGGCCGATGCATGAGCTCCAACCGCCCGCCGCCGGGAAACGTCAGGAAATACGAAGTGAACCTCTTCCGTTCATTCTCGTATTTCGAATTCGACCGAGCGTCGAAGTACTTCTCGTAGAAGGTGCGCAGCAGTTCGATGTCCACAGCCCAGATTGCGACATGGTCAAGCTTCATTGTGTTCACCTGAGGTCGGCGTTCGGGCCGGCTACGTCCGCAGGCGGGTTGCCGCCGAACCGCTCGAGCAGGGGCGGCATCGATTCGCATCCTCCCTCTGGTTAGAGCGGATTGGGTCCGATGATCTCCCAGCCGTAACGCTGACGCTGCTCGGCCTTCTCGCGCTCGTTCATCGATGCAATGGTGTCCTGCGTGCGCTGTTGCTCCTCGACGAGCGCGCCCGCTCCAGCAGGGGTGTAGAGGAACAGCACGTGCGCCGTCTCTGCGCCGCTGTTCTTCCAGGCATGCTGGACGCCGCGCGGCATGAAGGCGCAGGTGCCGGGGCCACCAATGGTGACCTCGTCGCCGATCTTGAATGTGATCTCACCGCTCAGGACGTAGGCCACCTCGTCGCTGTCATGATGCAGATGGAACCAGCTCTTTGTCTCTGTGGGGACGGTCTCCTCGAACAGCATGATGCTGCCCCCGGTCGCTCCGCCCAAGAGTTTGAGCACCAGCGATCGGCCAGGCGATACGTTCCAGACCGAACCCTGTCCCGGCAGTACAACGACCCCCTGTGCACCCATCGCCGATCCCTCCGTCAAAGGACCTCGACTTCAACTGCGTTTGTCGGTGACTGGCGAATCGTACAGCCGACTGGAGAGTGGGCATCCGCCCACTGCACGATCTCTTGCAGCTGATCCGCGGTCGCGTCTTTCGCGCCAATCTTAACGTGAGTTCGCAAGCCAAAGAGCCCCGCGGAGACGCTGGCATCAGTACCGAGCAGCCCTCGACTGTCCGACTCGCTCGAGACGGAAACCTCCAACGATGTCAGCGTCACACCGACCTGGGCGGCGCGCATAGCGATCACCGTAGCGTGGCACGACGCCAGCGAAGCCCTCAGAAGCCAGCCCGGGTTCGGCGCCGAGCTCCCTCCACCCAGGGCTGACGGCATATCAGTGGACACCTTTTCTCCGTACGGACCCGTCACTTGGAACTTCACACCGTTCTCGAGCACGGCAGTAGCTGAAGGATTCTTAGAGCGAGCCTTCGTCGGTTGCTCCGCGAAGACCTTGGAGAGTTTCTCGATCGCGTCGCGTACCGATGTAGCCAAGGCGTCCTCCTTAGGTACCTTCAAAACGGAAGCCCACAGAGATCGACTGTGCGTGGTCGCCACACAGCGTCGGCGTTTGACAGAAGCATTATCCGTTCAGGCCAGATCACCGTGCCGCTCGGCTGGGCGATCTCTACCCGACAAGGCACAGTTCTCCAGCCAGGCTCGCATAGCCCGCTGGAGACACCTCCGAGAATGACCTGCCGACCGTCGAAGAGCGCTTCGCGCTTTAGGATGGTGAGAAAGCTTACCAGGGCGTTGGCACTCCAAACGAGTACGTTGCAGAACCCCGCTCGCTCGAAGGCGTCCCATGAGTCCTTGGCCCCGCCGGATCCTCTCAACATGGATCGCCACCGCCAGCGCTCTTACGTGTGTGCCCGAGCGACGCGAGGGCAGGGCGCCCGCTGAAAGCGCTGGTTAGCCGCGACTGTCATTTCGATTGCCGCCACACCCGCGCGGCCCCCAGGGCCATACAGATGACGGCTGGCCAAAACGTGAAGAATGCGAGCAAGCCTGGCCCAATTGGGTTCGGATTCGGATCAGGCCACAGCCCGACGGCCGCCAGGATGATGATGCCCAACAGGGGACCGCAACCAAGTATGAAAAGCCAGAAGCCGATCTTGAAGAGGCGACTTTGGAAATAACGATTCATGGGCCTAGTGACGGTTTATGCAGCGACTTCACCTGCCAGTCTCTCCTTATGACGATCGCGGCGCTAGCCGCGGCCGGCCGTCGGCCTGTCGGCTGCAGCGGCCAGTTCGGCGCCGCGTCCCCAGACTAGGTTTCAACCGACCATTCCAGATGCCTGCTTCGAGCACCGTTCTCAGAGACGAACGTCCGGGCTGCCTCCAGGGCGGCTTCCTTCTCGATACAGATCCGCGCCGGAGGATCAACGACGCACCATCGGTGCGTATCGTTCTCGGAAAGCTCGGCAACAACCTTGCTCGGTCCGCCACCGATAGTAATGGTTTTCCCCGACGCTAATTCAACCACCACGAGCGTGCACTGCGATCCGTCGAGGCTGTGAATGGCTGTCTCGACGTCTTCAAGGCTCGCGTCAAGATTGACACGACCATCGACGTATAGGGCAATCATTGCCTAAGAGAGGGCGGAGAGATCGCAGAACACGACCCTCGCCACGAACTGCTCAGCTCTGCGCGAGCAGCGAGCGCGTTGCGCCAGCCCTTCCGCGCCAGCTCGACCGCGCTCGCGACCGCGATTGCACCGCGCTCTCCGCTGAGACCACCTCGACGGTCGCGTCAGTTGATTTAACGGCCATGCGGCCTATTCCCATTCCGTGGATTAGCTTTGGGCTGTGACTTGTTCAGGGTCACGGCGGCGCGAACGAGAATCCTCAACGCTTCCTCGTCTATCTTCTCGCCCTCGTGGACGTCGATGGCACGCCTTGTCTTCCCGTCAAGACTGGAGTTGAAGAGGCCCGAAGGATCCTTCAGAGCCGCTCCTTTGGCGAAGGTCATCTTCACGACGTTCTTGTAACTCTCGCCTGTGCAGATCAATCCGTCGTGCGACCACACCGGAACCCCTCTCCACTTCCATTCCTCGACGACTTCGGGATCGGCTTCCTTGACTAAGGTACGGAGCCGGCTGAGCACCTTGCCCCGCCAGTCGCCTAGCTCCTTGATTCTCGCGTCTATCAGCTGCGAAGGAGACTTGCTTTTCTGCGAGCCGCTCTTCTTCATGCCCGCTTCTCTTCCTTATCCGAGGCTCAGATAAATGGGGGTCACCGCCACCGTGCCGATCTACCGGGAGTTGCGGTTAGCCGGGATCCACGCGCCGCCTGGCAGGGCGGCTACCGGAGGAAGGCGCGATGGCAAAGGTATCAAGGAACCCACAGGAGCGAGAATTCCGTCGCCGCGTGCGCCTCGTCGCGAGCGGACAGCTCAAGTTGCGCCGGATCGACGGCTGGCGGAAGATCGCGGCGGTGCTTGGTCAGCACACGCCGGTGGCGGCATGATGGTTTCTTGCGGACTCGTTGGCGATTACGACCGCCGGCGGGAACTTGACCACGTCACCCAACTCGACAGGGGCGGGCGAAGCGTCGGCCTCCTGGCCTTGATTCTGCTTCTCTGCATCGCTCTGACGGCGGG
>QHSO01000062.1 GCA_003220475.1 Candidatus Rokuibacteriota bacterium | reverse complement strand
GATGTCGACCGCGCCGAATCGCTCGCTCGCGCGGCGCGCCAGGCGCTCGACGTCGGCGGCGACGGCCATGTCGGCGACGACCGCGAGCACCTCGCCGCCGGTCTTCGCGACCAGCTCGTCGCGCGCCTGCTCGAGCGTGGCCTCGGTGCGCGCGCAGATCGTCACCCGCGCGCCCGCCTCGAGCAGCTTCTTCGCGATCTCGCGTCCGATGCCGCGCGCGCCGCCGGTGACGATGGCGCTGCGGCCGTGGATACCGAGGTCCATGGTGGTTCCTCCGAGCGACGGATGCTATCATCGCGCCCACTTTTTGCGCGAGTCGTCGCACCCCTGAGGCGCCGCGAATGATCACCGTCGAGCGTGTGACGCAGACCTTCGAGACGCCGGCCGGCGAGTTCACGGCGGTGCGCGACGTCAGCTTCCGCGTGTCCGCGGGACGCTTCGTCAGCCTCGTGGGGCCGTCGGGATGCGGCAAGACGACGCTGCTCGGCATGATCGCCGGGCTCCTGCCCGTGTCGGCGGGACGTATCGTGCTCGGCGATCGTCCGGTGAGCGGTGGCGTGCCGCCCGATATCGGCTATCTGTTCCAGCGCGACGCGCTGCTGCCGTGGAAGACGGCGCTGCAGAACGTGGCGCTGCCGCTCACGATCCGCGGACGGCCGGCCGGCGAAACGCGCGCGCGGGCCGTCGAGTGGCTGCGCCGGGTCGGCCTCGCCGGCTTCGAGTCCTACTATCCGCACCAGCTCTCGGGCGGCATGCGCAAGCGCGTGTCGCTGGCGACGACGCTGATCTATGGACCGAGCGTGTTACTGATGGACGAGCCGTTCAGCGCGCTCGACGTGCAGACGCGCAACCTCATGGAGAACGAGCTCCTCGAGCTCTGGGCGGAGACGCGCAACACCGTGCTGTTCATCACGCACGATCTCGAGGAGGCCATCGCGCTCTCCGATGAGGTGATCGTGCTGACGGCAGGCCCGGGTCGCGTCAAGGCGAGCTATCCGATCCCGCTGCCGCGGCCGCGCAACGTGATCGAGATCCGGTTTCGCGAGGAGTTCACGCGGCTCTACGAGCAGATCTGGAAGGACCTGCGCGATGAAGTCCAGGCGAGCTACGCACGCGCGACGCGCCTCTGAGCGCCTGCGCCTGACGGTCGGCCGCGCGCTGCTGCTCGCGGCGATCGTCGTCGCGTGGGAGCTGGGCGCGCGCGCCGGCGTGATCGATCCGTACTTCGTGAGCCGCCCGTCGCGGCTGGCCCAGACGATGGCCGGCTGGTTCGCGGGCGGCTTCATCTATCCGCATATCTGGGCGACCGTGCAGGAGGCGGTGATCGGCCTCGCCGTCGGCATCGTGGGCGGCGTGCTCGTCGGCATGGTCTTCGCGTTCTTTCCATTCCTCTCCGGTCTCTTTCATCCGCTGATCGTCGTCTTCAACGCCACGCCGCGCATTGCGCTGGCGCCGTTGTTCATCGTGTGGCTCGGCATCGGGCTGACCTCGAAAGTGGCGATGGTCGTGAGCCTCGTCTTCTTCATCATCTTCTTCTCGACCTACGCGGGTCTGCGCGACGTCGACGTGAACCTCATCAACCACGTGCGCGTGATGGGCGGCACGCGGCGCGACCTGATGCGCCACGTGCTCTTGCCCTCGGCGCTCACGTGGATCTTCGCCAGCCTGCGCGCGTGCGTGGGCTTTGCCGTCATCGGCGCCATCATCGGCGAGTACCTCGGCGCCGACCGCGGCATCGGCTGGATCGTGCAGTACGGCGAGTCGATGTTCGACTCCAACATGGTCATCGCGGGCCTGCTCGTGCTCATGGTGTTCGTGGCGACGCTCGACGGCTCGCTCGGCTGGCTCGAGCGGCGCTTCTCCCACTGGAAACAAAAGCCGTTGTGACGCTACGCCGACTGTCGATCGCCGACGATGATTTGCCCGACCGTCGGGCGGCGGAGCCCTGCGAAGCCGCCCCGACGGCAAATAAGAAGGGCTGCGCCTCCAACGATTCTCTGCCCGACCGTCGAGCGCCGGAGCCCTGCGAAGGCGCTCCGACGGCAAATAAAAGGAGAACGCATGAGAACGACCGTCGCGCTCATTATGGCCGCCGCGTTGCTCGCTCCCGGCGTGGCCGGCTCCGCCGGCGAGCCGGTCACGCTGGCCTACTCGCAGCTCGGCCTGCTCGCGCACCTGCCGTGGCAGGTCGCGCTCGGTCAGAAATATTTCGAGGAGCAGGGGCTCGAGCCCAAGGGCTACAACTTCGAGAGCGGCGCCAAGTCGATCGCGGCGCTGATCGGCGGCTCGGCCGATTTCGCCGCCAACGCGCTCGAGCACGCGATCAAGGCCAAGGTACAGGGTAAGGATCTCGTCTACGTCTTCTCCAGCACGCGCCTGCCCGGCTTCGGCCTCGCGGTGGCGAGCACGCAGAAGGGGGAGATCAAGAGCGTCGCCGATCTCAAGGGCAAGCTCGTCGGCGTGTCCGGCATCGGCGCCGCCTCACACGTGCTGCTCGATTATGTCCTCCGAAAGCACGGCGTCGACCCGAAGGAGGTCAAGGTCATCGCCGTCGGCCTGAGCACGTTCCCGCCGGCGCTGGAGGGCGGCAAGATCGTCGCCGGCATGGCCGGCGAGCCGTTCTTTTCCCGCATGCTCGCGAGGGGCACCGCGTTCTCTCTGGGCAACCTCTCGTCTCTGAAGGACGCGCAGGCGATCCTCGGGGGCGAATACGTCTTCAGCGGCGCCATCACACGGCCCGACGTCATCGCCAAGCGGCCGCAGATCGTGCAGAAGGTCGTGACCGCGCTGGTCAAGGCCAGCCATTTCATCGAGACGAAGACGCCCGAGCAGATCGCCGACGCCGTGCCAGCCGACCTCGTCGGTGACCGCGCGCAATACATCGAGGCGCTGCGCGCCAGCCGCGAGATCTATGCGCCGCACGGACTCGTCAGCCCGAGCGGCGTGGACACCGTGATGAAGTCGCTCGACTCGTTCGGCGTCTTCAAGGACGGTCAGAAGATCGACGTCGCGACCACCTACGACATGAAGTTCGTCAAGCAGGCCGTGAAGGATCTGAAGTTGCCGTGATGCGCCCTTCCTTCTCGGCCATCTTGCGCTTCAGCTCGTCCGGCGTGAGACGCACGATGTCCTCGTTCTGGTGGGCGTAGACCTTGTAGGTGTCGGTGTCGAGCTCGGGCAGCTCGATGCGGCCCGCGAGCACGTCGGCCTTCCACCGCTGGTGCTCCGGCTCGCGCGCGTGGAATTCCGGCATCACCTCGCGGGCGAACGACTCGAGGCTCGCGCAGATGTCTTCGTGCGTCGTGCGGCCCGCCTGGTTGAGCAGAATCACCTGATCGACGCCCGCCGCCTCGAACTCGCGCAGCCGGCGGCGAATCGTCTCGGGCGACCCGATCAACCCGCTCGTGAGCGTCTCCTGCGCCTTGGGCGTCTGACGCCACTCCTGATACGCCTCCCACATGTTGCCCTGGCCGGGATTGGGGATGCCGTGCCGGCCGTAGTGCGACAGGCAGAACACGAAGAACGTCCAGCCCGCGGCCTTCTCGCGCGCCTCGGCGTCGGTCGCCGCGCACATGAACCCGCTCACCATCGCGATGTTGGGGTTGGAGGGATAGTCGGCCAGCTTCGCCGGCCGTCGCGTCAGCTCGATGTAATAGCGGTTCACCCACGCGCGCGCCGCCTCGGGCGAGACGAACTGAAAGCCGAGCGCGCCCATGCCCCAGCGGCCCGCGCTCGCGATCGTGTTGATGTTCGAGCACGCCACCCACAGCGGCGGGTGCGGCGTCTGGTAGGGCTTGGGCACCACGTTGCGCGCGGGGAACTTCCAGAAACGCCCGTCGAATTCCACCGACGTCCGCGTGAACATCGGCACCAGCGCCTGCACCGCCTCTTCCCACTGCTCGCGCTTGTCGCGCACGCGCGCGCCGAACGGATGCAACTCGATCGGCCCCTGCGCCTCGCCGAGCCCGAGCTCCACGCGGCCGTTGGACAGCAGGTCGAGCACCGCGGCGCGCTCGGCCACGCGGATCGGATGGCTCGTCGGTAGTTGCAAGATGCCGTGGCCGAGCCGGATGCGCTGTGTGCGCTGGCTGGCCGCGCCCAGGAACACCTCGGGCGCGGACATGTGCGAGTACTCCTCGAGGAAGTGGTGCTCGACCACCCACGCATAGTCGTAGCCGAGGCGGTCGGCCAGCTCGATCTGCGTGAGCATGTCCGCGAACAGGCGGCGCTCGCTCTCGTGTGTCCACGGCCGCGGCAGCTGCGCCTCGTAGAAGATGCCGATCTTCATCGCGTCCCCGTCACGCCTTCGGTCAGCACCACGGCCGAGCGCCCCTCGGCGTCCTTGAGAATGAGCCCGCTCTTCGGCAGCACCGTCCGCGTCTTGCCTTCGTGGAGCACGAGCTCGCCGTTCTCGCGCGTGACGTAGGCGTCGTTGCTGATTCTCAGCCGGCGCCCCTCGGGGAGCTGCACGAGATATTTGCCGTAGAGCGTGGCGTCGTGTTTGGGCGGCTTCTTGTCGGGCGGGGGCTGCCCGACGTGACACGTGTTGCAGCACGGACCGCCGTCGCACGGCCGTTTGATGATGATCGCGCCGTTGGGCTCGGTGTCCACGCGGAACTCCGCCGCCTGCGCTGGAGCGACGAGCAGCAGGCCGCCAAGAAGCAGTAGCGCGACCCGCGTCATCGTTTGGCTGCGCGCGCGATGGCAGCGATCTTGTCCGCGAAATTCACCTGGCTGTCGTCCTCCGGCGTGTAGCCGAGCTTCCGGCGCGCGCTCGCCAGGCTCCAGAACCGGTGCGTGTTGCCGCTGATGCCGTAGACGATTAGGAACGGCACGCCGTTGTCGTCCGTGATGTCGGGCGTCTCCACCATCTTGATCGCCTGCTGAACCTGGTCGCGCGCGGACAGATACGCGCCGAGCGCGCGATGCATCGTGGGAATGTCGCCCGGCTTGATGTGCTCGATGTCGTCGTCGCGGGGGCCACCGATGCGCCACTGCACCACCTCGAGGCGACGGCCGTCCACCTTGCCGGTGGCGAAGACGAAGCCCAGCAATTCGTAGGACGCCTTCGACCACCCGTACCAGTTGTCCGAGCGCGGTGGCATCTCTGGCGTGACCATGTCCACGCGGCCGTCCCAGACGAGCCGCTCGTAGTAGTCCGAGGCGTGGTTGGAGCTGCACACGACCACGCGCCGCACGCCTTCTTCGAGCGCCACGCGATAGACGTTGTAGGCGAGCGCGACGTTGGCGTGCTCGGCCTGGAATTTTGCGTCGCTGTTGTCCTGCCACGTGTCCGCGCTCATTCCAGGCGCACGGACGAAGCCGCAATGGATGACGGCGTCCGCACCGCGGAAGTGCTGGCGATAGGCGTTGCGGTCGGGCTCGGTGAGGTCGGCGACCACGAGGCGCGGCACCGACTTGCCCTCGCGTGTCTTGTCTCGGACGTCGATGGGAACGACCTCCCAGCGCTCGTCCAGCGCGCGGAACATCCGCTGCGCGACATAGCCGGCCGCTCCCGTGATCACGACGCGACGCTTGGCCATCCTCATTCTCCTCGGAACTTCGGCTTGCGCTTCTCGAGCATGGCGCGCCGGCCCTCGCTGGCATCGGCGCTCTGGCGCGCGCGTAGCGCGCTCGCGTCGAGGTCGCCGTGCTCGACGGTGGGGCGTGCGGAGACCGCTCGCTGCACGACGTGCTTCATTCCGGCGAGCGCCAGCGGCGCATTGTCGGCGATCGTTCGAGCCAGCGTCAGCGCGGTGGACTCGACCTCGGCGGCGGCGGCGACCTGGTGCACCATGCCGATCTCGTACGCCCGCCGCGCGTCGATGAGCCGCCCGGTGAAGAGCAGGTGGCGCGTATGCGCCGGACCGATGATCTCCACGAGCTTCTGGCCGAGGGGAAAGGGGACGATCAAACCGATGCGCGCCAGCGGCATACCGATGCGCGCCGTGTCGGCCATCACCCGCAGATCGCAGTGCAACGCCAGCTCGCACCCTCCGGCGATGGCGTCACCGTGCACGAGCGCGATGGTCGGGTGACGCGAGCGCTCCACCCGCTGCAGCACGCCGACGACGTCGGCCTCGGGATCGCGCGCACCGCCCCGCGACTCCATGTCCTTGAGGTCCATACCCGCGCAGAACGCGCTGCCGGCACCGCGGACGACCACGACGCGCACGTCACTCCGGCGGTCGAGGTCGTCGAAGGCCGCACGCAGCGCGACGAGCATCGCCGTGTTCATGGCATTGCGCTGGTCCGGGCGGTTCATCGTGACGGTGGCGATGCCATCGGCGACCGCGGTGAGAATCTCGTCGGACATGGCGCGAATGGTATCATCGCGCCCCATGCCGAGCTTTCCCGGCTTCACACTGCCCGACGAGCTGCGGCTCATCCGCGAGCAGGTTCGCCGCTTCATCCGCGAGGAGATCATCCCGCTCGAGCAGCGCCTCGATCCCGACGCGCCGGGCATTCCCGATGCCGACTTCAAGCGCCTGGCGGAGAAGACGAAGGCCGCCGGGCTCTGGGCGCTGGCCGCGCCCGAGCAGCACGGCGGCGGCGGGCTCGACACGTTCGGCATGTGCGTCGTCTACGAAGAGATGGCGCAGCACCGTATGGGTCTATACAACATCGGCTGCGGCGTCTTCGGCCGCTATCCGCCGCCGGCCATCTGGGCTGGCTCCAGAGCGCAGATCGAGAAGTACGCGGTGCCGACCATCCGCGAGGGCTGGCGCACCTTCTTCGCGATCACCGAGCCGTCGGGTGGCTCGGATCCGGCCAACGCGATCCAGACGCGGGCCGAGCGGCGCGGCGACACGTGGGTGCTCAACGGGCGGAAGGTGTTCATCTCGAACATCGACAACGCGAAGTGGGGCATCGTGTTCGCGCGCAGCAACAAGGAAAAGGGCCGCGGCGGCATCTCGTGCTTCATCGTCGAGCCGGGCACGCCGGGCTTCACGTGGAAGAACATCCGCACCATCCGCACCGCGGCGATCCCGAACGACGTCGTGTTCGAGGACTGCGTGCTCCCCGGCGACGCGCTCATCGGTCAGGACGGGCAGGGGCTCGACCTCGCCTTCGATCTGCTCGTGAAGAACCGCTTTCCGTACTCCGCGACCAATCTCGGCGTCGCCGTGGCCGCGCACCGGATGGCCATCGAGCACGCCAAGCACCGCTCGACGTTCGGCGCGCCGCTGAGCCAGCGCCAGGCCATTCAGTGGATGCTCGCCGACGCGGAGGTCGAGCTCCGCGCGTGCCGCTGGATCATCTGGGAGGGCGCGTGGAAGGCCGATCGCGGCGAGGACGCGCGCGTCGAGGCGTCGATCGCCAAGCTCTACTCGAGCGAGGTGCTCGGTCGCGTGGTGGACGCCGCCGTGCAGATCCATGGCGGCTACGGCGTGTCGAAAGAGTTTCCGCTGGAGCGCTGGTACCGCGAAGCGCGGGTGCGCCGCATCGGCGAGGGGCCGTCCGAGGTGCACCGCATGGTGATCGCCCGCGCTTTGTTCCGCTGAGAGCGAGGCCCGGCGAGGTATTCTGTCATCCTGATGCTCGACGGCATCCGCGTCATCGAGATCGGCCAGGCGCTGGCCGGGCCCATGGCCGGCGAGATCCTCGCGCACCTCGGCGCCGACGTCGTGAAGGTCGAGCGCCCCGAGGGCGACGACGCGCGGCGCTGGGGCCCGCCGTTCTGGAAGGACACCTCGCCGGGTTTCCTCGCCGTCAACGCCAACAAGCGCTCGATCATCGTGGACCTTAAGAATTCCGACGCCGTCGCCTGGCTCACGACGCTGATCGGCGACGCCGACGTCGTGCTGCAGAACCTGCGTCCGGGCTCGATCGATGAGCTGGGACTCGGCGCCGGCACGCTGACGGCGCGGTTCCCGCGGTTGATCTACTGCTCGGTGTGGGCCTTCGGCGCCATCGGTCCGATGCGGCTCAAGCCGGGCTACGAGCCGATGCTCCAGGCGTTCTCGGGGCTCATGATGATGAACGGCGACGAGGGCGGACCGCCGACGCGCGTCGGCACGTCGATTCTCGATTACGGCACCGGCATGTGGGCGGCCATCGGCATTCTTGCGGCGCTGGTGCGACGCGCCGGCACCGGCCGTGGCTGCGTCGTCGACGCCTCGCTGTACGAGACCGGCCTCGCGTGGCTGAAGGGCCACTTCGCGTCGTTCAGCACCTCGGGCGTCATTCCCGAGCGCCACCGTACGGGCAGTCACCGCGTCGTGCCGTTCGAAGCCTTCGAGACCACGACGGGTCCGATCATCGTCGCCGCCGGCAACGACCGCCTCTTCGCGAAGCTCGCGAAGGTCCTCGGTCGGCCAGCATGGGCGAGGGATCCGGCGTACACCACCAATGCCGCACGCGTGGCGAACAAGCCCGCGCTGCTGGCGGAGATCGCCCGGCTGTTCGCGACGGCGAGCAAGGACGAATGGATCACGCGGCTCGAGGCCGAGGGCGTGCCGTGTGCCGTCATCAACACGCTGCCCGACGCGGCGAGCACCAAGCAGGCGGACGCGCTCGGCATCGTGCAGACGCCGCCCGGCGGTGACTACACGCTGATCGGTCTGCCACTGTCGTTCGACGGCGCGCGCCCGCGCATCCGTCGCGCGCCGCCGCGGGCGGGCGAGCACACCGACGAGGTGCGCCGCGAGCACGGCGCCGGAGGCTCGCACCCGCGCTGAGTCCGCGCGACATCACCCGGGCATTGCTGGTCGTCGTCATCTGGGGACTCGCCTTCGTCGCCACACGCATCGGCCTCGACGATCTGTCGCCCGCACAGCTCGCCGCGGCCCGCTTCGTCATCGCCGCGGTGCCTGCCCTGGTGCTCGCGCGGCCCGCGGTGCCGTGGACGATGCTGATCGCGGTCGGCCTCACGCTCTTCGCCGGCCAGTTCCTGTTGCAGTTCTTCGGCATCGCCGGCGGTATGCCGCCCGGCCTCGCGTCGATCGTCGTGCAGACGCAAGCGCTGTTCACGATCGTCTTCGCGACGCTGTTGCTGCGCGAGCGCCCGACGCCACGACAGACGCTGGGGGTGGCCCTCGGCCTCGCGGGACTCGCGGCCATCGCGCTGACGGTGGGTGCCGATCTCACACTGGTCGGCTTCGCGCTCACGCTCGGGTCGGCCATCTCGTGGGCCGTCGGCAATCTGCTCCTCAAGCGCCTTCCACCGACGTCGACGCTCGAGCTGATGGTCTGGCTGAGCCTCGTGCCCCCGATCCCGGCGCTCGTGCTGGCGCTGGCCGTCGACGGCGCGAGCGGGATCGCGCACGCGCTGGCGGCCATCACGTGGCGCGGGCTGGGTGCGGTGCTCTATCTCGGCGCCGTGGCCACCGTTGTCGCGTACGCGATCTGGGGTGATCTGCTGCGTCGCTATCCGACGGCTGCCGTCACGCCATTCGCGCTGCTCGTTCCGTTCGTCGCCGCCGCGGGTTCGGCCGTGGTCTTCGGTGAGCGGTTCGGCGCGCTGCGGCTCGTCGGGATGGCGCTGGTGTTGGTCGGCCTCGCCGTGATCGTGGTGCCGGCGGGGCGGCGGGTGGTTGTGTGACGGCAGGGCCGGGGGACCACGTGCTTCGTCCCGTACCGGCGACCGCTGTGGCCGCGGCGGACGTCATCGTCCTGCTCCAGCGCATCTGGGTGGAATACGATTTCGTCTGGGATCCCGAGACGGAGTTCCCCGATCTCTTCACCTTCGACGCGCACTATGCGCTGCCGCGCGGCGCCTTCTGGGTCGTGCGCGACGAGCTTGGCCGCGTCGTCGGCTCGATCGGCGTGCAGCGTGTGAACGCGACGACGGCGGAGATTCGTCGACTCTATCTGGACAAGCACCTGCGCGGACGCGGCCTGGGCCGCGCGCTGGTGGAAGAGGTCCTCGCGTGGTGTCGCGCCCACCGCTACACGCGACTGGTGCTCTGGTCGGACACGCGGTTCGAGCATTCGCACCGGCTGTATGACCGGATGGGTTTCGCTCGCGTGGGCGAGCGGACGGTGCCGGATGATCTGAACAACTCGAGGGAGTATCGGTTCGAGCGGGATGTGTGAGGGGGCGCGGCGCGCGTGATTGAGTAGCAGCCGGCACGACGGTCGATCAGTCGCGCGCTGCCCTATCGCCTATCGCGGTGTGTATCCAAAATTGGTGGTTGACAGGGTTTCACGGTAGCGAGCCGCACATGTGGCCAGCACTGGTCAAAAACCGTATCAGCGCGTCGCCGTGACGCCGTAGCGATCGCCCTGTCGCCTCACTCAAAAAAATTGCGATCGAGACGCGATCGCATCTCCTGAAGCCACGCAGGACCCTCGAAAATCCGGGATTAAAGTCGGCGCAGCACGAGGAGGCGCGCCGATGAACTTCAGTGGTCCTCGCTTCGTCCCGACTCATCCGAACATCGTCGAGCTCGATCGCATCGGCGACGAGATCGCCGAGCTCTCCGCGCATCTGGACGCGGCGATCGCGCGGCTGCTCGATCTCATCCGCGAGTTCGATGCGCGCGGCGGCTGGAACAACGGGTTTCTCTCGTGTGCGCACTGGCTGTGCTATCGCGTCGGCCTCGAAATGGGAGCCGCGCGCGAGCGCGTGCGTGTGGCCCGCTCACTCGGCGCGCTGCCGCGGCTGGCTCAGGCGCTGGCGCGCGGTGAGCTGTCGTACTCCAAGGTCCGAGCGCTGACGCGGATCGCCACGCCCGAGATCGAGGAGCGTCTGCTCAAGGTGGGCCTGGCCGGCACGGCTGAGCACGTTGAACGTATCGTCCGCGGCTGGCGCCGGGTGGATCGCAAGGTGGAAGTCGAGGAGACGGCGCGCTGGCACAAACACCGCGCCTTGCATGTGTATCACGACGACGACGGTATGGTGATCATCCGCGCGCGGCTGGAGCCGCAGGCGGGTGCTGTGTTCATTCAGGCAATCGCGGCGGCACGACAGGCGTTGCGTCAGCGGGTCCGGGCGAACGGCGCCGCCGACAGTTCCGCCGAACCGCAGTTCGTGGACGGTCCCGCGGAACCGCGATACCAAGACGGGTCTCCAGAAGCGCCGACGATTGAGCAGCAGGAGGCGGACGCACTCGCCCTCGTGGCCGAGACGGCGCTTCACCATGGAATCGACCCAGGTGCTCCGGGCGAGCGTTACCAGGTCGTGGTCCACGTCGATGCCGCGGTGCTCGCGGATGCGGATGCGCCGGGGCAGTCGGTCGTCGAGGACGGCGCGTACGTTCCCGCGGAGACGTCCCAGCGGCTGGCGTGCGATGCGAGCCGCGTGGTAATGCGCCACGATGCGGACGGCCGCATCACCGAGGTCGGCGCCCGCACGCGGACCATTCCGCCGGCGCTACGGCGCGCGCTCGAGCATCGCGATCAGGGCTGTCGCTTTCCCAGCTGCGGCCGACGATTCGGGCAGGGTCATCACATCCGGCACTGGGCGCACGGCGGCCCGACGACGCTGTCGAACCTTACGATGCTGTGTCGTCGGCACCACCGCGCGGTTCACGAAGAAGGGTTTCAGGTGGAGCGACAGGCAGACGGCGAGCTCTGTTTCCGGCGGCCCGACGGAAGCGTCATCGCCCAAATCCCGGCGCCGCCACCGATAGCGAATGATCCCGTGGCAGTACTTCGCGAACGCAATACCGCCGCCGGCATTCACATCGACGCGCAAACGTCGAAGCCCGGCTGGCTCGGCGAGTGGCTGGACGTCGGCTATGCGATCGACGTCATGCATCCGGCGGCTACCGGCGAGCGAGCGAGCTCACGATCCGCAGCCACGATGGCTACGGCCGACTCCCAGTAGCTGGATCGGCGACTCAGACGCTTGCCGGCCGGCGCTAGCCGCGCAGTCGCGTCGAACCACGGAAACGTGTCGCTGCGGCCGCCGATGCGCGCGCCCGCTTGTCACCTCAGCCCGGCCGGCCCCACGAACCGCCGCCGCGCTGATGACGCCCAGTACAGGGCGAGCAGGCCGCCGAGCAGCAGCATCGTCCACAGCACGAGCTCGTTCGGCGGCAGGGCGAAGACCACGCTGATCACGAGGACCCAGACGATGGCGATGGCGTTGATGGCGGGGCCGAGGCGGCCGAGGCTCCAGGGGGCGGTGGCGCGGGTCGCGTACTCGCCGGTGCGGCGGCGGCGGTTGCGCCAGTTGAGGTAGATCGGGATCACGTAGGCGAGATAGAGCGTGATCGTGCTGATCGATGTGACCACGGAAAACGCGGCGGCATAGGCAGTGATCAGCACGGCGAGGGCGCTGGTGACGACGATCGACCACACGGGTGTGCGCAGGGTCGGGTGCACGCGTTTGAGCGCGCGGGCGCCGGGCATGCCGTCGTCGCGCGCGAACGCGTACCACATGCGGGCCATCGAGGTGATGGACGCGAGGCCGCAGAGCCACATGGCGACGCCGATGATGACGGCGACCAGGTGGCCGGCGACGGTCGGCAGGTTGCCGTAGGCGATCTGCAGCACGGGATACGCGTCGTTGGCGGTGGCGGCGATATCGCCCTTCGGAATCGACCATGTGAGCACGAGCAGCAACGCGTAGCCGACGATGGCAGAGACGGCGACCGAGAGGAACACGCCCCACGCGGAATTGAGACGCGCCATGACCGTCTCCTCGGCGACGTGCGCGGAGGCGTCGTAGCCGGTGTACGTCCACTGCGCCTGTAGCAGGCCGAGCACGAAGACCAGCGCGAGCGGCGCCGCGCCATAGAGGGACAGCAGGCCCGGGATGAGCGCGAAGAGCGGCGACGGCACCTTGTAGTCGGCGATGACGAGGGCGGGTGCGGTGCGGCCGTCGCCGAGATCCGCGGATGCGGCCTCGAGCGGGCTCACGGTCGTGACGTGACGCAGGAGAAAGCGCGCGTCGTTGTGGTGGGCGCCGAGCAGCGCCAGGGCGAGCACGATCACCAGCACACCGCCGATGTGCCACCACACGCTGAAGTCGCTGAGTCGCGCGGGCGACGTCGGCCGGCAGCCCGGCGATGCGCGTGGCGGCGCCGATCAGATACGTGGCGGCGGCGACATTGATGCCGGCCGTGATCGTGACCTGACCGATCATGTTGAGCCATGCGGTGAGCCAGGCCCAGCCGCGACCGCCGAGTCGGAACGCCCAGAAGTAGAGGCCGCCCGCCGTTGGATATGCCGACGCGAGCTCGGCCATCGAGGCCGCCACGCAGAGCGTGAGCAGGCTCACCACCGGCCAGCCGACGGTATTGATGACGGGGCCGGCGAGCTTGAGACCGTAGCCGTACAGCAGCACGGCGCCGGTGAGCACGGAAATGATCGAGAACGAGATGGCGAAGTTGGAAAAGCCGCCCATCTCGCGGAACAGCTGCTGGGCGTAGCCGAGCCGGGCGAGCTCGCGCGCATCCTGCTCGAGCACCTGCTGGCGTGTCGGCCTGGGCGCGGCCATTGTTGGTGTCCGAAGGCGAGCCTACGCTACGATGCTGGCGACCGCCATGGGCTATCGCCTCGTGCGAGGCTTCATCAGGCTGTTGTTGCGGCTGTTCTATCGGCGCGTGAATGTTGTCGGCGCCGCCCGCATCCCGGCGGCGGGCCCGCTGATCATCGCCGCGAATCACCACAACTCGCTGGTCGATCCGATGCTGATCATGGGGACCTTTCCGCGTCGCATCACCGTGCTCGCGAAGGCGCCGCTGTTCCGCCATCCGCTCATCGGCCCGTTCCTGCACGCCGTCGGCGCGCTGCCGGTGAACCGACGCGCGGAGGCGGGCGAGGATCCGCCGAAGAACGAGGCGATGTTCGCGGCGGCCATCGCCCACTTGCGCGGTGATGGCGCGATTCTGATTTTCCCCGAGGGACGCACACAGCCCGTGCCCACGCTGTTGCCGCTGCGCACGGGCGCCGCGCGCCTGTTGCTCGGCGCGAAGGCGCCCGCCGGCCGCATCACGCTGCTGCCGGTCGGGCTGGTGTTCGAGACGCCGGGCACGTTTCGTGAAGCATCGGCGCTGGTCGCGATCGGGCCGCCGGTGTCCACCGACGACTGCCTGGCCGGCTATGCCGCGGAGCCGGAGGCGACGGTGCGGCGGCTCACCGAGCGGCTCGCCTCGGCGATCCGCGCCCAGATCGTCGAGGCCGAGGATCAGCACACGCTCGAGCTGGTCGCCGCGCTCGAGCGCGCGTGGCGCGAGGACCGCGGCGGCGGCCGCGCGGACGCCGAGGCGTCGCTGGCGTGGCGGCGCGACGTGATGCGCGCGGCGCACGCGCTCGCCGAGCGCACGCCGGACCGCGTAGCGCACTTTCGCCGCCGCCTCGAGCGCTATCGCGCGCGCCTGAGCGAGACTGGGCTATCGGACGCCGAGCTCGGCCGGCCATACACGGCGGGCGTCGTCGCGCGCTTCATCCTCGTCAACGCCACGGCGCTCGTGATCACGCTGCCGCTCGCGCTCTGGGGGCTCGTGTCCCACGCGGCGCCGTACTGGTTGACACGCGCGGCCGTCGCGGCGATGCGCCGCACGGAAGAAGAAGAAGCGACCGACAAGATGGCGGCCGGGCTCGTCCTCTATCCGCTGTGCTGGGCCGTCGAGGCATGGCTCGTAAAACGCTGGGCCGGCGTCACCGCGCTCGTTCTCTTCCTGGCGCTGCTGATTCCGTCGGCGTTGGTCGCGCTGGCGTGGCGCGATCGTCTCGATCGCGTCGAGCGCCAGGCGGGCGCGTTCGTGCGCTTCGTGCTCGATCGGCGCCTGCACACCGACCTCATCGCCGAGCGGCGCGCGTTGGTCGAGGAGGCCGTCGCGCTCGCCGAGCTGGCCCGCACGTGAGCGCGCGCACCACCTCGCCGCGCGCGATTCTCGGCGTCCTCACCGGGCTCAACGCGCTCAACTACCTCGACCGGTACGTGGGCGCGGCCACGCTGCCGTTGATGCTCGCCTCGCTGTCGCTGTCCGACGCCGCCGGCGGTCTGCTGCAGTCCGCGTTCATCCTCACCTACGCGATCGTGTGCCCGTTCATCGGCTGGGCGGGCGATCGTGGACCCCGCATGCGGCTGGCCGCGGCCGGCGTCTTCCTCTGGAGCCTGGCCACCGTCGCCTCCGGTCTGGCGCCGACCTATGCGGTGCTGCTCGTCGCGCGCGCCGTGGTGGGTGTGGGCGAGGCCTCGTACGCCGTGGTCACGCCGTCGCTGCTCTCCGATTGCTACCCGGCCGAGCAGCGCGCGCGCGTGCTCGGCATCTTCTACGCGGCGATTCCGGTCGGCAGTGCGCTGGGCTATGTGGTCGGCGGCGTGGTGGGCGAGCACTTCGGCTGGCGCGCCGCGTTCTTCGTCGCGGGCGCGCCGGGCATGGCGCTGGCGTTCGTGCTGCTGCTGCTCGCCGAGCCGCGTCGCGGTGCACGCGACGCAGGGGGCGTGTCGGCCACGCCGTTGGCCCTCGGCGCCTCGCTGCGCGCGCTCGTCGCGCGACGCTCGTGGGTGTCCAACACGATCGCGCAAGTCATCTACACGTTCGCGATGGGCGGGCTGGCGACGTGGATGCCGACCTACTTCGTCCGCGAGCGCGGCATCCCGCTGGCCACCGCCGCGTCGACGTTCGGCCTGATCCTGGTGGCCGCCGGGTTTCTCGGCACCCTTCTCGGCGGCCGGCTGAGCGATGCACTGACGCGGCGGCTGCCGGGTGCGCACTTCGTGCTGTCGGGTGTGTCGCTCGTCGTCTCCATCGCGTTCACGCTGCCGGCGGTGCTCGCGTCGTCACCCGCGATCTACTGGCCCGCAACGTTCGTGACGCTGCTGCTGCTCTTCATCAACATCGGACCGCTGAATGCGGCGATGGCCAACGTGCTGCCGGCGGATTTGCGAGCACGCGGCTTCGCGGTGACGACCGGCGTGATGCACCTGTTCGGCGACGCGGCGTCGCCGTGGCTGATCGGTGTCGCGTCCGATGCCGTCGGCCTGACGGTGCCCGTCCTCGTCACCGGCTCGCTGCTCGTCGTGGCGGGGATCGTCCTCCTCGTGGATCGCGCCTCGCTCGTGCGTGACATGCGCGCGGTGGGTGCGACACCGGCAGCTTTCTGATCAGCCAGGCCGCAACCGCGGTCAGAGTCCCACCACGGCTCTTTCAGGCGCGGCGTGCATAACCCATTGATACCTCTGGAGTCTCGGTTCGGTATCGAATTTGCCCTGACATCAGGGCATGTACGGCGCAGGTACGCGCTGCCTGATCGCCCTCGCGGCGGTCGCCGTCGTGGGCACGTCGACCCCCACCGACGCCGAGATGTCCAGGCCGGCGGTGCCCGACGGCACCTACGTCCCGAGCACGCCGACGAAGCCGACGTACCGCCGAACATCCGCACCTCCCGTGTCCCGAGCTCCGCTGCGGTCGTGGGCGGGCGACAGCGAGGCGTTCTCGCGCGTCGTCGCCGACGCGTCTGCGCGACACGGCGTGCCGGAGCGGCTGATCTGGGCGGTGATCCGCGTCGAATCCGGCTTCGACCATCGCGCCGTCTCGCGCCGAGGCGCGCGCGGCCTGATGCAGCTGATGCCGCGGACGGCCAAGCTCCTCGGGGTGCGCGACTCGTTCGACCCGCGCCAGAACATCGACGCGGGCACGCGCCACCTGCGCGCGATGATCGAGCGGTTTCCGTACGATCTGCGCCTCGCCATCGCCGCGTACAACGCGGGCGAAAAGGCGGTGGCCACGTTCCGCGGCGTTCCCCCGTATCCGGAGACGCGCGACTACGTGGTGCGCGTGCTGAACCTGTACGCCGTGCCGGTCGACTGCTGTCAGTCGCAGGGCAGCGGGATCGAACGCATCGTCCAGGCCGACGGCACGATCATGTACACGAACATGCCGTACACGCTCGCCGCCGGCCGCTGAGAGCTACTCGCCGCCCTGTGGCACCGGCCGACGCGGCCTGAACGCTCCCACCACACGTCGGCGCGCGCGACCCATCGCCACCCGCCAGCGCTCCATGTAGAGGTAGACGACCGGCGTCGTGTAGAGCGTGAGCAGCTGGCTGAGGAGCAGACCGCCGACGATCGTGATGCCGAGCGGCCGGCGTAGCTCCGAACCGGTGCCGATACCCACCGCCAGCGGCAGCGCGCCGAGCAGCGCGGCCAGCGTCGTCATCATGATCGGGCGGAAGCGTCGCAGGCACGCCTCGTGGACGGCGTCCTGCGCGCTCTTGCCGTCGCGCCGCTCCAGCTCCAGCGCGACGTCGATGACCATGATCGCGTTCTTCTTCACGATGCCGATCAGCAAGATGATGCCGATGACCGCGATGATCGTGAGCTCGAGCCCCGTGGCCAGCAGCGCGAGCAGCGCGCCGACACCCGCCGAGGGCAGCGTCGACAGAATCGTGAACGGATGCACGAGACTCTCGTAGAGAATGCCGAGCACGATATAGACGGCGACCAGCGCGGCCAGGATCAGCAGCGGCTGGTTGGCGAGCGCCGCCTGGAACGCCTGCGCCGTGCCCGTGAAGCTGCCGCGGATACCCGCGGGCAAGCCGATGCGATTGGCCTCGTTGAGGATCGCGGTGACGGCGTCGCCGAGCGCGACGTCCGGCGCCAGATTGAAGAACACGGTGACGGCGGGGAACAGACCCTGGTGGTTGACCTGCAGCGGCGCGCGGCTGGTGCCGAACTTCGTGACGGCGGTCAGCGGGACCACGTTACCGGACGAGCCGCGCACGTAGATCTGGGAGAGCGCGTCGGGGCTCTGCCAGTACTCGGGCGCCACCTCCATCACGACGTGGTACTGGTTGAGCGCCGTGTAGATCGTCGAGACCTGTCGCTGGCCGAACGCGTCGTAGAGCGTCTCGTCGATGATTCGCGTGGTGACGCCCAGGCGGGCCGCCGTCGCGCGGTCGATCTCGAGCGGCACTTGCAGGCCCTTGTCCTGCTGGTCGCTCGAGACATCGCGCAGCTGCTTCATGCTGCGCATCGTCGCCACCAGGCGCGGCGCCCACGTGTTGAGCTCCTCGAGGTTGTCGCTGACGAGCGTGTACTGGTATTGCGCCTGGCTGATGCGGCCGCCCAGCCGCACGTCCTGCGTCGCCTGCAAGAACAGCGTGGCGCCGGGCACCTGCGCGAGCTTGGGGCGCAGTCGCGCGATCACCTCGTCGGCCGAAATCTTGCGCTCCGCGCGCGGCTTGAGCGAGACGAACATGCGACCGGTGTTGCTGGTCGTTCCGCGACCGCCGCCGCCGCCGGTGAAGGCGGTGGCCGCCTCGACAGCGGGGTCCTTCTGCACGATGTCGACGAAGCGGACCATCTTGTCACGGATGGCGGCGAACGACACGTCCTGCGCGGCCACCAGCACGCCGGCGATGCGGCCGTTGTCCTGCTGCGGGAAGAAGCCCTTCGGGACGATCACGAAGAGATAGACGTTGATGGCGAACGTGATCACGGCGATCAGCATCACGGTCGCGGGATGGCGCAGCGACCACGTCAGCGTCGTGTCGTACGCCCTCACAATTCGGCCGCGCTGCGCGTGCTCGCCCACGCGCTGGGCACGCAGCAGGAGCGCGCACATCATCGGTGTCGTCGTCAGCGATATCAGCAGGGAGATCACGATGGCGATCGACATGACGGCGGCGAACTCGCGGAACAGCCGGCCGACGAGGCCGCCCATCAGGAAGATCGGAATGAACACGGCGATCAGCGACACGCTGATGGACAGCACGGTGAAGCCGATCTCCTGCGCGCCCAGCAGCGCCGCCCGCGCCACCGGCAGGCCCTCCTCGAGGTGCCGGATGACGTTCTCGACGACGACGATGGCGTCGTCCACCACGAAGCCGGTGGCGATCGTGAGCGCCATGAGCGAGAGGTTGTCGATCGAGTAGCCGATCAGCCACATGATGCCGAAGGTGCCCACGAGCGACACCGGCACCACCACGCCGGGGATCAGCGTGGCCCGCCAGTCGCGCAGGAAGAGGAAGACGACCAGCACCACGAGGCCGATCGAGATCATCAGCGCGATCTCGACGTCGTGCACGGACGCCCGGATGGTGATGGTCTGATCCAGGACGACGCTCAGGTTCACGTCACCCGATACGTTGGCTTGCAGAATGGGCATCTCCGCGCGCACGCGGTCCACCACGTCGATGACGTT
The DNA here is from genome assembly GCA_003220475.1 of Candidatus Rokuibacteriota bacterium. Taxonomy (GTDB): domain Bacteria; phylum Methylomirabilota; class Methylomirabilia; order Rokubacteriales; family CSP1-6; genus AR12. The sequence goes on along the minus strand of QHSO01000062.1, from coordinate 8,061 downwards.
GGCGCCGGGCTGGCGGAACACGACGAGCAGGATGGCCGGCTTGCCGTTGGACAGCCCGAGCGCGCGCAGGTCCTCGACCTCGTCGCGCACGTAGCCGACGTCGCTCAGGCGCACCGCGGCGCCGTTGCGCCACGCGACGATCAGCGGCGCGTACTCCGCGGCGTACCGCAGCTGGTCGGTGGTCCGGACCTGCCACGAGCGGTCGTAGCCGTGCAGTTCGCCCTTGGGGCGATTCACATTGGCGTTGGCCAGCACGTTGCGCACGCCCTCGAGGCCGATGTTGTAGTGCGCGAGCGCCGTGGGGTTGAGCTCCACGCGCACCGAGGGCAGCGACCCGCCGCCGACGAAGACCTGGCCGACGCCGTCGAGCTTGGCGAGCTTCTGCTGCAGCACCGTCGAGGCAACGTCGTACATCGCGGCGCGGCTCACGGTGTCCGACGTGAGCGCGATGATGAGGACGGGCGCGTCGGCGGGGTTGACCTTGCGGTAGGTCGGGTTGGACGGCATGTTTGGCGGCAGCTGGCCGGCGGCGGCCGCGATGGCCGCCTGCACGTCGCGCGCGGCGCCGTTGATGTCGCGCGCGAGGTCGAACTGCAGCGTGATCGTCGTCGCACCGAGGAATGACGTCGACGTCATCTCCGTCACGCCGGCGATGCGGCCGAACTGGCGCTCGAGTGGCGTGGCCACCGCGGAGGCCATCGTCTCGGGGCTCGCGCCGGGCAGCGCGGCCACGACCTGGATGGTCGGTAAGTCCACCTGCGGCAGCGGCGCCACCGGCAGCAGGCGAAAGCCGAGCACGCCGGTGAGCACGAGCGCCAGCGTCAGGAGCGTGGTGCCGACGGGCCGCCGGATGAACGGCGCCGAGATGCTCATGAGGCGTCGGCCTCGGTGCCGCGGCGGGTGGCGCGCCAGCGCGCGGCGCGCTGGCCGAGGCGGTCGAAGGCCAGATAGATCACCGGCGTCGTGTAGAGCGTCAGCAATTGGCTCACGATCAGTCCGCCGACGATCGCGATGCCGAGCGGCTGCCGCAGCTCGGCGCCCACGCCGCCGCCGAACGCCAACGGTACGCCGCCGAGCAGCGCGGCCATCGTCGTCATGAGGATGGGCCGGAAGCGCAGGCGGCACGCCTCCTCGATTGCCTCGCGCGCGGGCCGTCCCTGCGTGCGCTGCATGTCGAGCGCGAAGTCGATCATCATGATCGCGTTCTTCATGACGATGCCGATCAGCAAGATGATGCCGATCAGCGCGATCACCGACAGCTCGAGCCGCGTGAGGATCAGCGCGAGCAGCGCGCCGAGGCCCGCCGAGGGCAGGGTGGACAGGATCGTGACCGGGTGCACCCAGCTCTCGTAGAGCACGCCGAGCACGATGTAGACCGTCACCACCGCCGCGAGGATCAGGATCGGCTCGTTGGCGAGTGAGGCCTGGAAGGCGCGCGCGGCGCCGAGGAAGCCGGTCTGGATGGCGGGCGGCAGGTTGATCTCGCGCGCGGCGCCGTTGATCGCGTCGACGGCGTCACCGAGCGACGCGCCGGGCGCCAGGTTGAACGAGATCGTCACCGCGGGGAACTGTCCCTGGTGCGCGATCATCAACGGCGCCGCGCGTTCCTCGACGCTGGCGACGGTGGCCAGCGGCACCTGCGCGGACCCGGCGGGCGCGCCCGGCGTGGCCGTCGGGTTGGAGCGGAGGTAAATGCGGCCGAGGTCGGCCGGCGCGTCGCGGAATTCGTCTTTGACCTCGAGCACCACACGGTACTGGTTGAGCTGCGTGAAGACGGTGGAGATCTGCCGCTGGCCGAACGCGTTGTAGAGCGCGTCGTCCACCATCTGCGGCGTGATGCCGAGCCGCGACGCGGTCGCGCGGTCGATGCTCACGAGCGCCTCCAGCCCCGAGTCCTGCTGGTCGCTGGCCACGTCGCGCAGCACGGGCTGCTCGCGCAGCCGCGCGACCAGCCGCGGCGCCCAGAGACGCAGCTCCTTTTCGTCGGCGTCCTCGAGGCTGTACTGGAACTGCGTGCGGCTCACGCGGTCCTCGACGGTGAGATCCTGCACCGGCTGCAGGTAGAGCGCGATGCCGGCCACCTCGGCGAGCGCGGCGCGCAGCCGATCGATGACCTCCGTCACGCCGTCGCGCTCGGCGAGCGCCTTGAGATTGATCAAGATCCGCCCGCTGTTGAGGGTGACGTTGGTGCCGTCGATGCCGATGAAGGACGACAGCCCGGCGACCGCCGGATCTTTCAGGATGACGCGCCCCAGCGCCTGCTGGCGCTCCGCCATCGCGGGGAACGAGACGTTTTGCGGCGCCTCCGAGATGCCGAGGATCACGCCGGTGTCCTGTACGGGAAAGAGGCCCTTGGGGATGAAGACGTAGAGCGCGAGCGTGACCAGCAGCGTGACGCCGGCCACGACGAGCACGGCGGGCTGGTGGGCGAGGATGCGCCGGAGCGAGCCCATGTACGCGGTCACGACGCGGTTGAAGGCGCGCTCGGCCGCCCGCCCGAAGCGCCCTTCCTTGCGCTCCTCGGGACGCTTGAGCAGCTTGGCGCACATCATCGGGGTCAGCGTCAGCGCGACGACGGCCGAGACCAGGATGGCCCCCGCCAGCGTCATCGCGAACTCGCGGAACAGCCGCCCGACGATGTCGCCCATGAACAGCAGCGGGATCAGCACCGCGATGAGCGACACGGTCAGCGACAGGATCGTGAAGCCGATCTGGCCGGCGCCCTTGAACGCGGCGGCCAGCGGCGCCTCGCCCTCCTCGATGTAGCGCGCGATGTTCTCGATCATGACCACCGCATCGTCGACGACGAAGCCGGTGGCGATCGTCAACGCCATGAGCGAGAGGTTGTTCAGCGAATACCCGAGCGCGTACATGACGGCGAACGTGCCGACGATCGACACCGGCACCGTCACGCTGGGAATGAACGTCGCCGCCGCGCTGCGGAGAAACACGAAGATCACCAGCACCACGAGCACGACGGCCAGCATCAGCTCGAACTGCACGTCGTGCACGGAGGCACGGATGGTCGTCGTGCGGTCGGTGAGCACCTCCACCTTGACCGAGGCGGGCAGGCCGGCCGCCAGCTGCGGCAGCAGGCGCTTCACGCGGTCCACGACCTCGATGATGTTGGCGCCCGGCTGCCGCTGGATGTTGACGACGATGGCGGGACGGTCGTTCATCCACGCCGCCTGCCGCACGTTTTCGGCGCCGTCGATGACGTCGGCGACGTCGGCGAGCTGCACCGGCGCGTTGTTGCGATAGGCGACGACGAGCGTGCGGTACTGCGCGCTCTGGTGCAGCTGATCGTTGGCGCCGATCGTATAGGCCTGATACGGGCCGTCGAGGCTGCCTTTGGCCTGGTTCACGTTGGCCGCGGCCACCGCGTTCCGCACGTCTTCCAGCGTCAGGCCATAGCCGGCGAGCAGCGCCGGGTTCACCTGGATGCGCACCGCGGGCTTCTGTCCGCCGGAGAGCGAGACGAGGCCGACACCGGGGAGCTGCGCGATCTTCTGCACGAGTCGCGTGTCGGCGAGGTCCTGTATGGCCGTCAACGCCAGCGCGTCGGACGTCAACGCCAGCGTCAATACGGGCGCGTCGGCGGGATTCACCTTGCTATACACGGGCGGGTTCGGGAGGTCCTTGGGCAGGAACGACGCCGCCGCGTTGATGGCCGCCTGCACCTGCTGCTCGGCGATGTCGAGCGCCAGCGCGAGATCGAACTGCAGCGTGATGACGCTCGAGCCGGCGGAGCTGGTCGAGGTCATCTGCTTGAGGCCGGGGAGCTGGCCGAACTGGCGCTCGAGTGGCGCCGTCACGGCGGAGGCCATGACGTCGGGGCTCGCTCCCGGATAGAACGTGACGGCCTGGATCGTCGGGTAGTCCACCTGCGGCAATGCGGAGACCGGCAGCTGGCGGTAGGCGATCGCGCCGGCGAGCACGATGGCCGTCGTCAACAGCGCGGTCGCCACCGGCCGCAGGATGAACTGCCTCGACAGGTTCACGACTTCGTCCGCGCGGGGGCTCGCTCCCGGGGCTCGACCTTGGCGCCATCCTGAAGCTTCTCGGCGCCGTCCACCACGACGGCCTCGCCGGCCTTCAGCCCCTGCTTGACCGCGACCAGGCCGCCGTCGCTCGGCCCGAGCTCGAGCCGGCGCATCTGTGCGACACCGTCGGGCCTGACGACATAGACGAACGCGCCCTGCGGTCCACGCTGGATCGCCTCACCCGGCGCGAGCACGACGTTGGGCAGCACGTCGAGCAGCACGCGCGCGTTGACGAACTGATTGGGAAACAGCGCCCCGTCGTGGTTGGGGAACGAGGCCTTGAGCTTCACCGTGCCCGTCGCGGGATCGATCTGGTTGTCGATGGCTGCCAGCGTCCCCGTCGCGACCTTCCGCTTGCCCTCGCGGTCGTATGCCTCCACCGGCACGGCCTTGCCGCCACGGTACTGACGCAGGACCGGCTGCAGGCTGTCCTCGGGAATGGCGAAGACGACGGCGATCGGCTCGATCTGCGCGATGACGACGAGGCCGCCCGGATCGTTGGCCTTGACCATGTTGCCCGGGTCCACGAGACGCAGGCCGACGCGCCCGCTCAGGGGGGCCGTGATCCGCGTGTACGAGATCTGCACCTTGATGAGCTCGACCTGGCCCTGGTTGGCCTTCACCGCTCCCTCGGCCTGACGCACCGTCGCGGCCTGCGTGTCGTACTGCTGGCGGGCGATCATCTCCTTGTCGACCAGCACGCGGTAGCGCTCGAGGTCCAGGCGCGCGTTCTGTAGGGCCGCCATGTCGCGCGCGAGCTGGCCCTCGGCCTGGGTCAGCTGAGCCTCGAACGGGCTCGGATCGATCTCGGCGAGCAAGTCGCCGGCACGCACCAGCTGCCCCTCGCTGAAATGCACCTTCATGAGCTGCCCGTCGACCCGGCTTCGGACCGTGACGGTGTTGAGCGCCGTCACGGACCCGAGGGCGGTGATGGAGACCGGAAGGTCACCCGCTCGCGTGACGGCGGTGACGACGGGCGTGGCGCGGGGCACGGCGGCCGCCGAGGCGCCGCCGGTCTTCGCGGACTGGCCCTTCCCGGGCCGCGTCAGCGCGTAGGCGCCGCCCGCCAGGACGCAGCCGCCGATCACGACGACGAGCCACGTCCGTGTCGATGCGCGCATCACGCCGAGCATACCGCAGCGCGCTGCATATGTCGCAGCGCGCACCTCAGTACACCTACGCAGATTTGGCTCGAATTCGGGGGATTTCGCGGGATCCGCGCTCGGCAACCTGCTTGCTTTGGTCGGACATATAGGGGCCACACGCTACGCAAAGGAGACCGTGAACCATGCGTCTGGTCCGCTCCGTCCTGCTGTTGGCCGCCGTCTTGTCGCTCGTCGCCGTCGCCGACCCCGCCGCCGCGCAGTTCACCATCGGCGGCGATCCGCGAGTCGATCCCAACGACTTCCGGATCACGACGTTCGCATCGGGACTGAACTTCCCGAACGGGCTGGCGCGCCTGTCGGACGGCTCCATCCTGGTCGCGACGAGCAATCCAAACGGGAACGGCGCCTACTGGCTTTCGTCCGGCGAGCTCCTGCGCTTCACGGATACCGACAACAACGGCATCGCCGATGGCCCCGGGCAGCTCATGTACAGCGATCCGGTCGGCGTCTGGACCGGTCTCGCGGTCGCCGGAAACATGGTCTTCATCATGAGCGCGAAGGACAACGCCAACCGGATCATCGTGCTGAAGATGAACAACGGCCCCGCGTCGCCTTACACGTTCGTCGGCACGCTGAACTTCACGTTTCCCGGGATCTGGGAGCACAAGGCGTACGCCATGACGACGCGCCCGGCTCCCGGGGCTCCGGCCGGCACGTGGGAGCTCTACTTCAACGTCGGTTCCTCGGCGAACTTCGATCAGAACACGGACACGGTCGGGCTGAGCGGACTGCTCACCGGCACCATGAAGGGGGGCACGATCTACCGCGTCACCGTGACCGAGGTGGGTCTGGGCGCGACGGTCTCGAATCTCGTCCAAATCGCGGCGGGTCTCCGGAACGCGGCCGGCATGGCGTTCCATCCGACGACGGGCGATTTTTACTTCGAGGACAACGGCATCGATGGCCTGCAAGATCCCAATGAGCCGCTCAGCGCCGACGAGGTGAACCGCATCGCGGCGGCGGACCTCGGGCGCCTGCCCGCGCCGAGCTTCGGCTTCCCGAACGACTATATCGACTATCACACCGGCCAGCGCGTCGGCAGCGGCGGCATCCAGCCGCTCGTCGCATTCCTGCCACTGCCGTGCGCGTCGTGCCCGGATCCCGGCGATCCGAATGGACCGGACGGCGCGGAGAGCGAGGGCCCGTCGGGAATCGCCTTCGCGCCGCCGCTGTTCCCGTCCTACGTCAAGAATGGCATCTTCGTCGGCTTCCACGGCAAGTTCAGCGCCCCGCCGTCAGAGAACGAAGAGAACCCACTCGTGTTCTGGGACCTCGGCACCGGCCAGTATTTCCACTTCATCGAGAGCTTCCAGCTCGGTCACGGAGACCAGCTGCTGTCGACCGATGACTCCCTCTTCATCGCCGACATGACCTCGGGCGGCAGCGTCGACACCAACGGCGGCGACGGCGTCATCTATCAGATCAAGCGCAAGATCGGCGACACGACGCCGAGCGCGTCGATCACGAGCCCGGCAGAGGGCTCGACGGTCAGCGGCACGGTGACGGTCGGGATGAGCGAGAGCGGCTTCACCGGAACCATCAGCTGGACGCTGCACCTCGACGACCGTGGTAACCCGATCTTCACGACCTCCGGCACCACCTCGACTGCTTCGTTCAGCTGGGACACGACCGGGGTGCCCGCGGGCGCCCACACGCTGAACCTGACGGTGCAGGACGGCGCCGGACACACGGCCACCGCCACGCGCAACATCGTCATCGCGGGGCCCCTGAGCGCGTCGTTCACCGCCCCCGGCGAGGGCGCGACGGTCAGCGGCGCGGTGTCGGTCAGCATGAACGAGACGGGCGGCACGGGCACCATCACGTGGGCGGTGCGCCTGGACAGCGGCACGACGCCGATCTTCACGACCTCCGGCACCGCCTCGACCGCCTCGTTCAGCTGGGACACGAGCGGGGTGCCCGCCGGCGCCCACACGTTGCGCCTCACGGTGCAGGACGGCGCCGGACGCAGCGCGACCGCGACTCGTAATGTCACCGTCGCCGCCGGCGGCACGCTCCGCGTGGCGGTGACGCAGCCAGGCGCCGACGGCGCGACCGTGCGTGGCACGACGTGGTTCGTGCTGTGGGTCGAGAACGCCGCGGCCGGCAGCAAGACGTACTCGCTGAGCGTGAACGGCGCGGTGGTCAGCAGCACGAACGACACGTCCTCGGGGCCGATCTCGATTCCGTGGGACACGACGAAGTCCGGCGACGGCTCGACCACCGTCATCGCCAGCGCGCGTGACTCGGCGGGCAACACCGGCAGCGTGCCGCGCGTGGTCAACGTCGCCAACGGTCAGCAGCTCGTCGCGTCCTTCACGAGCCCCGCGGAAGGCGCGACGGTCAGTGGCAGCGTGACGGTGGGCATGTCGGAAACCGGTGCTACCGGCACGCCGATCGTGTTCACGCTGACGGTGGATGGCAGCCAGGTCTTCACGATCTCGGGCACGGCCACGACGGCGTCGTTCAACTGGAACTCGAACAGCGTGGCCGATGGGGCGCACACGCTCGGTCTCAGCGTGCGCGACGGTGCGGGCCACACGGCCACGGCCACGCGCAGCGTGAACGTGACGACCCCGCCGCCGATCTCCGTGTCGTTCACGAGCCCGCCGGCTGGCGCGACCGTGGGCGGCACGATCACCGTGTCGGCGACGGCAGGTCCCGGGACGACGGGCACGCTCAACTGGAGCCTCAGCGTGGACGACCCGCGACGGCCGCCCGACGGCACGATCGTGCTCTGCACCCCCTCGGGAACGGCCACCAGCGTGAGTTGCAGCTTCGACACGACGACGGTCGCCGACGGCGCGCACACGCTGACGGCGACCGTGCAGGACGGCAGCGGCCGCTCGGGCAGG
>QHSO01000061.1 GCA_003220475.1 Candidatus Rokuibacteriota bacterium | reverse complement strand
CGGCCGTCAGCACGATGTTGAAGTGGATCGGATGAATGCCGATCTGCTTGGCGATCGGGAAGACGACGGGCACGAGCACGACGGCGGCGGGTAAGCCCTCGAGCACCATCCCGAACAGGATCACGATGACCGACACCGCGAGCAGGAACAGCCACGGCGTCGCGTGCAGCGGCTGCAGCAGGCTGCCGAGCATGGCCGGCACGCCGAGCATGCCCATCAGGAATTGATAGACGCTGGCGACCGCGAGCAGGAAGACCACGGCCGCCGTCAGCAGCGCGCTCTCGTGGATCAGCACGAGCATCTCGCGCAGGGAGACGTTGCGGTAATAGAGCAGCGCCGCGGCGACGGCATACGCGGCGACGAGCGCGCCGGCCTCGGTGGCCGTGAACACGCCGAAATAGAAGCCGAGCACGATCACGATCGGCACGACCATCGGCACCAGCGAGGCCTTGGTCGCGGCGCCGAATTCCGCGCGCGTCGGCCGCCGATCCTTCGGCCAGCTCAGGCGATGGGCCTGGCCGAGAATGACGCTCATGAGGCATATCGCGGTCACCGCCGCGGGCAGGAAGCCGCCGAGGAAGATGCCGACGACCGACGTGTCGGTGACCTGGCCGAGCACGATCATGAAGATCGCGGGCGGCACCAGGATGCCCATGGCCGTGGCCGAGGCGACCAGCGACGCCGCGTGCTCGGGCTTGTAGCCGGCGCGGAGCATCGGCGGTGTCAGCATCGCGCCGATCGCCGACACGTCGGCGATGGTCGAGCCCGAGATGCCGGAGAAGAAGTACTCGGCGAGCACGACGGACATGCCCAGGCCGCCGCGCACCCAGCCGATGAGCGCGCGCGCGAGATCGACGAGCGCATACGACATCCCGCAGCGCTCCATGAGATTGCCGGCGAAGATGAAGGTCGGGATCGCGAGCAGCACCCAGCTCTGCGAGCCCGCGACGAGGCTCGAGGGCAGCTTCTGCAGCGAGAAGTTGCCGGCGACGAGACCCGCGAAGCCGGCGATACCGAGCGAGAAGACGATCGGCAGCGAGACGATCGTCAGCACGAGGAACGTGACGGCGACGGCGCCGAAGAGCATCAGGCTCCGCCGCGCCAGGCGTCGCGCACGCCGGCGGCGCTGTAGATCACGGTCAGCACGCCGCCGACCACCGACGCGAGATAGAGCCAGCGGAGGTTGAGGTCGAGCGCCGGGGAGTACGACTGCGAGTTCAGCTCGCTGACCTGCCACCCGTACACCGCGAGCAGCAGGCCGAAGCCGATCAGCAGCACGTGATGGCCGACTTTCACGCCGCGCCGCACGGCGGGCGGCAAGCGGTCGGTGAGGATGTGCACCGCGAAGTGCGTGCCGCGACGGATGCCGATGGCGGCCCCGATGAAGGTCAGCCACGCGAGCGAGTACTCGCCGATCTCTTCCACCCAGAAGAAGCGCACCGAGGGCAGGTCGAACGTCGCCGATACCCACGTCATCACGTAGCGCAGGAACACGCCGACCAGCATGTCCACCATCGCCACGATCATCAGCGCGGTCATCACCACGTGCGGCAGCCACTGGATGACGCGCAGGAGAGGGATCACGACGGCGCGGATCGTACGAGGACCGCCCGGCGGCCGTCAAGCGCGCTGAGCGCGTCGCTCGCTTGACAAAGCCCCGCCGGTCGCGCGAAGGTAGCTCGATCTCGCGCACATCACGCCGCCGCCCGAGTCGGGCGCCCTCGGCTACAAGTACTTCGCCGACGAGGTGACCAAGCGCTCGAACGGTCAGCTCAACGTCGTGTTCCACGGCGGCACGCTCCTGGGCAAGGAGCTCGAGATCATGGACGCGGTGAAGTCGGGCAACATCGCGTTCGGCACGCCGGTCGGCGCGGCCTGCACGGTGTTCCCCGAACTCTGCGTCTTCCTCACGCCGTACCTCGTGCGCGACTACAACCACGCCTACGCGATGTTCAACGGCGAGATCGGCCGCCAGCTCGACGAGACCTTCCAGAAGAAGTACAAGGTCAAGATCATCTACTTCTACGACTATGGCTTCCGCCACTTCTGGAACAACCGCCGGCCGATCAACACGCCGGCCGATCTCAAGGGGCTCAAGTTGCGCGTGCAGCAGGGGCGGGTGTTCGCCGACACCGTGAACGGGCTCGGCGCCAGCGCGGTGCCGATGCCGTGGGGTGAGGTCATCGCGGCCGCCCAGCAGGGTGTCATCGACGGCGCCGATCTGCCGATCTACAACATCAACGCGCTCAAGGTCTACGAGGTCAGCAAGTACGTCTCGCTGACCTTCCACAACTATGGCCCCACGCTGCTGGTGATGAACCTGGACGCCTGGAAGGGACTGACGCCCGAGCAGCAGAAGCTCGTGATGGACGTCGGCCGCGAGGCGCAGAAGAAGGTGCGCGAGGTCACCGAGACCGTCGACAACTTTGCCAAGGCCAAGGAGATCCTCGAGGCGCGCGGTATGAAGGTGAACGCGGCCGATGTGGCCTCGTTCCGCAAGATCGCCGAGGAGAAGATCTGGCCGCAGTACCGGCAGCAGTACGCGGAGCTCTGGGACAAGATCGTCGCGACGAAGTAGCGCGCCCCTAAAGGCACCAGGCCGCGGAATGCGCGGCCGTCGTCAGCCTTTCAGACCGCTGACGCGCACGCCTTCGACGATGCGCTGGTTGGCGACGATGAAAACCACCAGCAATGGCAGCGCGCTCAGCGCGGCGCCGGCCATGATCGGCCCGTAGGACTCGGAGCTGTAGGCGCTGCGCAGCAGCGCCAGCGCGACGGGCAGGGGAAACATCTCCGGCTTGTTGACGGCGATCAGCGGCCACAGGAAGTCGTTCCACGCCGAGCGAAACGCGAAGATGGCCAGCGCCGCGAGCACCGGCTGCGACAGCGGCAGCACGATCCGCGAGAAGATCTGCCACGTATTCGCCCCGTCGATGCGCGCCGCCTCCTCGAGATCGCCGGGCATGGTGACGAAGAACTGGCGCAACAGGAACACGCCGAACGCGAATGTCATCGCCGCCTCGGGGACGATGAGTCCCTGATAGGTGCTGAGCCAGCCGAGCTGCTGCACGAGCACGTACCGCGGGACGAGCACCACCGCGTTGGGGATCATCAGGCTGCCCACGAGCAGGGTGAAGACGAGATCGCGTCCGGGAAACCGCATCCGGGCCAGCGGATAGGCGGCCATGGCCGCCGTGACGACGACGATGACGACGGCGCCGAGTGCGATCACCAGGCTGTTGCCGAAGGCGCGGCCGATGCGCGCGGTGCGCGAGCTGCTGAAGAGCACTTCCTGGTAGTGCTCCAGTGTCACCGGCCACGGAATCCATTCTGGTGGAAGCCGCACGATGTCCGCGGTCAGCTTGAGCGACGTCACCATCACCCATACGATCGGCGCCAGCCAGATCACCGCCAACAGTCCGAGCGCCAGCGTCAGCGCGATCGTCTGCACGCGCGGGGCGCGCATCGTCAGTATTCGGTATGTCCGCGCAGCAGGCGGAACTGCAGCACGGAGAAGACCAGGATGATCGCGAACAGCACCCACGCCATGGCGGACGCGACGCCGAACTGAAAGAAGTTCTGAAACGCCGTCTCGTAGAGATGCTGGACGACGGTTCGCGTGGCGTCGCCGGGGCCGCCGCCGGTGAGCACGAAGACCTGACCGAAGATCTGAAACGAGCCGATCACGTGCGTGACCACGACGAACAACAGAACTGGGCGCAAGAGCGGCAGCGTGATCGTCCAGAACGTGCGCCCGCCACCGGCGCCGTCGAGCGCGGCCGCCTCGTACAGCTCGCGCGGAATGTCCTGAAGGCCCGCCAGGTACACGACCAAGTAGTAGCCCGTCACCCACCAGACGGTGGTGGCGATGATCGCCCACATCGCTGTCGCAGGATCGGCCAGCCACGAGCGTGCCGGCATGCCGAGGGCGCGCAGATAGTAGTTGAACGGGCCGACGACGGGATCGAGCAGCCAGAGCCATGCGAGCCCGACAGTGACCACCGACAACGTGAACGGGAAGAAGAAGACGCCGCGCAGCACGTTGCGGAGCGCGCCGCGATTGAGCGCGAGTGCCAGGAGCAGCGGCACCGCGAGGATCGGCAGCGTGCTCGCGACCGCGTAGAAGGCGGTGTTCCAGAGGCTGACGGTGAAGCGCGTGTCGTCGGCGAGCCGCGTGTAGTTCGCGAGGCCGATGTACTGATAGGTCGCGCGCCCCAGCCTCGCGTTGGTGAACGACAGCCGCAGGCCTTCGAGCAGCGGATAGAGGCGAAAGATCGCGAACAGCAGGAGGCCGGGCAGCAGGAACAGATAGGCCGTCCGCGTCTGCCGGCGACGGCGACGCGGCACGCTCAGTCCGGCAGCGCGTTGATCTGGCGCGCCAGCTCCTCCATCGCGACTTTCGCCGGCTTCTGTCCGGTGTAGATGCTGTCGATCACCGGCCGCGTGATGTTTTCCGCCGCGACCCACTTCGGCGTCGGCTGGCCGACCTGCCAGTTGGGCGCCTGGCCCAGCAGCGTCTTGAGCACGGGATCGCCGGTGACCCGCGGATCGCTGTGCGCCTTGCGGCTCGCGGAGACCTGGCCCGCCTTCAGCGTCCACTCGGCCACGTGATCGGTCATCCAGCGGATGTGTGTCCACGCCGCCTCGCGGCGCGCCCGGTCGGCGGACTTCGGCTTCGGAAACGCGTACTGATGCGGCATCGACCACACGACCGGCTGCCTGAAGAGCCGCGGCACCGGCGCCGCCGTGAAGTCCACTTTCGCCTCGCGCAGTCCGGTGAAGTTCCATGAGCCTGCGATCCACATGCCGAGCCGACCCGCGATGAACGCGTCGCGGCAGTTGGCGTTGGCGGGCGGCGCGATGCCGAGCCCGCCGGCCAGCCCCGACCAGAATTCGGCGACCTCGACCGCGGCCGGATCGGCGACGCCGGCGCGCTTGAGATCGGGCGTGTAGATGTTCGCGCCGTTCTGCCAGAGCAGGTTGTGGAAGCCCCACGTGTAGCGGCCGGGGTTGAGCGTGCCGATCGCAAAGCCGAAGGTGTCGCCCCGGGTCATCTTCTTCGCCATCGTGACGAGCTCGTCGCGGCTCGCCGGCGCCTTCGGCTGGCCGTCGGGGCCGGTGACGCCGGCCTCCTTCATCACCTTCACGTTGAGGTAGAGCACGTGCTGCGGCACGTCGAGCGGCAGCGAATAGCGCTTGCCCTGAAACGTTCCGCCCTGCCACGTCGCCGGCAGATACTCCTCACCACGAAATCCCTTGCCGCCCGCCGCCGCCTCGTCGATCGCCTCGAGGACGCCATCGTTCGCGAAGTGCGGCACCTCGACGGTGTGGATCAGCGCGAGGTCCGGACCTTCGCCGGCGGGGACGGAGACCTGCAGCTTCGGATAGAGCTCGGCCCACGGCAGCCGCTGCTGCTCGACACGAATGCCGGTCTCGCGCGTGAAGCGATCGATGAGCTCGTCCATCACCTTGCCGTCGGCGCCGGTGAGCCCGTTCCAGTAGGTGATCGTCGCCTTCGGCTGCGCGGCGCCGCGGCGCGGCCACGGGGTCGCGGCGGCGGCGGCCGCGGAGGCGATGAGGAATGTTCGGCGAGTCAGCGCGCGGCTCATGCGGTCCTCCATGACGGCTGCGATGGTGCGGCGAGACTCTACCGCAAGTCCTTCTCCATGACCACATAGGTCGGCGTCTCGTAGCCCGCGTGGCGCTCTTCGCGCACGACGCGAGCCACAGCGCTCGTAATAGGCGCGCAGCCGCGGCAACGCCGTCCGCACGCCGAGCCGCACACGTGACACGCCCATCGCCCGCGCGCGGCGCTCGACGTCGTCGGTCAGCGCGTGGCCCACGCCGCGTCGCCGGAGCGCCGGCAGAACGGAGAGGCGACCGACGTACACGTGATCTCGCTCGCGATGATAGAACACGCAGCCGACGGGCTCGCCGGCCACGCACGCGAGCACGGCACCGCCGGCCTGCAGCGCGGCCTGCAGCGTCGCCGCGGTCTCGTGGTGCGCTCCAGAGGGTGGGTCGAGGCGGTCGCGGTACTGCTCGAACGCCGCGTGCACGAGCGCGAGCAGCGTCGGCACGTCGCTGGTGGTCGCCTCGCGCAGCGTGATAGTCCCGACGCGCACGGCCGGAGTATAGTCGTCGCGCGCTCGATCCCGACACGTTCATCCCAGAGGAGCGGCATGACGCGCATCAGCATCGATCTGCATCGGCGGCTCGGCGCCGTCGACCGCCGGATCTTCGGCCAGTTCATCGAGCACCTCGGTCGCTGCATCTACGGCGGCGTGTACGACGAGGGCTCGCCGGGCCCGAAAGATCAGCGGCCGCGGAGGAGCGAGCTCGCGTGGTACGCCGAGGAGTCGAACCGTTTCGGCACCGACGAGTTCATCGCGTACTGCCGCGCCCTCGACACCGAGCCGTTCATCTGCGTCAACATGGGCTCGGGCACGATGGACGAGGCGCAGGCCTGGGTCGAGTACTGCAACGGGACGGGCAACACGTCGTGGGCGAACCTGCGACGCCAGCACGGGCATCCCGAGCCCTATCGCGTGCGCTACTGGGGGCTCGGCAACGAGATGTACGGCGGCTGGCAGATCGGCAACATGAACGCGCACGACTACGTGAAGAAAGCGCGCGCGTTCGCCATGGTGATGAAGCGGACGGATCCCTCGATCCAGCTGATCGGCTGCGGTCAGAACGGCTGGAGCGAGTGGGACGAGATCACGCTCAATGGTCTGGCCGAATTCATCGACTTCCACTCGATCCATCTCTACACGGGCGGGCCGGACCACTACGCGACGGTGTTCCAATCGCACCAGGCGGAGCGCGCCATCCGCGTCTGCGCCGCGCTCATCGAGCGTGTCCGCTACGCGCAGCGGATCGCGCATCCGATCCACATCGCCTTCGACGAATGGAACGTGTGGTGGCGAACACGCAGCCACGAAGACCGTGTGGGCGGGGTCGAGGAGCGCTACACGTTGACGGATGCGTTGGCCATCGCGACCTACCTGAACGGCTTCATCCGCCACTGCCGCGTGGTGCGCATCGCCAACTTCGCGCAGCTCGTCAACGCGATCGCCCCGATCTTCACCAGTCCCGCTGGACTGTTCCTGCAAACGATCTATCATCCGCTGCGGCTCTACGCCGAGCACACGCAGGACGTCGCGCTCGACGTCCACGTCGAGGGGGAGACGCACGCGCTGCGGCCGGAGCAGGAAGCGCCGAGCGGCCGCGTGCACCACGTCGCCGACCTCGGCCCGTTCACGCTCGTCGACGCGAGCGCCACCTGCGACGAAGCCGGCCACGCGCTGGCGGTGGCGCTCGTCAACCGCGACCGCGATCGGGATCTCCCCGTCACGCTCGACCTCGGCGACGCGACGATCGAGGGAGCGGTGAACGCCTGGGAGGTCAACGGCGCGGACGTCACCGCCACGAACTCGTTCGAGACGCCGCGGGCTGTCGACGTCCGCGAGCGCAAGCTCCAGGGGCGAGGCGCGCGACTCGAGACGACGCTGCCCGCGCACTCCGTGACGATGCTGCGCTTAGGCGTGCGACCGGGCTAGGGATCAGCGCGCGGCGCGCACGGCGTCCTCGAGCAGCTTCAGCGCGGCGCGCGTGAACGCCCACATGTTGCGCTCGCGGTCCGCGTCGCCCGTTTCGACCGTGATCACACGCTCGACGGGTCCGGCGACGGCGATGCACGCATGGCCGGCGGCGTCGCCGTAACGATTGCCCGTCGGCCCGCTCGCGCCCGTTTCGGCCAGACCCCACGTCGTGCCGAGGAGATCGCGCACGGCCTTCGCCTTGAGCTGCGCGTACGCCTCGGTGCTGGAGCGAATGCCCTTCACCGCGTCGTCACCCACGCGCAGCAGCCCGCGTCGCGCCGCCTGCGTATAGATGACGCCGCCGCCGAGGAAGTACGCCGACGCGCCGGGCACCGCGAGCAGCGTCGCCGAGATCAGCCCGCCCGCGGACGACTCTGCGACGGCGACGGTCTGCTTGCGCTCCTTGAGCAGTGCACCGAGCGCGGCGGCGATCGCGAGTTCGTTGGTCGGCATGGAGCCGATGATAGCGCGGCGCCACCCCGTTGACCTGAGCGTGCCGGCCCGGCGAACGGGTGCTCAGCCGGCGTAGGACGACTGCGACTCGCGGTGGATCGCCGCGCCGAACACCGCGACGACCACCGCGACCACGGCCGACAGAGCGGCGAAGACCGCCCATGCGGCGGCGTACGAGTCGGACAGCTGGAGAATCGTGCCGAACAGGGGCGCGCCGGAGAGCAGACCGACGACGATCGCGGCGAACGACACGCCGCTGAGCAGGCCGGAGCGGCCGGCGCCGCCCGCCTCCGCGCTGATGATGAAGTAGATGCCGACCCAACCATGCGCGCCGATGCCCGCGACGAACGCGAGCAGCGCGGCGGGCACCGGCTCTGCTGTCGGCGCCCACGCATAGACCAGGAACGTGATCGCGCCGAGCACGGACGTCAGCATCAGCCACGGCGGCCGGCGGCCGGACGACCAGCGATCGCTCGCGATGCCGAGGCCGAGTCGCGCGACGGCGCCCCCGATCTGCGCAGCGGCGATGAGGACGCCGGCGCCGACGGGCGAGAAGCCGAGTGCCTGCACGCTGAAGACGGGCAGGTAGGCGAGCACGGCGGACTGCAGCATGCCGAGCACGACGCCCGCGGCGAACAGGACGAGCAGCGCCGGCCGTCGCGTCCACCACCAGTCCATCCGCACACCGTTGCCCTCCGGCGTCTCGTCGCGTGGTCGAGCGAGCGCGCGCAACGGCAGCCACGCGAAGACGACCGGCGCCGTCATCGCCACCGCGCACGCGGCGACGGCGACGCGCCAGCCCCACCGCACCGCGATGGCCGGCAGGACGAGCGCCGAGACACCGCCGCCGAGCGTGAGGCCCATCTGCTTGATGCCCATCGCGATGCCGCGCTCGGTCAGCGAAAACAGATCGACGATCGCCTTGCCGAGCACCGGATTCACGACGCTCCAGCCGGAGCCGGCGATCACGAGGCAGAGCAGGAACACGACGAAGTGCGGCGCCAGCGCCGCCGCGAGCAGACCGATGCCGCCCAGGGCGAGAGCGCCGAGCAGCGTCGGCCGCACGCCCCACTGATCGGCGAGGTGTCCGCCGGGCAGTGAGAACAGCAGGCCGCCGACGTAGACCGAGGGCACGATGAACGCGACCTCGAACCGGCTCAGCGCGAAGCCCTGCATGAGGGCGGGCGACAGCGGCGACACGCCGAGCATGCCGAACGCGCCCAGACCATAGGCGGACGTGAGCAGGGCGAGGAGCGACCAGCGATGCGGGATGGAACCGGGCGGCACGCTAGAGGACGATCTCGCGCGCGACGCCTCGCAGATCCATCTCGTACTCGAGGCCGACGATCGGGGGATGGCTGGGATACCAGCGAACGCCGTGGACGGCGGCGGCGCCGGCCGCCGACAGGATCGTCTGCGTCACGAACGGCTCGATCGGATGCGGCGTGTAGACGTCGAGGGTCGTGACGTCGGCCCAGTCGGCGCCGAGCGCGCGCAGGCGCGTGTGCATGACGCGCATGACGAACGCCGCCTTTTCGCGGATCGCGTCGGCCGAGGTCTCGCCGCGGCGCACGATCGTGTCGGCGTTCAGCCGATCGACCTCGCCCGAGCCCGCCACGACGAACGTCGTCCGCGCGGTGGCGCCGGGCGCCGCGTAGGCGAATGCGTAGAGCGACGGCGAGAGCGGTGCGCCGACCAGCGGCGCGACGTTGGTGCGCGCGATCGGGTTGGCGCCGTCGACGAGCAGGCCCCAGGCGACGAGCTGCTCGCGATAGCCCGCATTGAACTCCGCGAAGCCGTCGAACGACAGCGGCTTGGGGATCCGCAGCGCGATCGCGCACAGCGCCGTCCGCGGTCGCGATTCGGCGCGCAGGTGCCGGTCGATCAGCGCGAAGCCGTCGCGCCAGGGCACCGGCGCGCACAGCGTGACGTGGACGATCGCGTGCCCCGGCAGCGCGACGGCGCCGGACGAATATGGCTCGATGCCGGGCAGAAAGCGGTAGCCGCCGCCGGGAACGTCACGCAGCATGGGTCGCGCCCGATGCTAGCATCTCGCGCATGAAGCGGCTCGCCCCGGCGCTCGCCGCCGCCGTCATCGTCGCCGGCGCGGCGGTGCTCGTCGTGCTCACGCTTCGGCAGCCGATGGTGCCCACGTACGCGCCGACGCCGCCGGCACCCCACGACGCCGGCCCGGCGCTCGTGGGCCCCATCCTCTATACCGTCGACGCCACCGCGCCGGACATGTGGCGCCCGTTCTCGTTCCACCTCGGCGCCGTCGTCGACGACGCGTCGGCGGCGACGCCCGCGCGCGGCGATCTGGCGTTCCGCCGCTACTCGATCGTCGCCGGGCTGGGCGCCGGCATCCGTGATCTCGGGGAGACGCGCCTCGACGACGTCCGCGAGGTGCCGGCCGACGGCTACGTCGCCAACGAGGGGCAGGCGGATCCGCGCAACCCCGCGATCGCCTCGTGGTATCGCTACGGCTTCTTCACGCACGTGCTGAGCCCCAAGCCGCGCGTGTGGGCGGTGCGTACCATCGACCGACGCTACGCCAAGATGGAAATCGTCGGATACTACTGCCCGGGCGCCCGGCCCGGGTGCCTGACGTTCCGCTACGTGTATCAGGGTGACGGCTCGACGCGCGTCGTGCCGCCGCCAGGGAGGCTGAGTTGGCAAAGCACAAGATCGCGGTGATTCCTGGCGACGGTATCGGCAAGGAGGTCGTGCCCGAGGGGCTGCGTGTTCTCGACGCCGCCGCTAGCCGGTTCAACGTCGACCTGCAGCTCGATCACTTCGACTGGTCGTGCGACTACTACCTCGCGCACGGCTCGATGATGCCGGAGAACTGGAAGGAGCAGATCGGCCGGCACGACGCGATCTTCTTCGGCGCCGTGGGCTGGCCCGCGAAGGTGCCGGACCACGTGTCGCTCTGGGGCTCGCTCATCAAGTTCCGCCGCGACTTCGACCAGTACGTGAACCTGCGCCCCTGCCGGCTCATGCCCGGCATGCGCACGCCGCTCGCCGATCGCAAGCCGGGCGACATCGACTTCTTCGTCGTGCGCGAGAACACCGAGGGCGAGTACTCGAGCGTGGGCGGGCGCATGTACGAAGGCACGGAGCGCGAGGTCGTCTTTCAGCAGTCCGTCTTCTCGCGCAAGGGCGTCGATCGTATTCTCAAATTCGCGTTCGAGCTGGCGAAGAAGCGGCCGAAGAAACACCTGACCTCGGCCACCAAGTCCAACGGCATCTCGATCACGATGCCGTACTGGGACGAGCGCGTGGAGGCGATGGCAAAAACCTATCCCGACGTGAAGTGGGACAAGTTCCACATCGACATCCTCAGCGCGCACTTCGTGCAGCATCCCGACTGGTTCGACGTCGTCGTCGCCTCCAATCTCTTCGGCGACATCCTGTCGGACCTCGGCCCCGCGTGCACGGGCACGATCGCCATCGCGCCCTCCGGCAACATCAATCCCGAACGCGTCTTCCCCTCGCTGTTCGAGCCGGTGCACGGCTCGGCGCCGGACATCTACGGTCGCGGCATCGCGAACCCGATCGGTCAGATCTGGGCGGCGGCGATGATGCTCGAGCACCTCGGACATCCGCAGGCGGGTGCGGCCATCGTGCGCGCCATCGAGACCGTGCTGGAGCCGAAGTCGGGCGCCCCGCGGACGCCCGATCTCGGCGGCAAAGACAAGACGGCGGATCTCGGAAAAGCGATCGCGGACGCGCTCTAGCAGCGGCCCTGCTTGGCGAGACCCGGCGGACAGCCTTTCTTCGCGGAGCCTGGCGGAATCTTGTAGTACTTCACCGGCACCGCGCGCACCTCGGTGGGCACGTGCTCGACGATCAGCGGCGTCCACGGCGCGCCGACCCTCGCGGTCATGTACCACCGATCGTTGTGAAGGCTGTAGTACTTGCCGCCGAACACGAAGACGTTGAATTCGAGGCTCGGCGCCCGGTAGACCTTCGTCTCCGGCACCACGACGACCACCGGCTTTCTCAAGATTGCGGGCGGCGGCCAGCCGGAGTTGATGTTCACGTCGGCGGCGACGGCGCTGCCGGCGGAGAGCGCGACGACGCTGAGCGCGACGGCGATGAGCAGCGAGCGCTTGTCGTTCATGCGAGCGCGTCGTGCAGAAAAGGTGCCACGGCTAACGCCGCGATCGTCGGCGGCCGCGACGCCGTGCGTGTCAGCGTGACGCGCGCGTCCGGGTCGAATCGTCATTCCAATCGCGCGCATGACGTCGAAGTGTGCGTGATCATCGCCTTCGCGCGTTCACCGCCGTGGCACGTCGGGTGCACCACAGCCCTGGCCCGGGCTGCGCCGCAGAGCCCGGCCGGGGAGGGGTGGGATGGAGACCAAGGACTCAGTTCGCTACTGGGCCGGGGTGGTCGGTGCCGTGGCCGTTGTGGCGGGCATCCTCGCGGTCGTGGTGATGGTGCGGATGCCGGCGCCGAAGAAGACGGCGCAGCAAACGCAACCGACGAAGACCGCGCCGCAACCGCAGAGCGCCGCGAAGGCGGCGTCGCAGAAGTCTCAGCTTCAGGCAAAGTCCGTGGCTGCGGCCAAGCCGGCGCCCGCGGCAAAGCCGACGGCGAACGCCAAGCCGGCGGCGGCAGCGAACGCGCTCACGGACGCCGAGCGGAAGACGTCCGAGGAGCTGTACATCGAGACAAAGAAGCTCGACACCGACAGCGCGCGGGTCGTGGCCGCGGCGCCCGAGGGGCGTCGGCGCGTGGCCGAGATGATCGCCAAGCAGTTCAGCGTTCCCGAAAAGATGGTTACGGACCTGCGCGGCCGCAAGCTCAACTGGGGTGAGGTCACCGCCACGCTGGCAGCCTCGCAGCAGTTGATGAAGCACGACAAGATCTCGCGTCAGCAGGCGGTCGACAGGATTCTCGCGGCTCGCAAGTCGGGGCAGGGCTGGGCATCGTTGTCCCGCGGCTTTGGTTTGAAGGTCGCCGACCTGCTCAGCGACGTGAAGAAGACCGACAAGCAGGTGGCGAAGCTGGTCCTGGTCAAGGCCTCCCGGTAGGGTCGCTGCGGTCTCGCATCACCAGCGCGGCGGTCTTCCGCCGCGCTGTTTATTTGTGCAGTGCGCGCAACGCGGCGAGGTCGGCGTCGGCGTAACGGCGCGTGACGAGGACGGCGTCGTCGAAACCGAGATCGGCCAGCATGCGCAGGCGCTCGGCGGCCGTCTTCGTGTCGCAGCGCAGATGGAACTGCCCCTCGTCGGGCATCGGCGCCGTCGGCGCCTCGAGATCCACCGGAATGTTGGTGGCGATGGCGCGCGTCCCACCGGCCTCGCGGAAGCGCTTGATGCCGTCACGCAGCGCCGCGACGCTGCTGCGCGCTCCCGATCCGATCCAGCCGTCGAAGTCTTTGGCGGCGCGCGCGATCCAGTGGCTGCCTGCCCACGAGCCGATCAGCAGCTTGGGGCCGCCGATGGTCGCCGGCCACGGATTCAGCTGCGCGGTGCCGCTCTTTTCGCCCTGCCAGAGTCGTCGCATCAGCGCCAGCGCGTCCTCGAACTGCCGCATCCGCGTGTCGAAGTCGACGCCCACCGCGTCGAAATCGGCCTTGGTCGAGCCGGCGCCGACGCCGAGCAGCAGACGATCGCCGCAGATCAGGTGCGCGGTGAGAATGCGATGCGCCAGCTCGACGGGGCGACGCAGGGGCACCTGCAGGATCCCCGTGCCGACCGTCAGCCGCTCGGTGGCGGTGGCCGCCACGCTCACGGCGATGAGCGGATCCGGAATCATGAATCCGCGGCCGATCGAGTCGAAGCACCAGAGACTGTCGAAGCCCGCGCGCTCGATGGCGCGCGCGCCGGCGATGAGCGCGGCGCCGGTGAGCGGACGCCCGTCCGACGTGGTCGTGGGGAGGGCCAGGCCGAGTCGCATCGGCGCATTGTACGATAGCCGGCCGGAGGTGGCCCATGGCCTATCGGATCAATCACATCCATCTGAAGTCGCCGGACCCGCGCAAGACCGCCGAGTGGTACGTGACCGCGTTCGGCTTCAAGATCGTCAGCGACGAGACGCGCGTGTTCGGTGACCGCTTCGTGCGCTGCGCGAGCGAGGACGGCTTCGCCGTCAACATCTCGGGCGCGCGCACGAACGAACGACTCGGCGCCGGCGATGCCAATCCGCATCACGGCCTCGAGCACTTCGGCTTCGACTCGCAGGACATCGAAGCCGACATCGCGCGCTTGAAGGGCCTCGGCGCCACCCTCCTCGAGGGGCCGACGCAGGTGCCGAAGGGCCCGCGCATCGCGTTCCTCCGAGGGCCCGACGACACGCGCCTGGAACTCGTCGAGCGCAAGACTCCGGCCGGCGGCTGCTGCTGAAGAGCGAGGAGCGCCCCGGCATACCCCGGGGCGCTCGCATCACGTCCGAAGCGACCGCGCTCCGCCGGCGGCGTACCACGCCGACACGCCGCCGCGGATGAAGCGCGCGTCGAAGCCGCGCTCGCGCAGCGTGCGGGTCACGCTGCAGCCGACGTGAAATCCGTAGGCGCAGTAGACGGCGACCGGCTCGTCGGTCGAAAGCTCGCCGATCCATTCGTCGACGCGATCGGGATCGCGCCAAATCGCGCCCTGCATGAGGTCCACCGTCCGCGAGATGTGATGCCGCGGCCGCGCGTCGAGCACCTGCACCGGCTCGCCCTTGGCGAGGCGCGCAGCAAGCTCTTCGACGGAGAGCGACGGGAGGCTGTGATCGACCGGATCGTCCTGCGGCAAGGGACGATCGGCGCTCGCCGCGCCGATCCGTCGCGTTACCGCCGCCCAGTCGACGTTGCGCATGAACGCGTCGACGTAGGCCGTGGCATTCGCGCCGAAGTCGATGTGATAGGCGTGCTCGTACATGTCGAGCACCAGCACCGGCGCCGTGTCGATGCCCGTCTGCGTGTCGTCGTCGGCGATGTAGTTGTACAGGCGACGCTGCCGGCGCGACCAGCCCAGCACCACCCAGCCCGAGCCGCCGGCGAGCGACTGCGCCAGGCCGACGAATTCCCGTCGCCACGCGGCGACGGTGCCGAAATGCTCTTCGAGCGTCGCCCGCATGTCCTCGGGAATCTTGTTGCCCTCGCCGCCGAGGTTGCCGAAGTACAGCTCGTGCAGCTCGATCGCACCGAGCGCCATCAGCTCGTCGCGCTTGAGGGCGCGCAGTCGGTAGCCGGGTGTGCCCACGTCGACGGCGGCGAGCTCGCCGCTCACAGCGTTCAGTGCCCGCACCGCGTCGCCGTAGTGGTTCTCGTAGTGGCTGACGATCATTCGCTCGGAAAGGCCGTTGAGCGTCCACGGCCTCACGGGAATCGGCAGAATCTCCTGGCGCATGGTCATGCTCCTTTCGTCCCACGAATGCTCAGGTCGTCGAAGGCCGTGACCGAATCCGCTTTCGTCCACAGGCCCACGCGCCCCGCTTTGAACCGCGTGTCGCGACGGTCGAGATACCGCACGCCGTCGAGCCAGGCCTGGATGTGGTCGCCGACGGCCACGACGCGCACGGTGTGCCACTGTCCGAGCGCGGGGGGTTTCACCTTCGCGCTCGCGATCTCACGACGTCCCCGGTCGTAGTAGTAGAGGCGAAAGTTGTTTTCGAGCGCGTTGGCTCTCACGACGTAATACTTCCCGTCGTTGAACCGGAACACGATTCCGCCCGACGCGTCCTCTCGACCGGAGATCGGCTTGAACTTCATCGTGACGTCGACGTCGGCGTACGACGTCGGCGCGACGATCACGTTGAACTCGTTGTTCGTCGCGCGCTGCACGAGGACGCGCTTGCCGCTCGGCGCGCCCGCCATCTCCTCGACCGCCCACCGGCCGGTGACGGACGTCCACCCCTCGATGCCGCGCGTCTCGAAGTCGAACGCCTCCGTGGTTGCCGTATCCGAGACCTTCAGCTCCATCGCCGCCGCCTGCGCCGGGCGACCTCGGCCGGCGGCGAGGACGCCGACCGCGGCGAGCACGCTCTCGAGCCAACGACGTCGTGGCATCATCACGTTCACCTCCGGCCGTCATCCTCGTAGACAGCAGCGCGATGAGTTGCTGGCAGGAACGCGCAGACGACGTTGCGCGCGGCGTCGAACGACAGCGTGTGCGCACCGACTTCGGTGGCGACGGTCTCATGGCGCCGCAGCGGCACCGTGTCGAACACCTCGATGACGCCGGGCTCGCCGATCGCGACGTACAGTCGATCTAGCGTCGGGTTGAAGAACACCACGTCGGGAACGCCGGCGATGGGCGCCGTCGCGACGATCTCTCCGCTGTCGGCATCGATCTCGAGCAGCACGCCGGCGTCGCACGCACAGAACAGGCGCCGACGCGCAACATCGATGTCTAGCCCGTGCGGTCCGGCGTGGCCCACCGGCACCACACGACGGAGGCCGATCGGATCGGCGGCGTCGACGACGACGATCTGCGGCGGATCCGCGATATTCACGTGGAACGCGTCGGCGACGGGATCGTAGACCGTCCAGCGCGTGCGTCCGGCCACCGGAACGTCGGCGATGCGCTTGCGCGCGCGCACGTCGACGACGGAGACCGTGCACGAGCCCGCAAGGGCCGGATCGCCGACGTGGGCGGCCAGCAGTCGCGCGCGTCGCGGATCGTATGCGAGACCGTTCGGCCGTACGCCGACGCCGACCTTCTCGACTCTCACATGGGGGGCCCCGAAATGGCCCCCCATACCCCCCAACGCTCGTGGCGCCCCGGCGAAGCCGGGGCGCCCCTCGTTTCCCGCGGTGAACACGCCGACGGTGTTCTCGCCGCGATTCGAGGTGAACACAAGATCGGTGTCGTCGGCGACGAGTGCACCCGCGACGGCGCTCAGGCCCGGGATGGAGGCAACATGCTTCTGCGTCTCGACGTCGATCACGTCGATGGCATCGTTCGCGGTGTGGGCGACGTAGATCCGCCCGGTCGGCTGGTGCACGGCGGCGTGATCGAAGCCGCCGGGCTTCGCGTGGTCGGGCAGATCGACGAACCCTCGATGTCGGAGCGCCACGTCAGCGCCCGCCCGCGAGCTCGGCCACCAGCCGCTCGACGTTGGCCACGATGCGCGTCCGCGCGGCGTCGTAACCGTCGCTCACCGCCGGCACGTCCCACTGCTCGACGCGCTGGCCGCGCGCCGGCGCCACGTCGCACCCGAAGCTCACCACACGTGTGGCGGCGTCCAGATCGTAGCGGGTGATGGGCCGAGGACGAACCGGCGCCGGCGTCAGGCCATCACCGGCCAGGCCTTTCACCGCCGCCGGCGCCAGCTGCGCCTCCGGCTCCGTTCCGGCCGCGGCCGCATCGATAGCCAGCCCGCGCGCGGCGGCGAGACGACGGAAGTGCGCGGCCGCGACCACACTCTTGGCGGCCCCGTGCAGACAGACGAACAGCACCCGACGAGGCGGCGGCACGCTCGACGTCTGCGCCTGGCAGTACGCGTACAGCGCGTCGTACATCGGGAACTGGCGCGCCATGTTGTCAAAGTCGTCGCGACTCGTCGCCTGAAACCCGGTCGCCGCTGCGTAGAGTCCCGGCGATTCCGGCGTCAGGCCGCGATCGTCGGTGTCGGCGCCGCGCACGATCGCGGCCAGCGTCGTGAGCGCAGGATCCGCGAGCTCGTACCGATCCATGAACGCGTCGAAGGAGCACCGCGCGCCGTGGTGACCGAGCTCGACGTTGGGGATGTCGTACGGGATCGCGTTCTCCCGCTGGCTCGCGGCGAGAACGTCGCGGGCAGGGACGAAGAGGAACTCGGGTTTGGGATCGATGAAGCGACTGATGAGCCACGGGCACGCGATGCGGTCGACGCGCGCGCGCTCACGAGTGATCCATTTCATGCTGTCCTCCTATCGCAGTGCGAAGATGATGAGCCCCGCCACGGCGCCGGCCGCGATCAGCAGGGGCTCGGGGATCTTGAAGCGCCACGACACGGCGAGGGCGATCGCACTGATGGCGAGCGTCGGCACGTCGACGATCGCCCGGCGCGCGAGCACGACACAGGCGCCCGCGATGGTGCCCGAGGCGGCCGCGGTGACGCCCGCGACGAAGCCCTTCACGCGTGGATTGGCGCTGATGCGATCGAACCACGGGAACGGGATCACGACGAACAGATAGACCGGCAGGAACACCCCGATGGCGGCGGCCAGCGCGCCGGGAAACGCGGCCACGAGGTAACCGATGAACGCGACCGTGATGACGATCGGTCCGGGCGTCAGCATGGCGACCGCGACCGCGTCCAGAAACTGCTGATCGTTGAGCCAACCGTATTCCTGCACGACGCCGCCGTAGAGGAACGGGACGATAGCGAGGCCGCTGCCGAAGACGAATGCCCCGGCCTTGGCGAAGAACCACAAGATTTGGCCGAGCACCTCGGGCGTCGCGACGACGACGAAGCACGCGGGAGCCGAGCGCTTCAACCAGGCCGGCGGCGTCTGAGCGACCATGGCGGCCAAGCCGCACAGAAGAAAGAGCCACAGGATTTCCGTTTCGGTCCACGCGGTGACCATCGCCATGAGAGCGAAGATCACCCACTGCAGGCGATCCTTCGCCATGGTCAGCTTGGCGAGCTTGTACGCGGCGATCGTGATGATGCCGATGACGACGGCGCCCACGCCGTAGAAGGCGGCTTGCATCCACGACAGCCCTCCGAAGCGGACGTAGAGCCAGCTGATCGCCACCGTCATCACGAACGACGGCAGCACGAACGCCAGCGCGACGAGCGTCGCGCCGCGCACGCGCGAATGCACGTAGCCCAGACAGATTGCCAGCTGCGCGGCCAGCGGCCCCGGCGCCAGCTGCGACAGCGCCAGCGACTTCATGTATTCCTCTTTCGTGAACCACCGGCGCTGCTCGACGAGGTCGCGCTGCATGTACCCGACGAGCGCGACGGGCCCGCCGAACCCGAGGCTGCCGAGGTAGAGGAAGTACTCGAGCAGGTCGACGGTGGTCGGGCGGGTCACGCGCGCACCGCCGTGCGGAGGATGCCGAACACCGTCCCACTGCCCATGACCTTCAGCGGCGCCAGCCGCCATACGACCAGCGCGGCGGCCGTCACCACGAGCACCGCGATTGCCGGCGCGTCGGGTGCCGCATACGGCGCCATACGGATGAGCGCGACCGCCATCACGCCGACCACGCCCGGGACGATGCCCTGGATCACCGCGCGCGCCCACGCGAGATTCCGCACGCGATCGAACAAGGGCAACAGCGCCAGCATCATGACGAATGACGGCACGAAGCTCGCGGCCGCGGCCACGGCTGCGCCAGTCATTCCGAGCGTCTTGTAGCCGACGTAGGCGGCGACCATGATGATCGGCCCCGGCGTCAGCTGTCCCAGGGCCAGCCCGTCGACGAACTCGCGCGGCGTCAGCCAGTGCAGGCGGTCGACGACCTGCTCTTGCATCAGCGCGATGATCGACAGTCCGCCGCCGAACGTGAACGCGCCGAGGCCGGTGAATACCGCCGCGACACCGCCGAGACTCGGCCCGCCCGTCGCTGTGGCCGGGACCGCG
Source organism: Candidatus Rokuibacteriota bacterium (assembly GCA_003220475.1). Taxonomy (GTDB): domain Bacteria; phylum Methylomirabilota; class Methylomirabilia; order Rokubacteriales; family CSP1-6; genus AR12. Next base: position 16,857 of record QHSO01000061.1, on the reverse strand, counting down.
AGCAGAGACCAGGGGACGAGGCGGACGAGCGCGATGGCCAGCGTCAGGGTGCTCAGCACGACGAGGCCCGCGCGCCTGGAGTAGAACAACAAGACGCCCACGCCGCCGGCGAGGATCAAGATGGCCGCCGCGCCGAGCGGGCTCTGCAGCGCGGCCACGGCGGCGCCCGCGGCGATGAGCGCGTGCGTTCGCGAGCGCAACGCGGACTTGCCAAGGCGGAAGACCGCGGAGACGAAGATGGCGAGGACGACCGGCCCGAGACCGTACAGCGCACCGCGCAGGAGCGGGCTGACGCCGAACGTCGCGTAGGCGGCGGCGAGGACGAGCATGACGACGAACGCCGGGGCGGTGAAGCACAGACCGGCGAGGAGCCCGCCCCACCAGCCGGCGCGCTGATAGCCGAGGAAGATGGCGAGCTGCACCATCGTCGCCCCGGGCAGCACGTTCACGAGGCCGAGTCCCTCGAGAAAGCGCGGCTTCGACGTCCACTGCCGCCGTTCCTGGATCTCCGCCTGCATGACGCCCATGATCGCGGGACCGCCGTACGCCGTCGTGCCGATCTTGAGGAAGCTCGTCGCGATTTCCTTCCACGTCGTGGCGAATGACTCAGTCATCGAGCCTCACCTCCGTGCCACGCCCCGTCGCGCGTGCGGACTCGTAGACGACGACCGCGGCCGCGACGTCTTGAAGCGCGGTGCCGGAGCTATCGAAGATCGTGATCTCGTCATCGCGTGTGCGTCCCGGCCGGCGACCGGTCACGACGTCGCCGAGCTCGGCGTGCACGCCTTCACGCGTGAGCAGGCCCGCCGCGAGCGCGTGCTGCAGCTCGCCGATCTCGGCGCACTGCTCGAGGACATCCACCACGAGCGTCGCCGACGCGACCAGCGCCGGCTCGAGCTCTTGCTTTCCGCGATTGTCCGCGCCAGTGCCGCGCACGGCGGAATGGAGATCTTTTGCCGCTTCGACCGCGAAGCCGAGGTCCGTTGCCGCGCGCGCCGCGAAGGCCTCGGCACGCGCGTGATCGCTGTCGAGCACCCAGGCGCGCTGCAGCGGCAACACGGCAGCGAGAGCCGCGAGCTGGGTTTCGCCCTGAGCGCCGCAGCCGACGATCGTGGCCGTTCGCGCATCGCGGCGGGCAAGGAACTTCGCGGCCACCGCCGTGGCGGCACCGGTGCGGAGCGCGGTCACGCTGGCGGAGTCCATCACGGCGAGCGGCCGGCCCGTCTCCGCATCCGCGAGCATCACCGTGCCCTGGATCGTCGGCAGACCATGACGCCGCGGGTTGTCGGGGAAGTTGGCGTTGACCTTCGCCGCCACGTAGCTGCGCTCGCCGCGCAGGCCCGCCACCTTGACGTGAACGCTGCCGGCGCCCGCCGACACGCCGAGCACGCCCGGCCCGAACGTTTGTTGCTCCGCGTGAAGCCGGAACGCGCGCTCGACCGCGGCGATGCAGTCGCTGAGCGGCAACAGCTCGAGCACGTCGCGTCGTGACAGGGCCAGCATCATCGCCTCGCCGTGGTGACGTACAGCCCCTCGAACATCGCCATGCCCTGGGCGAGCACCTGGTGATCGTCGGGCGACGCGGCGAGCAGCGCGCGGATGGCGACGTCGATGCCGCGCGCCTCCTCGTGCGGGTACTTGCCGTCGCGCAGGTCCGCTTCGTGGATGACCTCGGCCAGCCGCGCCAGACGGCGGTCGCGGAGGCGCGCGCGCTTCACGAGTGTCTCGAACGTGCAATCCTCGCCGTGATGGCTCAGCTCCACGCCCGGCGCGTCGAATGCGATCGCGTCCTTGGGAAACTCGGCCGGCGGCGCGAAGACGAACACGGCCTCGGGATCGATGAAGCGCTTGATCAGCCACGCCGACGCGATGCGATCGACGTGGGGCCGGGGTCGCGTGACCCAGCGCCGCCCACGCAGCTTGGTGAGATCGAGCGTCGGCGCGGGCGCGGGACGAGCGGATTCTGGACGTCGGGTGCGCATGGCGATGGCCTCCTCGAGACGGCGCACCTCGGCGCCGCCGGGAGCGCCGAAGTAGTCGATCGCACGGACGCGTTGATGCTCTTTCGCCAGGCGAGCAAGCTCGTCGTGCGTGCGGGTGCTCGTACTCGCCGTTTTCCGATCGAGACTCTGGAGCAGCTTGCGGTAGCGCGCGGCCAGGTGCTTGTAGTCCTCGTCGCGCGGCGCGTGGAAGAGTTGGAGCACCTCGGCCGGGCTGATGTTCTCGATCTGTTGCACGCGCACCAGCGTGGCGTCGCCGCCGTCGCGCTGAATCTCCTGAGCGAGCCACTGAAAGTCCTCGTACCGATCCGGCGTGTCGGGCAGGAGGTACGCGGAGCGCTTGAGCGGGACGGCGCCCAGCGAGCGCAGCCGCCGCCAGACCCGCACACGCAGGCTCGAGGGCGTCGGTGGCACGCCCACCAGCAGGAGAAGAACTGCCCCGAAGGGGCGGGCGTGTTTTAGAGGAGCGACCCGGCTTTGCCGGGGCGCTCCGAAGGCGCGGGCGTGTTTTAGAGGAGCGACCCGGCTTTGCCGGGGCGCTCCGAAGGCGCGGGCGTGTTTTAGAGGAGCGACCCGGCTTTGCCGGGGCGCTCCGAAGGCGCGGGCGTGTTTTAGAGGAGCGACCCGGCTTTGCCGGGGCGCTCCGAAGGCTGGGGGGTATGGGGGGCCATTTCGGGGCCCCCCATATCCAAGGTCGTCACGCGCCGCAGCTCGCGAGGATGCTTCGTGTCCTCGAACGGCGTCGCGCGGTGCATCGTGCAGCGGTTGTCCCAGATGACGAGATCGCCGACGCGCCAGGTGTGGCGGTAAACGAACTGACGCTGGGTGGCGTGCTCGATGAGGTCGCGCAGCAGCAGGCGTCCCTCGGGCACGGGCCAGTCGATGATGCGCGAGGCGTGTGACGCCACGTAGAGCGCGCGCCGGCCCGAGCGCGGAATCGTACGAACGAGCGGGTAGACGGCGCCCTTGAGCGCTTCCTCCTCGTCCTTCGAGAAGTCGAAGCCGAGCGTCTGTCGCGAGTAGGCGATCGAGTGGTGCACGCGCAGCCCTTGGATCAATGCCTTCGTCTCCGCCGGCAGTGCGTCGTAGGCGGCGCGCATGTCGGCGTACTCGGTGTCGGCGCCGACGGGCGGAATGACCTTGGCGTGCAGCATCGAATAGCGGCCCGGCGGATCCTGAAACGACGCGTCGGTGTGCCACAGCCGGTTGCCGAGGGTGTACGCGCGGCGCCGATCGTCGGACTTGAGAATCTCGCCGTCGGACCCGAGATTCGAGATGTCGCCGAGCGCCTCGTTGCCAAACCGATTTTTCTGGATCGCGGCCGAGCCCAGCTTGGTGTGCAGCGCGCCGTCGAGCCGCTGCGCGAACGCGAGGTGCTCGTCGTCGGTGAAGGGCTGATCGTGGAACACGAGCACCGCGTACTCGTCCATCCCGGCGCGGATCGCGGCCAGCGTGTCCTCGTCGTGGACGCGACGCAGCTCGATCGGGCCGGCGTCGCCGACGAAGAGGGAATGCAGCTGCTTGAACATCAGGCCCATGGCGCCGAGCTTATCATCGCTCCGCGAGGGTCGCCCACAGCGCCGGCAACCGCCCCACCGCCTCGGCGGACAGCGGACCTTTCGCGATCGATGCGGCGGCGTACTCGAGATGCTCGAGACTCGAATAGCCGAGCAGCACCGTGGAGACGGCGGGGCTCGTCAGCGCGAACCGCAGCGAGGCCTCGACGAGGCTGTCCGCGTGGCCGTCCTTGACCAGCGCCTCCAGCAGCCGCGCGCGGCGGACGTCCTCCGCGTACTCGGGAGCGGAGGCGATCGGGTCCACCGTCGGCACGGCGATCGGATGGCGTGCCTCGGACCCGCTGAGCGCGCCGGCCGCGAGCACGCGGATCACGATCACGCCCGTGCGACGCCTGGCCGCATGGTCGAGGAGCCGGCCGAAATCCTGCGCCGGAAAGCGCGGGGGCAGCGCGTGCGCCGCGCTCGGGTTCAAGAGATTGAAGCAGACCTGCGCGGTCTGCACGATCCCTGCGTCGAGCACCTCGTGCAGCGCCGCAGTCTCGCCGAGCGCGGTCATGCCGTAGAAGCCGATCTTGCCCGCTTCGACGAGACGGATCAGCGCGGGCACGATGGCGTCGCGCATGTCCTTGACCGACACGCTGCGGCCCATGCGCTCGCGTGTGACGAGGTTGTGGCACTGCAGCAGATCTACGCGCTCGAGCCCGAGTCGCGCGAGGCTCTCGTCGAGCGAGCGTGCGATGGCCGACGGCAGCTCCGCCGCCGGCACGTCCGGCACGCGGAACTTCGTACCGACATAGACGCGCGGCCTGAGCGCGCGCAGCACGCGGCCGAGATTCGTCTCCGACTGGCCGTCGCCGTAGAGCGGCGCGGTGTCGAAGTAATTGAGGCCGAGGTCCACCGCGCGGGCGACGGACCGCTCCTGCTCGGCGGGCGTGCCGCGCACGAGCAGGCCGCCCACGTTGCCGCAGCCGAAGCCGAGAACGCCGACGCGCAGTCCCGTCCGCCCGAGCGTGCGATAGTCCATACGAGCGTCACCTCCGGAGGGGATCATATAATGACGTCGATGGGCACGCGCTCGAAGTCCGGCTACGACCTCGGCCCGCTGGCGGCGCCCGAGCGTGAGCGTCTCGCACGCGGCCTCTCCGCCGAGGAGCGTCGGGTCCTGCTGGATCACGGCACCGAGCCGCCGTTCTGCGGCGGCCTCTTGACCAACAAAGAGGCAGGCGTCTACACCTGCCGCCTTTGCGGGCTGCCGCTGTTTCGCTCGACGACGAAGTTCGAGTCCGGCACCGGCTGGCCGTCGTTTTCCGAATCGTTCGATCCCGAGCACATCACGTCTCTACGCGATCGATCGTACGGGATGGAACGCATCGAGATTCGCAGCCGTCGCTGCGACGGTCACCTCGGCCACGTCTTCCCCGACGGGCCGCCGCCGACAGGCCACCGCTACTGCCTCAACTCCGCGTCGCTGGCGTTCGTCGCCGGCGATCCGCCGCCGCCCGACGCGTCCGCGTAAGTAAGTCCTACACGCGCACTTCCGAACGCGGCTGGCCTGATCCGTGCACTCGCAGACGCTCGGGAGGAGCGCCCTCATGAGCACCCTGACTCTCTCGACACATCACCGGCTCTCGCCGATCTTCGTGGCGGGTCTCGCGTTCTTGCTCGCGATGCTCGCGGTCACGAGCCTGGCGGCCGCCCACGTGGTCCAGGTGACGACCGCCATCGACATCGCGGACGTGAACTCTCCGCACGATTTCGAACAGGCGCTCGCCGCCGCCGTCGAGGACGCGGCCAATGAAGCGATCGGCTTCGAGCCGGCCGTCGTGGCGCTGACCGGCATGCGGATCGTCGGCGACCGTGTGCTCGTCGGCATTCTCTTCGCCGACGAAGCCGGCAAGGAGATGCTCGAAGGTCTGGCCCAGGGCGGCCCTGATGAGCAACCCGACGAAGACTCGATCGTGAAGCCGACCAAGATCGAGATCTAGGCATATGGGGGGCCCCGAAATGGCCCCCCAAACCCCCCAACGCTCGTCGCGCCTCGGGAAACCCGTGACGCTCCTCGGCCCCGGGACGCGCCTCGACCACGGTTGACACGGTAGCGGGTGGCGCCGATACTCGCGCGCACACGGAGGCCCCCATGGCACACCGGCGCGTGAGTCGACGGCAGTTCCTGATCGGCACGGCAACGACTGGCGCGGCGCTCGCGTGGGGCACGCGCGAGGCGCCCGCTCAGAAGAAGGCCGCGAGCCTTCGCCTCTGGATCCTGAAGACGTACGTCGAGCCCACCAACAAAGCCGTCGAAGCCAGCGCGCAGCGCTGGGCCGCCAAGCACGGCGGCAGCGTGACCGTCGAGTACTTCACCTTCGAGGACATGCAGACGAAGTACGTGGCGGCGATCGAGAACAAGAACACCCCGGACGTCGGCCAGCTCGAGACGAGCGCGCCCGCGCGCTTTGCCGGAATGGGTCAGCTGCTCGACCTCACCGGCTTCGCCAAGCAGATCGAGAGCCAGGTCGGCAAGCCGCCCGCCAATGTCGCGCCCGTCAACATCATCGACGGCAGGTTGTGGGCGATCCCGTGGTACATCATGGCGCCCTTCTGGTACGTGTGGCGCGACGAGTTCGAGAAGAAGAAGGTCAAGCTGCCGACGACGTTCGAGGAAGCGAAGCAAGCCGCCCACGCGCTCAACCGGCCGACGGACAACTTTTACGGCCTCGGCCAGTCGTGGAATCGCACGGCCGACGGGTACGGCGTCATGCAGAGTTTGATGTACTCGTACGGCGCGAGCTGGGTCGGCAAGGACGGTAAGTACCGCTCGATCAAGACGCCGGCCATGCAGAAGGCGATGCGCTGGGCGACCGACATCTACAAGGAAGGCATCCAGCCCGCCGACACGCTGACGTGGACGGGCTCGGGCAACAACGAGAATTTCATCGCCAGAAACATTGCGCAGACGTCCAACGGGCCCAGCATCACGTTCGCGATGGAGAACGCGGTGGCCAAGGCCACCGACGCTGCGGACCGCAAGAAGAAGGAGGAGGCGCTCGCGAATCATGTCGCGCTGCCCCATCCGGCCGGCCCTGAGGGGCTGCGCATGTGGGCCATCGCGATGAGCTTCGCCGTCTTCAAGAACAGCAAGGATCCGGAAGCGGCCATGAGCCTCGTCGCGCACCTGCTCTCGCCCGAGGAGACGCTGGGCGTGATGAAGGACTCGTACGGCCAGTTCGCACCCGTCCTCGACAAGGGCCGCGCGGCGTCGAAGGACTACTTCAACAAGAACGAGAACTACCGCACGTTCGGCAAGGCCGCGGAGTGGTTCGTGCCCACCGGCTGGCCCGGACCGATCACCGCCGCCGCCGCCGAGGTGCAGGCGAGCAACGTCCTCACCGACGCGCCGGCCAAGGTCATCGTCGACAAGTGGTCGGTGGATCAGGCGATCGAGTGGGAGGACAAGAAGATCAAGGAGATTTACGGCACGCTCGGCGCGTGAGGCTGCCTCGCGACACCGGCGCCGCCGTCGTCTTTCTCTCGCCGCTCCTGATCCTGGTCGTCGGCCTGATCGCGTATCCGTTCACGCGCGCGATCTGGCTGTCGCTGACCGACAAGCTCGTGGGCTATCCCGAGCGCTTCGTGGGCCTCCGGAACTACGCCTACCTGCTCGACGACGACACCTTTCACGAGGTCGTCAAGAACACGCTCGTCTTCACCGCGGGTTCGCTCGTGCTCAAGGTGCTCACGGGGCTCGCGATGGCGCTGGTGCTCAACGGCGTCTGGCGCTGGCGCAACTTCTTCCGCGGGCTGTTCCTGCTGCCGTGGATCACGTCGACCGTGATCATCGCGCTCACCTGGCGCTGGATGTTCGACGCGTTCCCCGGCCGCGGCTTCTTCAACAGCGTCCTGCTCGACGCGGGCCTGCTGCGGCGCCCGATCGCCTTCATGGCCACGCCGGCCGGCGCGATGGCCGCCGTCATCGTGGCCAACTGGTGGCGCGCATTCCCGTTCTTCGGCGTGTCGTACCTGGCCGGCATGCAGGCGATTCCGCGCGAGCTGTACGACGCCGCCTCCGTCGACGGCGCCGGGACCTGGCAGCGCTTTCGCCACGTCACGCTGCCCGGACTGAAGCACGTCCTCATCGTCACGATCGTGCTGTCGTTCATCCTGACCATCAACGACTTCAACATCGTGTACGTCATGACGCGCGGCGGGCCCGGCACGGCGACGCAGGTCTTTGCGACCTATTCCTACGAGGTGGCGTTCAATCAGCTGCGCTGGGGGCGCGGCGTGACGATTTCGATCTTCCTCGTGCCGGTGATGGTGGTCGCCATCGCGTTGGTAAGCCGCTATCTGCTGCGAGAGCGGGAATGACCGTGCGGGCTCACTGCCCGACCGTCGGGCGCCGGAGCCCTGCGCAGGCGGCCCGACGGCAAATCCAATGACCGCGCGCGCGTTCACGATCATCGGCCTCGTGGCGTTCCTGCTGATCGTCCTCGTGCCGTTCTGGTGGATCGCCAGCATGTCGTTCAAGACGTACGAGCAGGTGCAGTTCGCGACCAGCATCTATGTGCCACGGCCGTTCACCTGGGAAAACTACACGGTACTCTGGAGCGCCACGCGCTTTCCGCTGTGGCTGCGCAACAGCGTGGTGACCGCGGTCCTGGTCACCCTCATCACGACCGTCGTGGCGAGCCTCGCCGGCTACGCCGTCGCGCGGCTCCGCTTCCCCGGTCGCGAGTCGTTCGCGAGCCTCATTCTGGTGCTCTACCTCGTGCCGCCCGCGCTCTTGTTCATCCCGCTCTATCGCGTGCTCGCCGAGCTCGGCGCGACGAACAGTCTCGCCGCGCTCGTGTTGTCGTACCCCACGTTCACGGTCCCGTTCTGCACCTGGCTGCTGATCGGCTTCTTCAAGGCGTTGCCGAGGGAGCTCGAGGAGGCCGCGTTCGTCGACGGGGCCACGCGCGCGGCGGCGCTGACGCGCGTGCTGCTGCCGCTGGCCGCGCCGGGCATCGTGGCCTCGGCGATCTTCGCGTTCACGCTATCGTGGAACGAGTTCCTCTACGCGCTGGTCTTCATCCAGGACGAGACGGCGCTCACGGTACCGGTGGGCCTGAATCTGCTGATCTACGGCGACGTGTTCTCGTGGGGCCAGCTCATGGCCGCGTCCGTCATCACCACGCTGCCCGTCGTCGCGCTCTACATGTTCATCCACCGCTGGATGGTGGAGGGCCTGGCCGCGGGCTCGGTCAAGGGGTGACGCGCCCGGCCGCTAGAGCCTTGTATTCGTCCGGCAATGCGATCCCGAACTTGTCGCACAGCGCGACAACATCGCGGTAGTCGTCGTCGTCGAGCGCGTAGCCGGAGTGGAACCGCACCATCCACTCTGGTGTGATCGTCTTCACCGGGTATCCGTTGATCGAGCCGGCTCCCCGGAGTGACTCGACGGGATAGTCGACGCCGAAGACGTTTCGCCCCTCGGCGTCGAACGTGTACGAGTGAACGTCGAGCTGATGGCCCCTGTCGTCACCCAGCACAAAATTGCAGTCTCGCGTGTCGTCGCGGGGCACGTCCGTGTACCCGCTCGCGTCGAGTACTGCTCGCAGGCGCGGGACGTCTCGGTGCGGTATCGCGATGTCGAGGTCGCTGTGCCGACGGGTTTGTATGCCGAGGAGCGCATCGACGCCCCAGCCTCCGTCGACGCAAACCTCGAGGCCATGGCGGGCGAGCAGCCGCAACAGATCGACGACGTCTTCCGCCGTCATTTCCGGCGGCCGCTGCGCGCGCTTCTCGTACATGGGCCGATGACAGTCTACGTCTTCGCGGCGTCGCCCTGGAGCTCGTAGATCGACGTGTAGCCGCGGCTGAAGTCGGGCGGCATCGGCATATCGCCTGCGGTGCGGCGGGCGACGGCCGGGTACGTGCCGCGCACGAGCTGGCCATAGCGCGGCGACCCCGTCGGATCCGCCGCGAGCGGCACCGCATCGGCAGCGGCGTAGGCGTTGATCAGCAGTCGGCGGTCGCCGGCGGACGTGTTGGGCGCGGACCAGTGCACGAGCCGGTAGTGATGAATGTGGATGCTGCCGGCCGGCAGCGTGAGCACCACGGCGCGACTGCGATCGAGCCGCGCGATGTCGTCGTCGCGCACGCCGCCGACGAAGCGTTCCTGCGCGTCGAAATGGGTGTAGATCGGCCCTCGATGACTGCCGGGCAGCACGGCCATCGCACCGTTGTCGGCGGTCGCGTCGTCCAGCAGCAGTCCGACGGCGAGCACGTCGTCGTTGGAGTGAGGATAGAAGGCCGCATCCTGGTGGACCTCGACGGGGGCGCCGACGCGACCGCCCTTGAGGTTCAGCTTGCTGTGATGAAAGCGGATCGATGGGCCGAGCAGCTCGGTGACGATGTCGAGGATCGGCGACTCGAGCGCCACCCACGCGTAGAGCGGAGCGTGGTCAGCCGGGTTTTTGATCCGCCGCACGATCGGAGCGGTGGCGCTGTGACGCGGGTCCACGTCGAACACGGCGTCGCTGCGTGCGATGCCGCGCGAACGCTCGACGAAGACGTCGGTGACCCGCCGCAGCTCGGCGACGCGCTCGGCGTCGATGAGGCGTGGCACGGCGAGATAGCCATCGCGATGGTAGCCCGCGATCTGTTCGTCCGTGAGGTAACGCTGCGCGGTCGTCGTCATCGCCGTCCTCCCGAGGTCAGGGTATCAAGCCTTGAACCAACCGGCGATCGCTCGCTCCAGCGCCGCCGGATCGCCGTACTCACGCTCGGCGTCGGCGACGAAGCGTGCCGCCTCCTCGTCGCTCGGCACGAGATCGACGATCGGAATCCGAAACGCGTAGGCCGACACGCCCGCCGCGGGCAGTCGCTCGTCGACGGCCAGGGCCTGCGCGTGGCGGTGGGCGAGCAGCCGCTCGTACACCGCACGATAGATCGCCGGCTCGTAGCTGGTGACGGCAGCGGCGCCGCCGATCCCGAGCGTCGTGGCCGCTTCGACGAGCTCACGCCACACACCGCGCAGGACGTCGGGCGGCGCGTCCTCGCGCTCGCGCGCGTGCACCGGCGTCGCGGCTCGGCGCGCCCGCTCGGATTCGAGATGCTGCCGGAGCGCGACCGACGGCACGGGAATCACGAAGCGCGTGGTCGACGCCGCCAGCAGGCGCTCGGCGTCGTCGGCGATCGGCCGCGCGAGGTCGATGAAGCGATGACCGACGAACGGCGTCTCGCCGATCAGCAGCGCGCTCGCGGGCGTTGCGACGTCCCAACGAGCGAGCGCAGGCCGCGCCCATCGGCCAACGGCGATACGGATCAGCCCGTGCGTGATGCCCTGTGTCCGCGGATAGCGGCGCCCGGCGGGACTCGCCTCGAAGGCCGGTCGCGCGATGTCCCACTGCAGCAGATGAACGTCGCGGCCGCGCGCGTGGGCCAGATGCGCGAGCTGATGGATCAGCAGGCTCTTGCCCGTGCCGGGCAGGCCTGCGAAGAACACGCCGCGCGCGTCACGCGCGAGACGCTGCAGCGCGTCCAGCAGGGGCGAGCCTTGGCTGAGAAGGACGCCTTCGGGTAAGCTCACGGCGCCCGATCTTACAGGTCGTTGTCGCGCGGGCGGAGGCGAGCGATGGGCGTGCTACTACGTGGCGGGCAGGTGATGGATCCCGGCGCCGGTCTCACCGGCGCGCTGGACGTGCGCGTGCGGGATGGCCTCGTGACGGAGGTCCGCGCCGGACTCGCGCCCGATGGCGATACCGTGCTGGACGTCAGCGGGCGGCTGGTGCTGCCGGGTCTCATCGACCTGCACGCGCACTGCTTCGCGGGCGCGTCCGACTTCGGCCCGCGCACCGACGACGTCGCGCGCACGACGGGCGTGACGACGTGGGTGGACGGCGGGAGCACCGGCGCCGGCAACTTCGAAGGCATGCGCGAGTGGGTGCTGTCCCGCTCGCGCGTACGGATGTTCGCCTTCCTTAATATCTCGGCGATCGGCCTCACGTATCTCAAGATCGGCGAGCTGAACCATCTGGCCTACGCCGACGTCGACGCCGCCGTCGGCGCCGCGCGCGATCACGCCGATCTGATCCTCGGCATCAAGGTCCGCAACCAGATCGAGGTCGTGGGCGAGGCGGGGCTCGAGCCGCTCAAGCGTGCGGTCCGCGCGGCCGACGCGATCGGCGGTCGCGTGATGCTGCACTGCACGAATCCGCCGCGCCCGCTCGCCGAGCTGCTCGCGCTCATGCGCCCGGGCGACATCGTGAGCCATTTCCTGCACGGGCGCGGCCACGGCATCCTCGACGCGCAGGGCAAAGTCTCCAAGGAGATTCGCGCCGCGCGCGAGCGCGGCATCGTCTTCGACGTCGCGCACGGCCGCATGCACGTCAACTTCCCGGTCGTGCGCGCGGCGTTCGCCGAGGGCTTTTATCCAGACACGATCTCGTCCGATCTCACCAGCGGTGGCGCCGCCGGCTGCGTCAAGGATCTGCCGACGACGATGGGGAAGTTCCTGAGCCTCGGCATGCCGCTGCCCGACGTCGTGCGCGCAGTGACGTCCAATCCCGCCAGGGCGATCGGACGCGAGGGGCGCCTGGGCACGCTCAAGCCCGGCGCCGTCGCCGACGTCGCCGTCTTCGAGCTCGAGGAGGGCGCGTTCGACTACGAGGACGCGCACGGCCAGCACATCACCGGCCGCCATCGCTTCGTGCCGACGCTCACGCTGCGCGCCGGCGAGATCTGGTGGCGGCGGCCGGCCGCCGCGGCCTGAGCGTCACGCCGTCGCGCGCGCGCACCGCGCTGGCTGTCGGCGCGGCGGCGCTCGCCATGCTCATCTACGCCAGCCAGTTCGTGCTCTCACGCTGGAGCATGCAGCGCACGCTGTCGCTCTGGGACCTCGCCGCCCTGCGCTTCACGGTGGCCGGCCTGCTCAGCCTGCCCGTCGTCATCCGCCATCGTCCCGCCGGCGCCGTCGCGTGGCGGCGGATCGCCGTGCTCTCGATCGCCGCCGGCGCGCCGTACACGCTGATCATGTACGCGGGCCTCACGCTGGCGCCGGCGGCCCACGGCGCCGTGATCATCACCGGCGCCGCTCCTCTGTTCGCCACCCTGCTCGCGTGGCTCTGGCTCGGGGAGCGCCCGTGGCCGTCGAAAGCGCTCGGCCTCGCGCTGATCGTGATCGGGCTGACGCTCGTCGGCTGGCCGGAGCTGCGCGGCGGTGGCTCCGCGTGGGTCGGCGACGCGCTGTTCGTCGTCGCCGCCGTGCTCTGGGCGCTGTTCACGGTGGGGGTGCGTCGATGGCGGATCGACCCGCTGCCGGCAACGGCGGCGGTGTGGGTGCTCGCGTTGCCGTACGTTCCTGTTTACGCGCTGCTCGCAGGAGGCCGCATGCTGGACACGGCGCCCCGCGGCGAGGTCGTCTTCCAGGCGATCTTCCAGGGCCTCGGAGTGGCCATCATTGCGTTGGCGCTCTACGCGTGGGCGATCCGTGTGCTCGGCGACGGACTCGCGTCGCTCTTCATGCCGCTCGTCCCCGTGTTCGCCGTGCTCCTCGGCGTGGTGGTGCTCGGTGAGGTGCCGGCGGCGGTGCAAGTCGTCGGCATCGCCGCCGTCACGCTCGGCATGGGGCGGGCGGCGCGACGAGCCTAGGCCGTCGCCATCGACTGGCGCATCGGTCAAGGCCACGAGCCCTCCTGTCACGGACTGCTGCAAGCCGTACGCCCGTGGGTTGTCATGGCGTTTGACCGCGGCGCCCGGCCCGGGTAGGGTGGTCGCACTTTTTGGCGAGTCCAGGAGGTCAGCGATGAAAGCCGCGGTGCTCTACAAGGCGAACATGGGGCTCGACGTCGTGGACGTCGAGCAAGCGGGGCCGAAGGCCGGCGAGGCGCGCGTAAAGGTGAAGGCCGCCGGTGTCTGTCACAGCGACTGGCACATCATGAACGGCGATTGGCCGCTGCCGTTGCCGATGGTGCTGGGCCACGAGGCGGCGGGCATCGTCGAGGAAGTCGCGCCCGGCGTCACGAACGTGAAGCCCGGCGACCACGTGATCTTCTCGTTCCGCCCGCACTGCGGCCGCTGCCTCTACTGCTCGATCGGCCGCTCGATCCTCTGCGACGGCCACAACGACACGCCGCGCTGGGTGCTGTTCGACGGCACGCATCGGCTCAAGCGCAACGGCGACGAGATCAAGCAGATGGCGCGCATCGGAACGTTCGCCGAGCAGGTCGTCTGCCCCGCCGAGCAGCTCGTGCCGATCCGCAAGGAGATGCCGTGGCCTCAGGCGGCGCTGCTCGGCTGCTGCGTCCCGACGGGCGTCGGCGCGGTCACGCGATGCGCGGAAGTCGAGCCCGGGGCATCGGTCATGATCGTCGGGTGCGGCGGCGTCGGCCTCAATGTCGTGCAGGGCGCGCGGCTTGCGGGCGCCGGCACCATCGTCGCGGTGGACCTGCTCGACAACAAGCTCGAGTTCGCCAGGCAGTTCGGCGCCACCCACACCGTGAATGCATCGAAGACGAACGCGGTGGAGTTCGCGCGCGGCCTCACCGGCGGCCGTGGCGTCGACTACGCGTTCGACGCCATCGGCGGGGAGGCGACGACGCTGCAGATCCTCGACGCCATCCGCCCCGGTGGCACGGCGGTCATCGTGGGCATGGCGGCCATGAACGTCCGCGCGCCGATCACGCCGTACATGATGGCGCTGCAGGAGAAATGCATCAAAGGGACGATGTACGGCTCGGTGCGGCCGAACCTCGACTTCCCCTGGCTGGTAGATCAATACCTCGCAGGCAATCTCAAGGTCGACGAGCTGGTGAGCCGCACGTACAAGCTCGAGGAGATCAACGAGGGATTTGCCGCGCTGCGCTCGGGCCAGGTCGCGCGCGGTGTCGTGGTGTTTTGATGACTCAGCGGACATCGAGGCCCGGCACGGCTTTGCCGGGCCGGGACGAGCGTTGGCCGGGGAGTCCGAGGGGGCGTAGCCCCTTCGCTCGGTCAAAGCTGGGGGCCATGTCGGGGCCCCCCACGTAAATGGGCCGGATCGTCTACGCGGCGGCGATGTCGCACGTGCTCCATCCGCCGTATTACGAGAAGAACGTGGGACCGCACGGCAAGCGGATGGTGGAGGAGCTCATCGCCGTCGTGCGCGACATGGGGCGCGAGCTGGCCGCGCGGCGGCCCGACGCCCTCGTGGTGATCGCCGACGATCACCTCAACGTCTTCTCGTTCGACGCCGTGCCGGCGATGTGCGTGCGCATCGGCCGGTCCGTGTCGCGCATGGCCCAGGAGGGCGCCATCGAGTTCGACCGGGCGCTCGACGGGCTCGCCGAGCGCTATCCGCTGCACGAAGACCTCGCCAACCGCATCCTCGAGGAAGGACTCGAGGCGGGGTTCGACTTCGCGGCCTCGTGGTCGGCGCCGCTCGATCACGCGTTCCTGTCGCCGCTGACGGTGCTGCACGGCGACCGCGCGATGACGCCGCTCGTCCCGTTCTGGGTCAACTGCTTCGTGGCGCCGCTGCCCTCCGCGCGTCGCTGCTTCGCGGCCGGCCAGCACATCGCGCGTGTCGTCGCCGACGGGCCGTGGAACGTCGGCGTCATCGCCACCGGCGGGCTCTCACACTTCCCCGAGCTGTCGCTGGCGCGCGTCGGCGAATCCGACCCGGAATTCGACCGCCGCGTGGTCGGCTGGATGGAGCGCGGCGACCACGCGAGCCTCACCGCGCTCACCACCAAGGAGCTGCACGCCACGGGCTCGCACGAGCTCCTCAACTGGATGGTCCTGCTGGGCGCCGTCGCGCCCGCGCGGGCGCGCGTGCGCTTCTTCGGCGAGATGGGTCGCATCGATCTCGCCGCGCTGGCGTGGGACCATTGAGCCGCTACGACGTCAACGTGCTGCTCTACCGGCTGAAGAAGGATGCCGCGTTCCGCGACCGCTTCCGCCGCGACCCGATGGACGCGCTGCGCGCGGCCGAACTGAGCGACGACGAGCGCGACGCGCTCGTGCGCTGGAATCCGCGCCGGCTCAACGAGCTGGGCGGCTCGCTGCATCTGCTGCTCTCGATTCCCGACCTCGGCGCCCACTAAATCCTCGACGCGGAGAAGCCACATGGCTCATCTCACCCGGCGAACGTTTCTCAAGGCCGCCATCGTCGGCGGCGCGGTGCTGCGGCCTCCGGCGGTCCTCGGTCAGACGAAACCGTTCGCCGGCGTTACCATCAAGGGCTCCTCGTTCCAGCATGTCTTCCACACCTACCTGAAGGAGCTGATTCCCGAGTTCGAGGCGAAGACCGGGATGACGGTGGACTTCGCGCCGCAGGCGTTTCCCATCTACAACCAGCGCGCTGATCTGGAGCTGTCGACGCAGGGCAGCGCGTGGGATTTTCTCAACATCACCTTCATCTACTCCGGCCGCTGGATCGGCGCCGGCTGGTTCGCGCCCCTCGACGAGTTCGTCAATGATCGCAACCAGACGCCGCGCGAGTGGGATGCCGCCGACTTCGTGTCGGGCGCGCAGTCGTCGCTCGTCGACGCGAAGGGGACGACGTACGGCTTTGCGTGGGAGGCCGGCGCGATGCTGATGGGCGCAGGCCGCGCCGACCTGATCGACAAGGCGGGACTCAAGCTGCCGGAGACGTTCGACCAGCTGCTCGCCGTCTGCGAGGCGACGAATGGCAAGGACGGCGTCGCGCCCTTCGTGGCCGACAAGCTGCACCACTGGAACTGGATTCCGTACCTCATGGGCTACGGCGGCCGCGTCTTCAAAGACCCGCCCGGCAATCTGACGCCGACGCTCGACACGCCGGAGGCCGCGCGGGCCGCCGAGTATTACGCGAGCCTGCTCGTGAAGTACGGGCCGTCGGGACTCCTGTCCTACACCGACGACCAGGCGATGCGCGCCCAGCTCTCGGGCCGCGCCAACATGCGGACGCAGGCGCTGGGATGGCTCTCGCCGCTGGCCAAGCACGAGGACAGCCGCGTGAAGAGCACCGTGCGCTATGCGCTGATGCCCGGCGGCCCGGCCGGACAGTTTCCCGGCTCCAACAGCCACGGCTTCGGCATCCCCGTGGGCGCCAAGAACAAGCGGGCGGCGTGGGCGTTCATCACGTGGGCGATGAGCAAGGAGACGCTGCGCCGCATCACGGTGGAGAAGGGCTACACGACCGTGTGCCGACGCTCGATCATCGAGGATCCGGCCTATCGCCGTGCGATGACCTTCAACGGCCAGGACGTCGCCGAGCTCTACCTGAAGGTGCTGAACCTCGGCGGCAAGAGCGGCTATATGAAGTACCGCACGGTGCCGGTGTTCCCGCAGGTAGGTGACAAGATCAACAAGGCCATCGAGCGCATCGCCACCAAGCAGCA
>QHSO01000060.1 GCA_003220475.1 Candidatus Rokuibacteriota bacterium | reverse complement strand
GCAAGGCCGAAACGCCGAGCGCCGGCAAGCCCTGCGTGAGCATGAACGGCAGCAGCGGCACGACGGACGCGACGCCGAACGCCACCGCCATGACGAGCGCATCGCGGACCGGCGCGCCCAGACGCTGCGGCGCCAGCCCGAGCTCGAAGATCGCCAGCGCGGAGAGCAGGATGTCCGGGTGGCGCCCGACGCGCCGCGCGACCTCCGCGGCGTCGGCGCGCGCCATGCCGCGCGCGGAGAGCGCGGCGATGAGCTCGGCGATCTCCTCGCCCGCGTGGTCGCGGATCTCCCGGCGCTCGCGATCCAGCTCGCGCTCGTAGAGCTGCCGCTGCGCCCGCGACGACAGGAACGTGCCGATCGACATCGACAGCACGCCGGCCATCGCGGATACCGCGCCGCCGAGCAGCACGACGAGCGGGCCGACGCCGGCGGCGGCGAGACCCGCGACCACCGCGAACGTCGAGACGAGGCCGTCCTGGGCGCCGAAGACCACCTCACGGATCGATGCCAGGCGCTCGATGCGGCCCGGCTCCGTATCGAGCTCCGACATGTGCGCGCGACCGTCCATGCGGCGCATCGTGGCCGCCGTCACGCCACCCCCCGCGGCCACCGCGCCCGCCACGTGCCGTGCGGACGTGGACGCCGGGATCGGCGGCGCCGTCCCGGACACCGACGCCGCCGGCATCGCGAGCGAGGCGGCACCGGACATCGCCGGCGCGGGCGCGCCGTCGAACGTCGCCAGCGCGTGGCGAAACATGTCGCGGTGGTGGCGCTCGCGCTCGAGCGCCAGCCGGAACGAGGCCGCGGCGTCGGGACGCCCGTCGTCGTCCGCCTCGCGGATCATGCGCGGCAGCGTGACGTCGATCTCCTGCATCTCGCCGGTGGCGGCGACAACGAGGTTGTCACGCGTGGAGCCCACGGCACCCATCGCGCGCAGGTGCTCGAGCGCGTGGATCGTCTCGGCGCCCGCCGCCTCGAAGAACAGCTGCGCGATGTCGGCGCGGCTCTCGGCCAAGGCCCGGATGCCGTAGGCGAGATAGCGCCGGTTGGCGTCGGCCTCGCCCGCGAGCGCGACCTGGAGGTTCGCGTCGGTGCGGCTCGGCGGCATGCGCGCATTGTACGCGGGGCCGTCGCTTTGTGCCCCGGCTGGCTCCCGTGTTAGGGTCACGAGACGATGAAATGGCGCCTCATCCTCGTACTCGCGGTCCTCGCCATCTTGGCGCCGGCGGCGGCGTCCGCGGTGACCTTGCAGGAAGCCCTCCTGCTCGCCAA
The DNA here is from genome assembly GCA_003220475.1 of Candidatus Rokuibacteriota bacterium. GTDB lineage: Bacteria > Methylomirabilota > Methylomirabilia > Rokubacteriales > CSP1-6 > AR12. The sequence continues at coordinate 12,651 of QHSO01000060.1, read as the reverse complement.
GCCGGCCGTCGCGCTGGTGACGGCCGAAGTGCGCGCCGAGGTCACGCTGAATTGCGGGAGCGGGACGAAGACCGTACGGCCGTCACCCTTTATCGAGACGGGCACGGGGTGGTTCGTCGACGGCCGCGGGTACCTGATCACCAACGGTCACGTCGTCGATCCCGCGCACCGGCTGCCCCTGTGGGTCATCCACGAGCTGAAGAAGATGGCGATCGATCAGGCCTGCGTCGATCCCGTCCTCCGAGCGCAGGGCCTCGTGCGCGGTCAGCGTCCCGACATCGAAGACTCGATCCGTCGCGAGGCCGCGGCGCGCGCGATGTCCACGGCGCAGGTGACGCCGCGCCCGCTGCTCTCGGTGCTGCTGTCGAGCGGCGTCAGCCTGCCGGCGGAGGTCGTGAAGTTCAGCCCGCCGCCCGGCTTCGACGCCAACGGCAAGCCGGTGGCCGACTTCGGTCGTGACCTCGCGCTGCTGCGCGTGCGCGAGGGCATCTATCCCGCCATCCGCCTGGGTGACCGCGACGCGAGGATCGGCGATCCCGTGCACATCATCGGCTTCCCGGGCGTCGTGCTCTCGCACGAGCTGCTCAACAAGTCGGCGACGCTCGAAGCGTCGGTGACCAACGGCGCGGTCTCCGGCTACAAGCAGGACGCCATCGGTCAAGACTTCATCCAGACCGACGCCGCGGCGGCGCACGGCAACTCCGGCGGCCCCGTTGTCGGCGACGACGCGATGCTCATCGGCGTGCTGACGGCGACGACGCTGTCCGGCGGCTCCAGCGGCGCGATCTTGCAGGGATTCAACTTCGTCATTCCCGCGCGCGACGTGAAAAAGTTCCTCGACGGCACGCCCGTTCGCCCCGGCGAGAGCCGCTTCAACATGGCGTGGATGGCTGGCCTCGACGCCTTGTTCGCGGATCGCTACGCGACGGCGGTGGCGCGGCTGCGCGAAGCCAACGAGATGCAGCCCGACCTCACCGACGTCAAGCACGCGCTCGCCGAGGCCGAGCGCAAGCTGAAGAATCCGCCGCCGCGGCCGTTTCCGTGGGCCTGGGCGACGCTCGGCGTGACTGTGCTCAGCGCCGGCGTCTACGGCGGCATGCTCGGCCGCCGGCTCTGGAAGAACCGCTATCGCATCGTCCCCGCGCAGGTGATCGGCGCGATCGAGGCCGGGCGCAATCCGAAGCTGGTGGACGTGCGGACGAAGACCGACTTCGAGACGAGCCCACTGCGGCTGCCCGGCGCCGTGCGCCTCGATCCCGACGCGGTGCTGGCGGGGCGGCCCGACGCCGAGCCGCGCGCCGAGCGCGACCAGCTGATCGTCGTGTACGACACGACGCCGCACGAGGCGACCGCCGAGAAGGTCAGCCACGCGCTGCGCGCGCGTGGGTTCAAGAGCGTGCGCATCCTCAAGGGCGGGCTCGGCGGCTGGACCAACGCGCGGCTGCCGGTCGAGTCCAAGTCGCACATGCCGTCGATCGGCCTCGAGATCTACAAGAACCTCACGCTCGGGGACCTCGAGCGCCGCACGTTCAAGGCGGGCGAGATCATCTTCAAGGAAGGCGCCGACGCGAAAGGTGAGGCGTTCCTCATCCACACGGGCACCGTGCAGGCCAAGCGGACGTTCGACGGTGTGGAGAAGCTGCTCTCCACGCTCGGCGAGGGCGAGCTGGTCGGCGAGCTCGCGCTGTTCCGCGAAGCGCCGCGCTCGGCCGACGCCATCGCCGCCACCGACGTCGAGCTGATCGTCATCAACAACGATCGCCTCGACTGGCTCATGCAGAACCGCCCCCAGGTCGCCAGGGAGATGGTGCGGCGGCTCTCCGAGTGGGTCGTCAGAACCGACCGCGAGCGCGCGCTCTCCAACCGCTGAGCGCTCCCGTCCGCGTGCTCGTGCAGCGCCTCGACCGCGATCTTCCGCTGCCCGCCTATGCACGCGAGGGCGACGCCGGTCTCGACCTCCACGCGCGCGAAGGCGTGACGCTGGCACCCGGCGCGCGCGCCGCCGTCGGCACCGGCGTCGCGATGGCGTTGCCCGACGGCTACGCCGGCTTCGTCCTGCCGCGCTCCGGCCTCGCGCTGCGCCACGGGCTGAGCCTCGTCAACACGCCCGGCCTGATCGACGCAGGCTATCGCGGCGAGATCCGCGTCATCCTCATCAACCACGATCCCACGACACCAGTCACCCTCTCGCGCGGCGACCGCATCGCCCAACTCGTGATCCAGCGCGTCGAGCAGGTAGACGTCATCGAGGTCGACACGCTCCCCGAAACCCACCGCGGCTCCGGCGGCTTCGGCTCGACGGGGAGATAACCGGCGCGCGATCCACACGCGGGGATTGTTCGAGAGCGCTATGCCTATTTATATGGGGGGACCCCCGAAGGGGTCCCCCCAAACCCCCTCCGTTTCACGCGGGGGCTGTCACCGTTCCGGCGCGGGCGCCTGCGCCGGTAGTTGGACTTACTGTGCTTTCACCATGAAGTGGGCGCGGCGATTCTTGGCCCAGCAGTCCTCGGTGTGGTCGGAGCACTGGGGCCGCTCCTCACCGTAGGAGACGATCGAGACGCGGCCGGACTGGATCCCGTGGGCAGCGAGGTAATTCTGCGTGGACTTCGCGCGACGCTCGCCGAGTGCCAGGTTGTAGGCGACAGTGCCGCGCTCGTCGGCGTGTCCCTCGATGAGCAGCAGGGACTTCGGATTCGCCTTGAGCCACTCGGCGTTGGCGTCCAGCATTTGGGTCGCCTCGGGCGAGAGCTCGTACCTGTCGAAGTCGAAATGGATGTCGTTCAGCGTGCCCGCGACGGCGGGGCGGAAGCTGGCGATCGGCACGCGCGTCGTCGAGCCGCCCGCGGCGGCCTGCCGCGTGCTGCCCTCCATGCGCGAGCCGGACGGGCCCGTCATCGCCGTGCCGTCGGGCGACGGCGTCGCCGTCGTCGTGGTCGCCGGCGTCATCGCGCATCCGGCCGCGAGGCCGACAAGCAGGAGTCCCTGCACTACGAGCGCTGTTGCCTTCATCGCACCTCTCCTCCTGGGTGTGTCGTTCACCGCCCTCGACCCGTTCGCGCTACGGACCAGCCGCCGAAGTGTGGCCAACAGCGACGGCGCCTCCGTGCGCAATTCGGCGAGCGAGTACAGGGCCAGGCGGCGAAGCACTGCCTCGCCGGCCGGCCTCAATGTCACCACCACCTGCCGGCGATCACGGTCGTCGCGACGCCGGGCCACCATCCTGCGCTCGACCAGTCGGTCCACCAGCTCGACGGCGCTGTGATGTTGGATCTGCAGCCGCTCCGCGAGCTTGCCGATCGTCACCGCGCCGCCGTCCTGCAGACCCTTGAGCTGCAAGAGCAAAACGTATTGCTGGGGTTCGATGCCCGCGGCCCGCGCCGCGGTCTCACGCCGGCTGATCAGGAGACGCAGCTGATAGCGCCACTCGGCCAGCGCCGCGTAGTCCACCTGGCGCGTGCGGGTCTGTCGCACGGTGCGATTGTATCGCGTCACGATATGCGCCCTGTAAAGGATTGCACAGGATATTCAATGCCTCGTCGGCATTGCATTTGCGTCCTTGACACTGAACCTCCAGAAAATGGTGTGACACATGGACATCTCCCGGCGCGATTTCATGCGCGTCTCTGCGGCCTCCGGCGGCGCCGCCGCATTGGGCGGCCTCGTCGGTCTCGGCGCCGACCTCGCCCCCACGCTGGCCGCGGCCGCGGAGCTCCGGATCAAGGACGCGAAAACGTACCCGAGCATCTGTCCCTATTGCTCGGTGGGCTGCGCCACGCTCGTCCGCACGGTGGACGGCAAGATCGCGAACATCGAGGGTGATCCGCGCAGCCCGCACAACGAGGGCACGCTGTGCCCCAAGGGCGCCGCCATCTACCAGCTGCACGTCAACCCGAACCGACCCACGAAAGTCCTGCATCGCGCCCCCGGCGCGGCGGACTGGGAGGTGTGGGACCTCGAGCGGGCGATGAGCCGCGTGGCCGAGCTCGTGAAGAAGTCGCGCGACGAGACCTTCATCGAGCGGCTCGAGGGCGGCGTGCGGGTGAACATGACGCCCGCCATTTTCTCGCTCGGCGGCGCCACCCTCGACAACGAGTGGAACCACATCCATCAGAAGCTGATGCGCGGGCTCGGCATCGTCGCCATCGAGAACCAGGCCAGGATCTGACACTCCTCCAGCGTCCCCGGGCTGGGGACACGGCTCGGACGCGGCGCCGCCACGCTCTATCCAAGGAGCATGGCCGACTCGGACTGCGTCATCGTGATGGGCTCGAACATGGCGGAGTGCCATCCGGTGGCGTTCCGGTGGCCGATGCTGGCCAAGGCGCGCGGCGCCAAGATCATCCACGTGGATCCGCGCTTTACCCGCACGAGCGCGATGGCCGACATCCACGCGCCGATCCGCGCCGGCTCCGACCTCGCGTTCCTCGGCGGTCTCGTCAACTACGTGATGAACAGCCCGCGGTGGTCGTCCGAGCCCTTCTTCAAGACGTTCGTCCTGAACTATACGAATGCGGCCACGATCGTCTCGGACGAGTTCAAGGACGCCGAAGATCTCGACGGCGTCTTCTCCGGCCTCAAGGAGTACACGGAAAAGATCAAGGAGTGGCCGCTCAACGCGTTCCTCGGTCAGTACGACAGCAAGAGCTGGCAGTACGCGACCGCGCAGGACGCTCAGGCCGGCAGCGGCTGGAAGGCCAACACGCAGCAGTCGGGTGAGCAGCCCGCCGGCGACGAGCGGAGTAGCGGCCAGCGTGGCGCTCCAGCCCAGGCCGCGCCGCCCGGGCCGCCGTTCGAGCCGCTCGTCAAAGGGTTACTGAAGCCGCCGGCGCGGCGTGATCCGACCCTCGCCGACCCGCGCTGCGTGTTTCAGATCGTCAAGCGTCACTTCGCGCGCTACACCCCCGAGATGGTCGAGCGCGTCACCGGCTGCCCGCGCGATACGTTCCTGAAAGTCGCCGAGACGCTGCTGGCGTCGTCCGGCGCCGACCGCACGACGTCGTTCGCCTACGCGGTCGCCTGGACGCAGCACACGAACGGGCCGCAGATCATCGGCTGCGCGGCGCTGCTGCAGCTGCTGCTCGGCAATGTCGGACGGCCCGGGGCCGGCATCATGGCGCTGCGCGGCCACGCCTCGATCCAGGGCTCGACGGACATTCCAACGCTCTACCACTCGATCCACGGCTACATGTCCCACCCGTCCGCGCTCAAGAAGCACGACACGCTCGCGAACTGGCTCGCGGCCGAGACGAGCGCGCGCGGCTACTGGGCCAACACGCCGAAGTTCATGATCTCGTACATGAAGTCGATGTACGGCGAGGCGGCCACCCGCGACAACGACTTCGGCTACGAGTGGCATCCCAAGATCATCGGCGACCATTCACACCTGCCGATGTTCGTGGCCATGAACGAGGGGCGCGTGAAAGGCATGCTCTGCATCGGGCAGAACCCCGCCACCTCGATCAACGCGCTCGTCGAGCGGCGCGGCCTGGGGAAGCTCGAATGGCTCGTGGTCAAGGACAACTGGGTGACCGAGACGGCGACGTTCTGGAAGACCGCGCCCGAGGTCAAGAGCGGGACCGTGAAGCTCGGCGACATCAAGACCGAGGTTTTCTTCTTCCCGTCCGCGCAGGTCGCCGAGTACGACGGCTCGTTCACCAACACGCAGCGCATGCTGCAGTGGCACTACAAGGCTGCCGAGCCGCCGGGCGACTGCCGCTCAGACCTGTGGTTCACGCATCAGCTCGCCAAGCGGCTCAAGCAAATGTACGCAAACTCCACCGCGCCGCGAGATGCCGGCTTCAAGGCGCTCACCTGGGACTTCGACCCGGATCCCTCGTTGCCGCACGAGCCCGGCGAAGTGCCGCCGACAGCGGGCGATCCCGACGGGCTCAAGATCCTCAAGGAGATCAACGGCTACTACAGCGACGAGCCCACCAAGCACGTCGCGAGCTTCGGCGACCTCAAAGACGATGGCTCGACGACGTGCGCGTCGTGGATCTATTGCGGCGTATTCCCGGCGCCGGGCCAGAACCGCTCGGCCAGCCGCAAGGCCGACCCGCCCGGCACGCCCGGCGCCCAGCTCGGCTGGGGCTACGCGTGGCCCGCCAATCGTCGAATCATGTACAACCGCGCGTCGGCGGATCTGAACGGTCGGCCGTGGAGCGAGCGCAAGAAGTGGGTGTGGTGGGACGGCGAGCAGAAGAAGTGGGTCGGCCTCGATGTGCCGGACTTTGCGGCCACCAAGCCGCCGACGGCGAAGGCCAACCCTGACGCCATCGGGCTCGACGGGCTGTCGGGCACGGATCCGTTCATCATGAAGACCGACGGCAAGGGCTGGCTGTATGTGCCCTCGGGATTGGTCGACGGCCCGTTGCCGACGCACTACGAGCCGGCCGAGTCGCCGGTGCGCAATCCGCTCTACAAGCAGCAGGCGAGCCCCGTCTACAAGTACTGGAAGCGGGAGGACAACGCGCTGGTGCAGCCCGGCGACAGCCGCTTCCCGATCGTCATCACGACGTATCGCCTCACCGAGCACTATCTCGCCGGCGCGATGAGCCGCTTCAACCCCTGGCTTACCGAGCTGCAGCCCGAGCTGTTCATCGAGATGAGCCCCGAACTGGCCGCGGAGAAGAGCATCGCCAATCTCGACTGGGTGCGCGTGAGCACGCCGCGGAGCAGCATCCGCGCCAAGGCGCTCGTCACGCGGCGGCTGCGGCCGTTCACGATCGACGGCCGCGTCGTGCACCACGTGGGCATGCCGTGGCACTGGGGCTATGAGGGGCTCGTCACCGGTGACGTCGTCAACGAGCTGACTTCGCTCGTGGCCGATCCCAACGTCTCGATCCACGAGGGCAAGGCCTTCGTCTGCAACGTGGAGAAGGTCTGATGCCCGAGCCGATGGGGTTCTACACGGACACGACGGTGTGCATCGGGTGCAAGGCGTGTGAGGTCGCCTGCAAGGAATGGAATCAGCTGCCCGCGACGAACGGCGGGCGCAGCAAGCTTTCGGGCGATTCCTACGACAACACGCGGCGGCTCGACGGTATCCACTGGCGCCACGTGAAGTTCATCGAGCAGTTCGACGCTGAGCGCCGCCAGGGCCGCTGGCTCATGATGTCCGACGTCTGCAAGCACTGCGTGCGGGCCGGCTGTCTCGAGGTCTGCCCCACCGGCGCGATCATCCGCACGGAGTTCGACACCGTCGTCATCCAGTCCGACGTCTGCAACGGCTGCCGGGACTGCATCGGCGCCTGTCCGTTCGGGGTCATCGACATCAATCCCGTGTCGGGCACCGCGCAGAAGTGCACGCTGTGTTACGACCGCATGCGCGCGGGGATGACGCCGGCGTGCGCGCAGGCGTGCCCGACGGCCTCGATCAACTTCGGTCCCATCCGGGAGCTCAAGCAAAAGGCCCAGGCGCGGGTCGAGCAGCTGCACGGCCGCGGCGAGCGCGGCGCCTACCTCTACGGCGCCGACGAAAAGATGCTCGGCGGCCTGAACTCGTTCTATCTACTGGTCGACAAGCCCGAGGTCTATGGACTGCCGCCGGATCCCAAGATGCCGACACGCAATCTCAAGCGTGGCTCGCTGTGGTCGGCGCTCGGCGCCGTGGTCGTCGGCGTGGTGGGGCTGATCTCGCTTCGCTCGCGAAGGGACGTCAATGTCTAGCACCTTCTTCACCGAGCCGCCGCACTGGCGCTGGCTGATCATCCTCTACTTCTTCATCGGTGGCCTCGCCGGCGGGTGCTACTTCCTGGCCTCGATGATCGATCTCGTCGGGCGGCCGACGGACCGGCCACTGGCGCGCCTCGGCTACCTGATCGCGTTTCCGGCGGTCGTCGTGTGCGGAATCTTATTGATCGCCGACCTCGGCCGGCCCGAGCGCTTCTGGCACATGCTGCTGCAATCCGCGACGTGGCGACCGATGTTGAAGACGTATTCGCCGATGTCGTTCGGCGCCTGGGGGCTGCTGGTCTTCAGCGCCTTCGCGTTCCTGTCGTTCCTCGGCGCGCTGGGCGAAGATGAGCGCCGGCACCGGTTCAGCTTTCTGCGACCGCCGAGCGTCATCGGCACGATCGTCAGCGCGCTCGGTGGCCTCGCCGGCTTCTTCCTCGCCTCCTACACCGGCGTGCTGCTCGCGGTCACGAACCGACCGATCTGGTCGGACACCACGCTGCTCGGCGCCGTGTTCCTCGTGTCGAGCGCGTCCACCTCGATCGCGCTGCTGATGCTGCTCGGCTCGCGCCGTGTGTTCCTCGTCGGCGGCCTGCGGGCGCTGGCGCGCTTCGACACGTTCGTGCTCGTGCTGGAGCTGATCACGCTCGTCGCGCTCGTCGTGTCCCTCGGCTCGCTCGCGCGCGTCTGGCTGAGCGCGTGGGGCGCCCTGCTGCTGCTCGGCGTCGTGGGCATCGGCATCATCGTGCCGCTGATCTTAGAGGTGCGCGCCCACAGCCCGTTGTCCGCCTCCGCGCGTGCGGCGGCCGTCCTCGTCCTGGTGGGCGGCTTCCTGCTGCGCGTCGTGATCGTGCTGTCCTCCGAGGCGATCTGACGATGCGCCGCGCGATCGTCTGGCTCGCGCTCGCCGCGCTGACGGCCTGCACGAGCCCGGAGGCCACGCGCCAGCGCGCCGGCGGTCCCGGCGCCGACGTCGGCAACCACGGCGGCATCGAGCTGCATGCGGGCGCGAATCCGTACGCCAAGACGCCGGTGGTCATGCCCTTGGCGGGCAGCACCGCGGTCGCCGCATCGCCTCGCGGCCGGTGAGCACAACGACGCTCGCGACGCCGACCGTCGAAAGCCTCGCACGCGAGCACCCGGAATTCGGCGGCTGGCTCGACCTGCTTTCGGTCGTGGCCGACGAGGCCGCGACAAGCGCCTGGGCCGACGCGATCCCCGCGTCCGCCACCGGCGTGCCGCTGCTTGCCGGCGCGACGCTGACCATCGACCCGGTTGTCGCCTCGGCGTGGCTGCGCCGCCTGCTCGACGTCGGCGCTCGATCCGCGCCGGTGCTCGCGAGCGCTGCTGAAAAGCTCGACGGCCTCGTGATGCTCGAGGCCGCGATCGCGCTCGACACGACGCGCATCGACGCGCTCGCCGATGCGGCGAGGGTGCCGGCCGAGCCGCTGCGCGCGGTGCTGCCATTGGTCGCCTGGCCGTGGCTGCAGTGCTGTGGGGCGCGCCTCGGCAATCGCGTTCCGGCCGATCACGCGCACGCGTGGTGTCCCATCTGCGGCGCGTGGGCGACGCTGGCAGAAGCGCGCGGTCTCGAGAGCGCGCGCCGGCTGCGCTGTGGCCGGTGCGGCGGTGACTGGCGCGCCGCGTGGCTACGCTGCCCGTTCTGCGGCACCGACGAGCACGCGCGCCTGCGCGGCCTCGTCGGCGAGACGACCGGTGAAGCGCGTCGCGCCGACGGCTGCGCGGCGTGCGGCGCGTGGGTGAAGACGATCACGACGCTCGGCGCCTCGCCGATCGGCGAGGTACGACTGCTCGATCTCGCGACGGTCGACCTCGACGTCGCGGCCCTCGCGCGTGGCTGGAAGCGTCCGGGGGGCGTCGGCGCTGCGCTCGACGTTCACGTCGTGGCCCGCGAACGGCGTCGCTGGTGGCAGCGATGACCGCTCGGCCGGCCGTGATCTGCCGCGAGCTCCTCGCCGCGCTCGAGGCATCCGAGGGACGCCGTCGGCGACGCAAGCGCGACACGACTCCCGACGCGATCGGCCTCGGCATCAAGCGCGCGCTGCTCGAAGGCGCCGTCGCGGAAGATCCCGAAGCGGCCGACTTCGAGCGCTGGCTGCTCGAGCGCTGTCTCGCCGCCGGTGGCGAGACCGGCGCGATGCGCGCGATGGCGCTGGAGGTGCTCGCCGAATGGCGCCTGGCGTCGAGCCTCCCGGCTTTCGGTGAGTGGCTCGACCACGGCGCTCCGTCCGATGACGTGTACGGTGCGGTAGATAATGTGGGGGGCCCCGACATGGCCCCCCACACCCCCCAATACTCGGAACCGCCCCGGGAAACGCGGGGCGGTCCTCGGTCACCGTAGCTCAGCGCTCGGCGGCCGGCATCGCCGGACGGCGCCGCAGGAGCACGAGCGAGACGACGAGCACGAGGCTCAGCACGGTCAGCAGGCCGAGCTCGACCATCGTCGTGTTGAACGTCTCGGTGGGCGCGTCTTTGACTTCCGCGAACTCCGCGGTGATCACGAGCACGCGCCGGATGGCCGCGATGAGGCCGACGACGAGGAAGGGTTCGGGCACGAGCGCGTGCTCGCGAAACGAGACCTGCACGGTGTACATGATCTCGGCGAACATCAACACCAGCAGCACGCGGTCGAGCAGACCGATGATCCGCGACGGCAGCGTGCCGGCGACGAGGTTGGTGACGAACGTCAGCGTCGCGTCGGCGAGCAGAACGAGCGCCCCGGCCGCGAGGAGCACGCCGAGCGCCACGTAGAGGACGTCCTCGACGTGCGTGAAGCTCCGCGCGATCCAGTCACGGGCCGAGGCGCCCGTGGCACGAGACACGTCAGCTCGCGCGCCGAGCCGCTCCGCTCAACCCGTCTTCGACGGTGTCCGCGACGGTCTGCAGGCGTTCGGCTGCCCCCTCGAGCTGAGCCGCTGCGCGCTCCCGCACGTTCATGGTGACGTCGTCGATGTAGTCCCGGATCCGGTCCCCGTAGACCCACATCACGGCGCCGCCGGCGATCGCTCCGACGAGTAGGCTCTTGATCACAGTGCCCTCCGTTTTGGACAGACGTCCGTAGATCGACAGAGCAAGGCGGGTGCCGCGGACTTTTCAGTGCGGCCAGGCCGAAAACGGCGCGGCCCAGACCCCCAGCGAGAGCAGGCGGATGTATGGGCGCCACCCCGCCGACGCACGCTGCTCTAGTGTGTTGTAGCCCCAATCCGCGAGAAACAGACGCGCGGCGGCCAGTGCCCGCGCGGCACGCACGGCATCAAGCGTTTCAAGTAGATCCTCGACAAACCAGAGCCCCTGCGCACCGGGTTGCAGACGGTGCGCAGCGGCCAGCCGAGCAAGTGACTCCTGTTTTGGTATGGTGCCGCCGGGCTCTCGACCGACAATGGTCAACGCCGCGAGTCGCGCGTCCTGCGACGCCAGCAGCGCCCGCGCGAACCGCTCGGCCTTCGTCGTGACGATCGCGATCGCGATGCGGTCCGCGAGGATCTCGACGAGGCGCGCGACGATGCCGGGATAGAACGTATTGTGGCGCACCCAGTCATCGGGATCGCGCGCGAACCACTCGTCGCGTACGCGATTGAGCGCGTGGCCGAGTGTCTCGGGCGCCAGGCGCGCGCCGTCGAGCAGTCGCCGCGCCGTCGGGAGCCACGCCGTCCGATCGACCAGCGCGCTCTCCGGTTCGCCGGCGACGATCGCGTGCAGCAGCACCGGCATCTCCCATCCGCTCTCGACGAGCGGCCGGTGGGCGCCGAATGCGGCCGCGACGTCATCGGGAACGTCACGTGCGGCCGGCCACGTCGCGCGATACGCACGCCGCGCGGCCTCGAAGTATTCTGCGCGGCCGTCGCAGAGCACGCCGTCGAAGTCGAGCGCGAGCACCTTCAGTGTCGTGGTCACGTCCGACGCGCCGGCCTCCGCGAGCGGCGGGCGGCCGTGGATCAATCGATGACGCCGTAACTCGACAGCGCCAGGAACACCGCGACGAGCAGCGTCATCGTAACGAGCACGACCGGCAGAAGACGCGCACCAGGCTTTGTCGATGACGGCGTCGAAGACATCACTGCCCCCGTTTCCGTTCGATCGGTCAGGCCCGTGAGAATTTGCGCCACGCCACGCGAATGGCAGAAACCATGCCAGCCGCGCACATTCATATAACACGCGGTGTTCGCGTATGGCGGGATCGCGGCGCCGTGGCGAACTGCCCGAAGTCGCGTGCGGGCAAGCCAAGAGCGCCCGACCTGTCCGACGCATGTGGGGCCGCACTGGCCTTGCCGTTGCACCGGACTTTCTACCGCGAGTCGGGCGGCGTTGCGGAGCAGGTCTCACGTTTTCACGAGTTGAAAACGGCGGTATCTGGCCGCGTCCGTCGCGCGAGACGCATGATCAGGAGGCCAGCATGAATTCCGATGTGTTCGCAGGATGGTGGAAGCAGGCGCGCGGCCAGGCGAAGTCGTGGTGGGGCCAGCTCACCGACGACGATCTGGACCGCATCGAGGGTGAGGCGGACAAGTTGGTCGGAGCCCTTCAAACCCGTTACGGCTGGTCGCGCGAGGACGCCGAGCGCGAGATCGACCGGCGAATGGGGCGAGCAGCGTAGGACGTCGTCCCGCACACGACGAAGGGGCACCGCCAGGGTGCCCCTTCTCTCTTCTGATTAATGGCGGGCTCGACGGGACTTGAACCCGCGACCTCTGGATTGACAGTCCAGTGTGCTAACCAGGCTGCACCACGAGCCCGCGCCGACTCAGGTTCGGGAGTGTACCACGACACTCCGACCGCCGATGTCTCCCACCATACCGCTCGAGGGAGCCGCCGAACGTCGAGTTAGGTGGCGGACGGCGCTGCGAGATAACCTATTGGCGTGAGCCAACCTGAAACGCTGCGACGCAACGTCCCTTCGCTGTCCGGCTTGACGATCCTCGTCGTCGAGGACGACCCGGACGGTCGCAATCTCCT
>QHSO01000256.1 GCA_003220475.1 Candidatus Rokuibacteriota bacterium | reverse complement strand
GGCGAGCGCGGCACGTTGAACCCAGAGGGGCTGGCCGACTTCTGCGCGAAGATCGCGGCGCAGGACGCCGCGGGTCAAACTCTACTCGGGGAGATCGACGACCTGCTGCGGGGCCGTTTATCGCACGAACAGCGCGGGACGCTCAAGGAAGCGAAGGACGCCTTGGAGAAGGCAGTACCCGCGGTTCAGAACGTGGGGAGCACGCTCGGTACTCGCTACTGCATCTCGAAGGACTAGCGGCGTAACTGGGCGGCGGGTGCCCGTCACGGCGCCCGCCGCCGCAACATCAGCGCCGTCGCCCCGGCGTGTGCGTGAACGGCAGCACGGCGTAGCGCGCGCGCTCGATCTCGATGACCAGCACCACGCGCTGCTCGGGATTGGCGCGCATCGGGAAGTCCTTGCCGGTGTACTTGCGCGAGATCCGATCCATGATCTCGAACTTCGCGTCGGGGCGGCGCTCGACGACGCGCCCGCGCAGCTGCGCCTCGCGGTACGGATTGTCCATGGCCACGACCGACAGCGACACGCGGGCGTCGCGCTTGGTGTTCCGGGCCTTGAGCGATCCCTCGCCGGTCGCGATCAGCACACGATCGCCCTCCACGTCGATCCACACCGGCGCGGACTGCGGCGAGCCGTCCGGCAGCAGCGTGGCGAGATGGGCGAAGTTGGGCTCGTCAAGCAGCGCGCGGACGTCGGGCGTGAGCTTCATCGGCTATCTCGAGGGGGCCGCAAACGGTGAGTCGGGCCGCGCATAGCTCACCGTCAGGATTTCCCAGAGATGGCCGTCGTCGTCCTGCCAGTAGAGGTTCTTGCCGCCCATGCGCGTGTTGATCGTGAAGTCGTCTTCGCCGTGCGGGCGGCTACGGTACGCGATGCGCGCGGCCTTGATGCGTCCGAAGATCGCGTCGAACTCGGCGTCCGACACGCGGAAGCAGAGGTGATGGTTCTCGAAGCGCTCGCGGTTGGCGAAATCGAGCGTCAGACCGTCATTGACGAAGACGGCCACGAACTCGCCGAGGGATTCGGCCGACGGCACGTCGAGCAGCTCCGCCAGCCGCTTGGCCGCGGCGTGCTTGTCGCGTGACGGGACGATGATGTGGTCCAGCTGGATGGCCATGCAGCACCTCCGATGCGCGTTACGGTAGCGCACTCGCGAGATGCTTGCCATCGCGCCCCGTCGCCGCGGCCGGTGGTCATCAGGGGGCGATTCGGTCCGGTCCCTGGACGCACGACGATTCGGCGACGACAACGTCGGGGTCCACGGGGCCGTAGCGCTGGCGCCGCCAGAGGCGATATCCGATGAGCGTGGCCAGGGCCACCGGGCCGAGCAGCAGCAGCAGCCGCGCGCCGCCGTGGCGGCTCAGGAACTCCGCGGCGCGCTCGCCGACGAGATAGCCGACCACGACCCACGTCGTCGTGTAGAGCAATGTTCCGGCGAAATCGAAGGTGATGAACTTGCCATACGTGATGTGGCCGCAGCCGGACAGTGCGGAGGCGAAGAGCCGCACGCTGGCCGAGAATCGCGACATGAGGATGGCCGCGGCGCCGAACCGCTTGAAGTAGCCCACGGTCTTTTCCACGCACCCGGCGGACCCGAGCGTGAGCCGACAGTAGAGCGCGAGGATTCTCGGGCCCGTCAGCGCGCCGGCCAGGTACGGTACGTGGTCACCCAGCAGCGAGCCGATCGTCGCCGCCGCGACCAGGCCGACCAGCTGCCGCGAGCCATCCGCCAGGGTCGCGGCAACGAGCAACACGATCCGGCTGGGAAACGGCACGCCGGCGGCTTCGACGAGAAACGCGACGAAGACGACCGAGAGCATATGGCGGACCAGGAAGTCCAGATGCGACTGGATGAAGTCCACGTCATGGATTATCGTCCCGTCGCGGGCGCGGCGGGGAAAAGCGGAGCGCCGGGCGGCGGCACTCCGCCCGAGGCCAACGGCGCTCCGCCCGAGGCCGACGACTTACTTCGTCGCGAGCCGGTGCTTCTTGATGAAGGTCCAGAGCTTCTTCGTCATCTCAGCGGGTCCGATCGGCTTCCCACCCATGATCGACTCCAGCGATTCGGTCCGGCCGCCGAACTTCACCGCGTACCCCCCGAAGTTCTTCTTACCGGCCATCCATCACCTCCGCCGAGGATTTGCGCGCATTAGCGCGGCCCTACAATCGCATTCGCGGTCGCCAAAAACCAAATTCTATGTGCGGTCCGCACTGGGTCGGACCAGCCCACCATCACCCCATCGACCACGTGCGGAGTGGCGTTCGCGTTGCAATCACTATCGGCATGGCGTTCTTGGAAAGGCGGCCGCTCGACGGCGTCGACGTTTCGATCGTCAGCGAGGTGCCGGAGCTCCTCGAGGTGATCCGGACGACGCTGCGACTCGGGGGCGCCGGCAGCATCACCGCGGCGATGTCGTGCGGCGAGCTCATGCAGCGCCACCGCGGTGCGGACGCCATCATCGTCGACACCCTGACGCGCGATCTCGATGTCCGGTTTCTCAGCTGGGCCAACGATCGCGGCGCCGCCGTCGTCGCGCTGACGTCGCTCGAGGACGATCCGCGAGCGTGGCCCGACTGGCTCAAGGCGTTCAACGTCCGGCGTCTACGCTCGACCGACGTGCGAGCGCTCTGTAATGCCATCCACAACGCCGTCGTTCGACGGTAGGAAAGATTGGACATTGACGAGCGCGCGCGCCACGCGCGTACGATCACCGCATGGCGATCGACGTCGAGCTGATCAGGCGCCGGTTCCGCTGGACGAGTACCACCGAATGGCTGAGGCCGGAATCCTCAATGAGGACGAGGGCGATGCGGTCGAGATCCATCGCGAGCCGCGCGCGTCCGGCTTCGAACGTATCGAGCGTTTCCCGCGCGGCGCAACGCTCCCGCCACTGGCATTCCCAGACATTGAGCTCGCGGTCGGCGAGATGCTCGGCTGAGCCGATCGCCAACACGCCGCGTCAGCATCGCTTGACCATCCAGTCCATCAATGGGAATATCCGCGGCCACCAGGTATTGACTCGGTCGGGAGCCCTATATGTGGAAGCTCTGGATTGCCACCCTCGCCGTCGCGCTGATCGTCTGCGGCTGTAGCACGGTCCACAAGAAGCCGGTCGAGATCGACATGCCGGTGGCGGAACGTCACTTCATCGTCATGGACGGGATATCGGGCGCTGAAACACGACGACCGCACCCGCAGGAGGCTGCGAGGGCGGTCGTCGTGGATCCCTGCGAGGCAGCTGAAACGAGCTAGTCGCCGGTGCCGGGCGACTCGACGTTCGCCGAATAATCGACGACCGCCCCGAAATCGCTCGCCGGCATGTTCGGCGTCTGGCGCCGGATGCCCGATGCCTGGCCGGCGACCTGGATGTCGCGTCCGGCGTTCGGGCAGGTCCCGAAGTTGGTGCCCTGCGCGTTGGTAGCGCCCGCGCACCAAGCCATACGATCCTGAGCAGCGGCAAGCGCCGGCACGGCCAGCGCCGCCACGAAAACGGCAATCCACACACGCTTCATCGCATCTCCCCCGGTTTGAGTGCACTGCAGTGAGTCGGTCGAACTGGTGTATCGCGCGAATCCGGGGGATGCGTTGCAGCCTGGATGCCACACCCGAGGCATTCTCTGGCGCGGCTTTACGTGGAGTTCGAGCCAAACCGCAGATCAATTTCGCCCGCGGCGTGCCACGATGTCGTCAGCTCGCGGTCCGCGGCGGCCAGTCGCTCACTGGCTCGCGTCCCGTGCTAGCCTCTCGCGCATGACCGGCAGCAGCGTCGGCATCGACGTCGGCGGCACCTTTACCGACGTTGTCGTGCGCGCGCCGTCGGGCCGGCTGTCGAGCGGCAAAGTCCCGACGACGCCGGCCAGCCCGGCGGACGGCGTCATGCGCGGCCTCGAGACGCTCGCCGGCGATCACCCGATCGCCTCGGTCGCGCACGGTACGACGATCGTGACGAACGCCATCGTCGAGGGGCGCGGCGCGGTCGTGGGCTTGATCACCACGCGCGGATTTCGGGACGTGCTGGAGATCGCGCGGTCGAGCCGGCTGCACCTCTACGATCTCAAGGCGGCGCCCAAGCCGCCGCCGCCGGTGCCGCGGCGGCTGCGGCTCGAGATCACCGAACGGGTCGCCCCGGACGGGGCGATAGAGACGCCGCTGAAGATCGATGAG